>NZ_CP041191.1:1201250-1540000 GCF_006517275.1 Labrenzia sp. PHM005 | reverse complement strand
CGGTCTCCGCGAGATTTCCGATGGCCAGCGCCTGCGCATTGCCTATGCGCCGGATCCGGACAACATGGAGCGCCTGCGCCCGGAGCGGGTCAGTCTCTATACAGATACCGAACACCAGGCGACAGTCGCCCGCTCAGACAGCGGCGCCTATATTGAAGCCAAAGAACCAGACACGTTCCTAGCCAACGCCTTTGAGGAAGCCGACCGAATTTCCTATGGCGGTCCCACCCCGGCGATTTACGACAGCCTCTATCAGACCGCCCTGGAACAGGAGATGCCTGAGAGCATCATTGGCGAGCTGGTCCGCATGTTCTCCTTTGATGTTGATTTCAACGCCCGTGTTCAACCTGGGGACGCTTTGGAGCTCTTCTTTACAGAAAGCGAAACAGGGGCCGCGCCAAAAATCCTCTATGCATCTTTGAAAACCGGCAGCACCAAACGCGAGTTTTATCGCTACCGCACACCGGACGACAAAGTGCTCGATTTTTATGACAGCTCTGGACAAAGTGCCAAAAAGTTCCTGATCCGCAAACCGCTGAACGGCGGCAAGTTCCGGTCCGGGTTTGGTATGCGACGCCACCCGATCCACAAATATACAAAGATGCACCGGGGCGTCGATTGGGCGGCTCCGCGCGGAACGCCGATCTTTGCCGCCGGGAATGGTGTTGTGAAAAAAGCCGGCTGGAGCTCTGGTTACGGCCGGCGGATCGAACTGCAGCACACCAACGGTTATCTGACGACCTACAATCACATGACTGGTTTCGCCAAAGGCGTCCGGGAGGGCTCGCGTGTCAGCCAGGGTCAAATCATAGGTTATGTCGGTTCAACAGGCCTATCGACAGGTCCGCACCTTCATTATGAAGTGCTGGTCAATGGCCGCTATATGGATCCAATGCGGATCAAGCTGCCGAAGGGACGGACGTTAGACGGTGAACTGCGCACCGCATTTGAAGGCGAACGTTACCGGATCGATACCTTGCTTGATAAGGCCCGCAAACCGTCACGGCTCGCATCGATCAATTGAGCCCGTTCCAGATAAAAAAAGCCCGCAAATCTTGGATCTGCGGGCTTTTTTTTTTGCGCTGGAGTATCCTGCATCCAAGTGAACGCAGGATACTCTATCTACCTAAGATCGATCAGCTTTGGCTGCTCAAGCGATTCTACTTAAACAGCCGCTGATCAAACTTATGTGGCTTTAGGCTGCTTGACTTCCCGCGCCTGCGACCTGGAAGATCAGCCGGTCGGTTCCAGCCGATACATCCACCGTCTGACCATCCAAGACGTCTCCGGCGAGGAGTTTTTCGGCAAGCGGATCCTGAACGTCCTTCTGGATGACCCGTTTTAACGGGCGTGCGCCATAGGCCGGGTCGTATCCCTTTTGGGCGAGCCAACCGAGCGCGCCGTCGTCCAGATTGAGCGTGATTTTGCGGTCGGTCAGCAGACCGCGGAGGCGTTCAAGCTGGATTTCGACAATCGCGGACATCTGCGAACGCTGCAGCCTGTGGAACAGAACAATCTCGTCAAGACGGTTCAAAAACTCCGGCCTGAAATGGCCACGGACCACCGACATGACTTCGTTGCGAACTGCATCACTGTCCTCGCCTTCCGGCTGATTGACCAGATACTCCGATCCAAGATTCGACGTCATGATGATCAGAGTATTTCGGAAGTCCACTGTCCGCCCCTGCCCATCTGTCAGGCGGCCATCATCAAGTACCTGCAAAAGCACATTGAAGACATCGCTATGCGCCTTCTCGATCTCATCGAACAGGACCACCTGGTACGGACGCCGGCGTACGGCTTCCGTCAACGCGCCGCCTTCCTCGTAGCCAACATAGCCGGGAGGCGCACCGATCAACCGGGCAACGGAGTGTTTCTCCATGTATTCCGACATGTCGATGCGGACCATTGCACTGTCGTCATCGAAGAGGAAGCTGGCAAGCGCCTTGGTGAGTTCGGTTTTGCCAACACCGGTCGGTCCAAGGAACATGAACGAGCCAATCGGCCGGTTCGGGTCTTGAAGACCAGCACGCGCCCGGCGTACGGCTGTTGAAACAGCATGGATCGCCTCACTCTGACCGATAACACGACCGGCCAGGACATCTTCCATGCGCAGCAGTTTTTCGCGTTCACCCTCCAGCATCTTATCGACTGGAATTCCGGTCCACTTCGAGACCACCTGGGCGATATGCGACGGGGTGACCGCCTCATCCACCATGGCATCCTTGTCTTCCGACGCCTCAGCTTCGGCCAGCTGACGCTCCAGATCTGGAACCACGCCATAGGCCAGTTCCCCGGCTTTTGCCAGGTCTCCTTGCCGTTGCGCGATTTCCAGGTCGATCCGCGCCTGCTCCAGCTGCTCCTTGATCTTCTGCTCAAGATTCAGCTTTTCTTTTTCACCAAGCCAGCGGTTGCTGAGGGTCTGCGACTGTTCTTCCAGCTCGGTGAGTTCTTTTTCAAGTTTACCCAGCCGGTCTTTGGCCGCCTCGTCATTTTCGGTCTTTAAGGCTTCGCGCTCGATCTTCAGCTGAATGATGCGCCGATCCAACTCATCCAGTTCTTCCGGTTTGGAATCCACCTGCATCCGCAACCGGCTTGCAGCCTCATCAACAAGGTCGATGGCTTTATCCGGCAGGAACCTGTCAGTGATGTAACGGTTGGACAAGGACGCGGCCGAGACAATGGCAGAATCGGTGATGCGCACGCCGTGGTGAAGTTCGTATTTGTCTTTGATACCGCGCAGGATTGAGACCGTGTCCTCGACGGTCGGCTCCGTCACAAACACCGGCTGGAATCGGCGGGCGAGCGCGGCGTCTTTTTCCACGTGCTTGCGATATTCATCGAGTGTCGTCGCCCCAACACAGTGCAACTCACCGCGGGCCAATGCCGGCTTCAAAAGGTTCGACGCATCCATCGCGCCATCTGCTTTGCCAGCGCCAACCAATGTATGCATCTCATCGATGAACAAGATGATACCACCGGCCGCTGCTTCGACCTCGGAAAGCACCGATTTCAATCGCTCTTCAAACTCACCACGATATTTCGCACCAGCGATTAACGCGCCCATGTCCAGCGCTAGGAGCTGTTTGTCTTTCAAAGATTCAGGTACATCACCATTGATGATGCGAAGTGCCAGACCTTCTGCAATGGCGGTTTTACCAACGCCTGGTTCACCGATCAAAACCGGATTGTTTTTCGTCCGGCGAGAGAGCACCTGGATCGTACGGCGGATTTCCTCGTCACGGCCAATCACCGGATCAAGTTTACCGTCCCGGGCTACTTCTGTCAGATCCCGGGCATATTTCTTCAAGGCTTCATACTGGTTTTCGGCCGTTGCACTGTCAGCGGTGCGCCCCTGACGTAACTGGTTGATGGCTTCGTTCAAAGCATTCGGCGTAATGCCATGCCGCTTGAACAGTTTACCGGCCTCGCTGTCGGCATCCATTGCCAGTGCCAGCAAAAGACGTTCTACGGTGACAAAACTGTCTCCCGCCTTATCTGCAATCGACTCTGCCTGTTCAAACAAGCGTGCGGTTGCCTGGTGCATATAGAGCTGACCGGAACCACCCGACACTTTCGGCATCTTGTCCAAGATGCCCTCTAAATCACCTTTGAGCGCCTTGGCGCCGCCGCCGGCACGGTCGATCAAACCACTTGCCAAGCCTTCCGGGTCATCCAGAAGAACTTTCAAAATGTGTTCCGGTTTAAACTGCTGATGGCCCCGTCCCAGCGCAAAGGTCTGAGCGGATTGAATAAAACCGCGGGCTCGTTCGGTGTACTTTTCGACGTTCATATATGACCTCCTACCCGTCCGCACCACCCGAAGCGTGGGGAACGTTTTGAGATTCAGACCCCGTTTGCGGGCATCTGCGCAGCCTCATCAAGCACTGCACTTCAAATATAGTGTTGCATATTCACAACAAAACCCCCTTGCCCGCGATTTCTGCAGCAAAACAAAAAACGGCGCCCGAAGGCGCCGTTTTCCATCTTAAAGCTTGTCTCGCACTGACCTTACTCGCTGGCAGGAACAGCTTCCGCAGGAGTTTCCTCTGCCGCTTTGGTTCGCCGCGGACGCGTGGTCCGCCGGCGTGGTTTTGGCGCCTCTTCGGCAGCCTCGACAGCCGGAGCACCGTCTGCTGCAGCATCCGTTTCAGCGGATGTTTCGACAGCAGCTTTCTTCGGTGCGCGGGCCCGCGGAGTTCTCGTCCGCCGGCGCGGTTTTTCGTCCGCCTCCGCCGTCTCACCATCCGATGCTTTCGCAGCCCCGTTCACCTGACCTTCCTGGTCGATCACCGGCATGTTGTCGATAAATGGCTGCGGAGCATCACCATCAACTACAGCGGCATCAGCAGGAGTTTGAGCTGCCTGCTCAGCGCCATTGGCAGCAGCCGGGCTGCTTGCGGCAGCCTGCTCCTGATTATCATCCGTTTCGTTGCGCGCAGCTGGTTGAGCTGACTGTTGCTGCGGCGGCTGTGCAGCAGCGACGATCCGAAGATAATGTTCTGCGTGCTGATTATAATTTTCAGACATCACCCGATCGCCCGATGCCTGAGCATCCCGGGCAAGCTGCTGATACTTCTCCGCAATATGCATCGCTGTGCCGCGGATTTTCACATCAGGACCGTTGGATTCATATGTCCGGGTTAGCGGATTAGGTCCTTTGCGGCCCCGTCCGCGCATACGCTTATTGCTTTGATTTCCTGGTCTCATCCTGCCGTTTTCTCTTAAGGAACGGCGGTCAGCGCAATGCTGACCAAACATCGGAATTGCCTAAACCGATTACGAAATTCACACCGAAACCCATGCGTGATGGCATGCGGCCGTCAATGAAACAAAAGACACCGTGCGTCCGGCCAACGGCCAGCGCCCTCGTCTCTTTCTTAGACAGTCCAAAAACCGGTTCGCCCGATTCGCAACAACGTCAACAGTGCAAGTCTGCCTATTTCGTGAAGTTGCCGGATGCGTATGCCCCGCTTAACGCTTATCACATCTCCGGTCTCGGCAAGCTGAACCTACCCGTTTCCGTTGCGATTTCCAAGTGCTTTTTCGCAGCAAGATTAAATCAAAAGTATTAAACCCTGCGAGCTGTTGCAACACGGTCACGCCCGCCAAGATCTTGAATGATATCAATCGCCTCAAAGCCATGATGACGCAGCTGGTTTTTCAACTCACTCGCCTGATCATAGCCGATCTCGAGTGCGATACGCCCTCCAGGCACAAGAATCACTGCAGCGCGCGCAACGATCCGCCGATAAGCGTCCAGCCCGTCCGCGCCACCATCGAGCGCCAGATTCGGATCATGTTTTGTAACCTCAGCCGAGAGCTCATCGAGGACTTGTGTGCGAATGTAAGGCGGGTTGCTGACGACCCAGTCGAAGCCTTCCTGAAGAGGATCTGCATAATCTGCGCGCACCGGCAAAAACCGGTCACCAACTCCATTGCTCTTGGCATTTGCCGCAGCACATTCGAGCGCGTCGGTAGAAATATCGACGGCGACCATCTGTGCCTTCGGCAGTTCGGCCAGAAGGGTCACAGCGATGGCGCCTGTGCCGGTGCCGATATCGCACATCTTAAGAGGTTGATCAGGGTTGCACTGACGCAAAACGGTATCGATCAACGTTTCGGTATCCGGCCGTGGCTCTAAAGTCGCGTGATTGAGTTTGAAAGAGCGGCCATAAAACTCCCGTTCACCAAGTATGCGGCCGACGGGCATGCCACCAAGCCGTTCCGTGGAAAACTCCAGTGCCTTAAGTGCGCTGGCCTCAGGAGCCTCATCCAGGTCCATCAAGAGAAGATTGGACACGGTCGTCCCAAGAGCCGCACTCACCAGGAGCTTTGCATCCAGATCCGGTGTCTCCAAGTCGGCAGACCGAAATTGATCGCGGACCTGCCGGTAGAGCATTCCAACCTTCATTGGCCAGCTTTCTTTGATTAGCTGTCTTCTGATGCCAAAAGATTAGCCTGATGATCGAGGATCAAGGCTTCAATCACCTCACCAAGACCCTCGCCCGCTATGATCTGATCGAGCTTATAAAGGGTCAGTCCGATACGATGGTCGGTAACGCGGCCTTGAGGGAAATTGTAAGTCCTAATCCGCTCTGACCGGTCCCCGGACCCGACCTGAAGCCGGCGCGCTTCTGTCCGCTCGCTTGCGGCCCGCTCGCGTTCCTCATCATAGATCCGCGCCCGCAAAAGCTGCATGGCCCGCGCCTTATTCTTGTGCTGTGAGCGCTCATCTTGAACCGCCACGACAATTCCAGTTGGTAGATGGGTAATCCGCACGGCAGAATCGGTTGTGTTGACGTGCTGGCCACCAGCACCGGACGCCCGGAACGTATCAATCCGCAGATCACTGTCTTGAACATCAACATCAACGTCTTCAGCCTGCGGCAGTACAGCAACCGTCGCCGCAGAGGTATGGATTCGACCGCCGGATTCAGTTGCCGGCACCCGTTGAACCCGATGGACGCCGGATTCGAACTTCATCCGGGCAAATACGTTTTCGCCTGTTACCGAGGCGATGATTTCCTTAAACCCGCCGACTTCTCCCTCACTGGCTGACAGGATTTCTACTTTCCAACCCTGCAATTCGGCGTACCGCTGATACATCCGGAAAAGATCACCAGCAAATAGAGCAGCTTCATCGCCGCCCGTTCCAGCCCGCACTTCCAGGATCGCATCGTTGGTGTCGGCTTCATCTTTCGGCAACAGGCCAATGCGCACATCTTGTGTTAGCTGCTCGACGCTTTCCGACAATTCATCGCGTTCCAGCTCAGCCAGCTCGCGCATTTCGGCATCCGTCTCCGGATCGTCGATCAAATCGGTTGCGCCTTTGAGATCCTCTTCCGCCTTGACCAAGGCACGGATTTTCATCACCAGCGGCTCAAGCCCGGCATATTCCCGCGAGAGTTTGACATAGGCAGTTGGATCGGGATTTGCCGACATCATATGTTCAAGTTCGGCAAACCGGTCCAGCAAATTATCGAGTTTATGACGCGCCAGCATACGCGCAGGTTCTCCTGAATTCCCAACTATTGGGGTGGCAAAAGCAGAGTGCCGCTAAAGAGCGACGTCCATTTCTTCAGCATACCGGGTCAAAAAGGCCCTGATATTGCTGTCGCGATGTTCCGGCTCCATACGCGGCAACAACCGCGCCCTGAGCCGGCTGGCATCAAGTGTGCGCAACATGGCTTTGACAGGACCAAGAGACGCCGGCGACATTGAGAGGTTTCTGTATCCCAAACCAATCAAGGCCATGGCCGACAGCGAATTGCCCGCCATCTCGCCACAAAGTGTGACTGGAACATGTGCTTTATCTGCCGCATCAACGATCATTTTCAAGGCCCTGAGGAAAGGAGGGCTTAATGGATCAAAACGGCCAGCTACACGAGTGTTGCCCCGGTCGACGGCGCAAAAGAATTGGAACAGATCGTTGGAGCCCACGGAAATGAAGTCCACGTGGCCCAGAAGTTCATCCAGTTGAAACAGCAGGGATGGCACTTCAACCATCACACCAAGACGCACTGTTTCAGGCACCGGATGGCCATGGCGGCGCAAATGCTTGAGTTCCTTTTCAACGAGCGCACGCGCATCGAGGAACTCGGCCACTTCAACCACCATCGGGAACATGAGTTTCAGATCCCGGCCCGCAGCGGCATGAAGCAGCGCCCGAATTTGAGTGCGCAGGAGGCCCGGACGGTCCAGCCCAAGGCGCAGCGCCCGCCAGCCCATGGCTGGGTTTTCTTCCAGGATTGACCTCAAGTAAGGCAGCACCTTGTCGCCGCCAATATCGAGAGACCGGAAGGTCACCGGCTTACCGCCGGTCGCATCCAAAACTTGAGAGTACTGCGCCTCCTGCTCACGCATGCGCGGGAAAGACGAGGCGACCATGAACTGGAGTTCTGTGCGGAACAGGCCTATCCCGGCGGCACCCGATTCTTCCAGATGCGGCAGGTCGACCAGCAATCCTGCATTCATCTGCAAAGCAATCTCGACACCATCTTTGGTAACAGAGGGCTTGTTGCGCAGCCGACGGTATTGAGCCTGGCGCCTTGCGCGAAAACGGACCTTTTCGGCGTAGGCGTTTTCGAGATCGGCAGCCGGCCGCAGATGCACTTCACCACTGTCGCCATCCACAATGATGGCATCACCGCCATCCGCGAGGCTGACGATGTCTTCAACCAGACCAACAGTCGGAATTCCAAGTGCCCGCGCAACGATTGTCACGTGGCTGGTCGGTCCGCCTTCTTCCAGAACCAGGCCACGAATCCGATCGCGGCCATAATCCAGCAGCTCGGCCGCACCCATGTTGCGACCAACGATGATCGCATCTTGTGGAAGTTCTTCGAGACCTGGCCCGTGCTCACGGCCCATAAGTTCGCGGATCAACCGGTGCGCCAGATCATCCAGATCGTGCAGCCGCTCGCGCAAATACGGATCCGTTTGGCGCAGCATCCGGGCGCGGGTATCGCTTTGAACTTTTTCTACGGCCGCTTCCGCAGTCAGGCCGTTTCGGATCGCTTCTTCAATCTTGCGGATCCAGCCCCGGTCGTAGGCGAACATCCGATAGGCTTCCAGCACTTCGCGGTGCTCACCCGTTGCCGCGATTTCGCCGCTGGCCAGAAGATCATCGATGGAAAGACGCAGCCGGTTTATCGCTCCGTCCAACCGCCGTTTTTCCTTATCGGCATCTTCAGCGATCAGATTGGTAACGACAACGCGTGGCTCGTGCAGAACCACATGACCAAGCCCGACGCCCTCTGCCAAACAAATGCCCGATGCCGTGATTGGGCGCGACAGATCGAGACCGGTATCTTTCTGGGCAATCGCCTCGAGTTCCCCAGCTGCCACCATTTCCGCAATAATCATTGCGGTGGTCTGCAGGGCTTCAACTTCGTCTTCGAGGTAGGTCCGGTGGGATTTGTTCTGAACAACCAGAACACCAAGCGTGCGCCCGGCCCTAAGAATCGGAACACCGAGGAAAGAATTGTAAGCTTCTTCGCCGGTCTCTGGCAGATAGGCAAAGCCTGGATGCGCGCTAGCATTTGGCAGGTTGAGCGGACGAGCTTCAGCAGCGATCAGGCCCACAAGGCCTTCGCCAACCCGGAGCGACGCATTGTGAACCGCTTCGCGCTTCAAACCTTCTGTTGCATAGAGCTCCAGAACGCCATCAGCCCGCAGAATGTAAACAGAACAAACTTCGGCGACGACATTCGACGCGATCAGGACGACGATCTTGTCGAGCCGTTCTTGCGCCTTGATCGGCTCCGCCATGACTTCCCGGAGCCGGCGGAGCAATAGGCGTGGTCCTGCAAGGTTGTTCCGCATTCCCCCCCCGATTGATCCCGCTCATAGGTTTGCCTGGTTCCGAATCGGTCGGAACCAAGCTTACGGATTCTTATCCGTCCAATCCGTATAGCGAATGGAGAGTCCGCACTGCAAGTTCTGCGTAGGCGGAATCGATCAGAACGGAGATCTTAATCTCGGAAGTGGTGATCGCACGGATGTTGATGCCTTTGCTCGCCAAACCGCTGAAACACTGAGCAGCCACACCGGCATGCGAGCGCATACCGATCCCAATAACCGACACTTTCACAACATCGGTTGCGCCTTCAATGTTCTGAAAACCGATTTCTTTCCGATTGTCATTCAGGACTTTCTGTGCGCGGTCGTAGTCGGCTTCCGGCACGGTGAACGTGATATCGGTTGTCTTGCCGTCCGGCGAGATGTTCTGGACGATCATATCAACATTGATATTGGCATCGGCCAGCGGTCCAAAGACCGACTGCGCCACCCCCGGCTTGTCCGCAACATCACGGATCGAGATCTGGGCTTCGTCCTTGGCATATGCAATGCCGGTGACAACTTGCTGTTCCACGAGTTCGTCCTCGTCGCAAATAAGAGTTCCTGGGGGAAGATTGCCTTCGCCGGTCTGCGGTGCTTCCGGGTCGTCGAAGCTGGAACGCACAAACGTGCGCACACCATGGACCATGGCCATTTCGACCGACCGGACTTGAAGAACCTTGGCACCAAGCGAGGCCATTTCGAGCATTTCTTCAAAGGAAACGCGGGCCAGCCGTTGAGCTTGAGGTACGATTCGCGGGTCCGTCGTATAGACACCATCTACATCGGTGTAGATATCGCAGCGGTCCGCCTTGATGGCTGCCGCGATTGCAACCGCGCTGGTGTCAGATCCGCCCCGGCCGAGTGTCGAAATCCGGTTGTCTGGCGCGACACCCTGGAATCCGGCAAGCACGGCAACCTGGCCTTGTCCAAGGCGTTCGCACAAAAACTCACTGTCGATTTCCCGGATCCGGGCAGCGCCGTGATTTTCATCGGTTTTGATCGGCACCTGCCATCCTTGCCAAGATCGGGCGTTGACACCCATATCTTGCAAAACGATGGCCAAAAGGCCTGACGTCACCTGTTCGCCTGAAGCAACGACCGCGTCATACTCGCGGGCATCGTGCAGCGGTGAAGCTTCGCGGCAGAACTGTACCAGCTTGTTGGTCTGTCCGGACATCGCCGAAACAACAACCGCAACCTGGTGGCCGGCATCCACTTCCCGTTTGACATGGCGGGCGACATTCCGGATGCGATCAAGGTCGGCAACCGATGTTCCGCCAAATTTTAAAACCAGTCGGGCCATTCCACTCGTATTCTAGTTATGACTTCCCGAGGCGCCGAACGCGCCGGTTGGATCGGCGGACATGCATACAGGCTGCGTCGCCATGCTGCAACCGGGTGCCTTGACAAATAGGCTGCGACCTTGGAACGACAGGTAAGACAAATTAGATGGGTGGAGTTGCGGCCAGCTGCACTCCCTTTGAGGATCAACAAATGACAGGTACGGCAAAAATGACCAGCGGCACCATCGACAGCGACGAGGTTGCCCGTTTTTCCGCAATGGCCGACGAATGGTGGGATCCGACCGGCAAGTTCAAGCCGCTGCACAAATTCAATCCGGTCCGCCTTGCCTATATCAAACAGGAAGTCTGCAGGAAATTTGACCGGGACCCGAATGCGCCTGACGCCTTCAAAGGATTGCGTTTCCTGGACATCGGCTGTGGCGGAGGCCTGCTGAGTGAACCGATGGCCCGCCTCGGCGCCGAAGTCATTGGGGCCGACCCATCCGAAACCAACATCGAAATTGCCCGCCTTCACATGAAAAGTTCCGGGCTTGAAATCGACTACCGCGCGGAAACGGCCGAAGGGCTGGCAGATGCAGGCGAAACCTTCGATGTGGTTCTAAATATGGAAGTGGTCGAACATGTTGCCGATGTGCCGTTGTTCCTGACTGCTACCAGCCGCATGGTGCGTCCGGGCGGCTTGATGTTCGTTGCAACGATCAACCGGACCTTAAAAGCCTATGCTCTAGCGATTGTTGGCGCCGAGTACGTCCTGCGCTGGCTGCCAAAAGGCACGCATTCTTATGAAAAGCTTGTCCGGCCGCCGGAAATCGAAGCGCCTCTAAATGCCGCGGGGCTAAAAATCATTGACCGGTCCGGTGTCAGCTTTAATCCGCTGACGGACACTTGGAGCCGTTCGCGCGACATGGATGTCAATTACATGCTGCTTGCCGAGCGGTCCGAGGCCTCTTGATGGGTGATCCAATCGTTTTTGTACCGGGGCTGTTGTGCACCGAGGCCTTGTTTGCCCCGCAGATTGTTGCCTTCGCGGACAGGCCAATCATGGTCGCCAATCACCGTGAGCATGACAGTATCGAGAAAATCGCTGCCAGCATTTTAGAAAATGCGCCAGAGCGCTTCACCCTCGCCGGCCTGTCCATGGGTGGGTACATCGCCATGGAAATTCTGCGGGAAGCCCCACACCGGGTCGGCAAGGTGGCTCTCCTGGATACAAATGCGCGACCGGACACAGCCGATCAGACGGAACGCCGGAAATTCATGATCAAAATGACCCGGGAACGGGGCTTTCAGAAGGTTCCACATCTACTTTATCCGGGGTTTGTTCATGAAAGCCGGGAAGAGGATGCTGATCTGAAGGCGATCGTGGTCGATATGGCCAACGACACCGGACCTGAAGGCTTTATCCGCCAGCAGACCGCCTTGATTAACCGGCCGGATGCCCGGCCACGTCTTCCGGAAATCACCTGCCCAGCGCTGGTTCTGGTCGGTGAGGGCGACAGATTAACACCACTCGAGATTTCCGAGGAAATTCATTCCCTTATCCCAAATAGCGAGCTGGCCGTTATTGAGGGCAGCGGCCATCTATCGACGTTGGAAGAACCGGAGAAAGTGACCAACACATTGCGCGATTTCCTAAGCAGGCCGTAGTTTGCCAACGCAAGTGAAAGACTGCGACAATTCCGCCACGCTTGCTTTTGATCTAGGTCAACGATTAGAGTTCCGTCTTACGTAGAGTTAGATAAACTCTGACGTTGTGCGCTTGTCAGCGCGCATAGACCGGAAACAACGCCGGCACAAAATATCACCCCGCCGGCGTTCGCTTGACTGCCACTCAAAAGCGGAGGTTTCAAATGCCGACAAAACGTAATACCGGCGGATTCGATTTCATAGGCAAGGTACCTGACTGGCCGATCCCGGCTTTCTCAAATTGGGCATTTGCTGAAAGAGAAGATCGGATGGAAGCCAAGGCTGTCGCCAGTTTCCAAAAAATCGGTGAAACAATGTGGTCTCATGCCGGGAAGGCGTTTGAAGATCACATGGACTTTGTCAGCCACCGGCTTCACGAAGATTTTGAATGCGCAAAATCCCTAAGCCAATGCAGTGCTCCCGAGGAAACCTTTTCAACGCTTCAGGCCTTCTACGCCAAAATGTCCAGCGAGTATCAGGCACACTTCGAAAAACAAGCTGCATTGCTGCGCGAGAGCTACAGTGAAAATGCGGCAGCAGTTGAAGAGCTCAATGATACGGCAATGGAATCCGTGAGCGAATTCAGCAAAGCTGCGGAAGAAAGCATAAAGGAAGTTCAAAAACCGAAATCACGCCGCAAGACCGCTGCAGCTGGTTAGGTGATCTTTAGAAACTCCTGGCGACTCGATTGACATTGAAAAGGGCAGTCAACTCTGGCTGCCCTATTGTTTTTTCTAATTCTTATCGTCGGGAAGGTCAGGCAGTGGCAGGACCGAAATACCTTCGTCCAGAAGGTCCATGGCTTCTTTCGGTGAGGTTTCACCGTATATATTCCGTTCTTCAGCTTCGCCGTAGTGGATCTTGCGGGCCTCGGAGGCAAAAGAAGATCCAACATTTTCAGAATTTTCTGTCATTTTAGCGCGCACCAGCCGCAACGCCTCGACAATCTCTTTCTGACGCACATCATTGGGCATCAGTGCAGAAGCTTGTGGTTTAACGTCACTGGCAGGAGCTGGAACCTGTGGGGTGGCTGCTGGCGCGGCGGCAGGAGGAGCCGGTGCAGGTTCACTGATATCAGGCACCACCATGGCGTCCTTCTTCCGCGATGTGGACACTGCCGGAGCCATCAACCCCTTTTTGACGTCCGTGCTGTTGCACACCGGGCACATGACCAATCCGCGGGCGCACTGCGCATCAAAGTCGTCCGAGTTCCGGAACCACCCCTCAAACGTGTGCGGCGCATCGCAAATGAGCGTGTATTTGATCACGCCGGTATCTCCTTCAGGCCGTCAGCAAGCCTGCAAGCAAAACCCCGCTCGTTGGCAATAGCGGGAATGCGTGCCCGTGCCTTGGCAACATTCTCTGTATCGACGGTGGCAAGTACATACCCAGGCGCATCATGGTCCAATTCGGCGATCACCTGCCCCCAGGGATCGACTATGAGGCTGTGCCCGTAGGTTTCCCGTCCGTCCTCATGCAACCCGCCTTGAGCGGCAGAAATCACATAGGCGCCATTTTCGATGGCGCGGGCGCGCTGTAGCACATGCCAATGGGCTTCACCAGTCTGCCGCGTAAAAGCCGCAGGTACGGTTAACACCTCAGCTCCACGTTTTGCCTGCTCTCGGAAGATCGCCGGGAACCGCACATCATAACACACAGCCATCCCAAAGCGGCCGAATGGCAGGTCCACCAAAGTACTGTCATGTCCGGGATCGTAGGTCGCCGACTCCCGCCAGCTCTCACCGTTTGGAAGATCTACATCGAACATATGGATCTTATCATAGGATGCCTGGACATCTCCGTTCGGACCGATGAGAAAAGCACGGTTAGCGGCGTTTCCACCTTCCTTCAAAATGGCTAATGAACCAAGGTGGAGGTGTATCGAGAGTTCCGCGGCAACCCGGCGGGCCATCGCAAGAAATGGATCCGTTTCCTCCGGCCCGATCCGGTCCATCAATTCATCACGGCTGCGCACCAGGACGTTGGACATTTCCGGCGTTTGGACATAGGCAGCCCCATCTCCTGCGGCTTGCCGGATCAGCTGTTCAGCGGCCACAGCATTCTCGGCAACGGTTTTTCCGCTCCGAAGCTGGATGCACGCAGCCGTAAAAGTAGCCATCGCCTGGTCCTTACCTATCAAGTATTTATGATACAGCTGCCCATGACATCATGAAGCAAGCAATTGATCCAGTTTGCCCGCCCGCTCCAAATCATGCAAATCGTCGCAACCGCCGACATGTTTTGAGCCGATGAAGATCTGCGGGAATGTTGACCGGCCATTCGATCGCTGCATCATTTCTTGACGCAGTTCAGGATCAAACGTGGCATCGTGTTCTTTAAAGGAAACACCTTTTTTGTCCAAAAGCCGCTTTGCAGCGGTACAGAAGCCACACAACTGGCGGGTATAAATCGTCACATCAGGCATTCAGTTCATTCCTTCTCGCGCGCCAGGATCAAATCCCCACGCCTATAGCAGTATTTGCAGCGGATATATGCGATAGAGGGATGAAAACTCAAGAACGGCTGAAAGTGCCTACCAATCAGAATATCCCACGTCTTCGTGATTGGTGAGGTCTGCAACCGCAAAAGTCAGGACATCGACTGATCTTGCCCCGGCAGCTTTGAGAACTTTTGTACAGGCACTTACCGTAGACCCAGTGGTATACACATCATCGATAAGAACCACGTGCCGGCCAACAATGGCCGGCTGCGCATTTTCCGGCACTTTAAAAGCCCTCCGCACATTCCGTTTCCGTTCCTTAGCGAGCAAACCGACTTGCTGGCGTGTCCGCTGGGTGCGGGTTAGATAAGTTGGGGCATATTCTGCGCCGGCAATGCTCGAAATCGCTCGTGCAAGCTCGGCTGCCTGATTGAAACGTCTTTGCCAAATGCGGGTCCAATGCAGGGGAACTGGAACAAGCAGGCTGTCCGGCAACACCTCACTACCAGCACGTGCCATCCATCGCCCCATTGGCTGAGCCAAGTCCCGCCGCCTGCCAAACTTCAGTCCCAAAACAAGATCTCGCGCAGGGCCGGAATAAAAGGAAACAGCTCTCAACCTGTCAAAATCTGGCGGTGACGTCAGGGCTCGAGGACTGAGCGCATCCTCGCCAACATCGTGCGAAAAAGGGGTTCCCAGCCTTTGACACCATGGTTTTTCAAGAAACCGCATTTTCTGCCAGCATGATCCGCATAATCCACTTTCGTGAGCAATTGTTTGTTCACAGCAGACGCAGCGCCGCGGCAACAGTGCATCCAGAAGGAGCTCCATTGCTGCGCCCGGATAATCGATAAGAGGTTTTAAGATCATGAACGTTCCCCAAGTGGAAAACGATATCACAACCCAAAATGCAGACGAACAGCAGAGACGGCTAGCTCCCGGTCAGCAGCTGTTTTGACCCCAGGCTGGTTATCGCATATGTCAGCCTCAAATCGGCACAAAGGAAAGTCCTGTCCGTGACCACGCAGCCTGAATTGTTCGATCGCACGCTTCTGCGGCACCGGCGCAAAATTGCTTTGAAAAACGCGAAATCTGGCTCAGATTTTCTGCTTGCTGCAGTTGCCCAAGACCTCGGTGAGCGGCTGTCGACAATTACCCGGATGTTCGAGATTGCAATCGACCTCGGGGGCCATGGCGGGCATGTCTCGGGAATGCTGAAAGCGTCTGCCAAAACACAGACTATTTGCCGGGTAGACCTTTGGTCGGGAGATCCCAACCTTGCTCCGCCTACCCTGGTTGCTGATGATGCCGTGCTCCCATTCAAAGATCAGTCCGTCGACCTGATCGTCTCAGCACTCAACCTGCAATTCATCAACGACTTGCCCGGAACACTCGTTCAGATTCGGCGGGCACTGCGCCCTGACGGGCTATTTCTGGCTACGCTTGCCGGCGCCGGAACGCTGACTGAATTGAGAGATTGCCTCACACGGGCAGAACTGGAGATAACCGGAGGTGCAGCAGCGCGAGTTCTACCGTTTGCCGATACCCGCGACCTTGGGGGCCTCATGCAGCGGGCAGGCTTTGCCTTGCCGGTCACCGATATGGATCCGCTGACCGTGCGCTACGACACGATGTTCGATCTGATGGCCGATCTGAAAGCAATGGGGGCAACGTCAATTCTGAAGGACCGCAGCCTGACACCAATAAACCGCCAGGTTTTCCTGCGCGCTGCGGAGCTATATGCCCAAGACTACTCAGACCCAGACGGCCGCATCCGGGCAAGTTTTAGTCTGGTAACTCTGCTCGGCTGGGCGCCGCACGATAGCCAGCAAAAGCCGATGAAGCCCGGATCGGCAAAAACCCGGCTGGCGGATGCGCTGAAGACGCAAGAAGTGAAACTGACCGAAAAACCGTAAAATACAGCGCTTGAAGCGTTTTATGGAGAGGCTTGGGAAGAACCGGATTGCATCGCATCAGAGATCGCGGTGAAGATATCATCGCGCATCGTCTCTCCAATACTGACGAATGTGATCAAGATCGCAACGCTGATGAAAGCGATCATGAGCCCATACTCGACCATGGTCGCCCCGCTGCGGTCGGCAAGAAATCGGGTCAATTCACGATTTAAAAAATTGCCAATCTTAAAAAACATTCAATCAGCCCTGCCAATCCTCAGCCCGAAACAGCGTCCATAATGTGCGGTATCAGCGGCTCATCTGCCGCTGGCATCGGATAATCCCGCAACCTTACTGCGCGCACCCATTTCAGAGCTTGATTTTCCCGCCCTTGAGGAAAACCGTCCCACCGTCGGCAGATAAAAAGTGGCATAAGAAGATGAAAGTCTTGATAAGTATGGCTGGCGAAGGTCAAGGGCGCCAGGCACGCTTCATTAACCTCAATCCCGAGCTCTTCATGCAATTCGCGGATTAAAGTTTCTTCTGGCCGCTCGCCAGCTTCGACCTTTCCACCCGGAAATTCCCACAAACCTGCCATTGATTTGCCTTCTGGCCGTTGCGCTAGCAAGATTCGCCCATCCACATCGACGAGCGCACATGCGGCCACAAGGACTATTTTTGTCATGTCATGAATGTCCGATTTTGAAACAACTGCGAAAAACTACGGGAATTTTCGAAGCGAGATCCTAACAACTTCTGACAGTGTCATTAGCTCCGGTAATCACCGTTGATTGCGACGTACTCTTTGGTCAGATCGCAGGTCCAAACCGTCGCTGAACCATTCCCAAGCCCGAGATCAGTACGGATCACGATCTCGTCTTCCTTCATGACAGCGGAGGCTGCATCTTCGCTGTAGTCGGGATCCCGCTCGCCTTCAACAGCGACCCGAACATCGCCAAACCAGATCGCGAGGCGATCCCGGTCCGCCGGTTCTCCGGCCTTACCGACAGCCATGACAACACGGCCCCAATTGGCATCTTCTCCAGCAACCGCAGTCTTCACCAGCGGTGAATTTGCAATCGCCAGAGCAATTGTTTTTGCTGATTGGTCGCTTTCCGCTCCCTCGACCCGGACTTCCACGAACTTCCGGGCCCCTTCCCCATCCCGCACGATTTGATGCGCAAGGTCCGTCATGACATCGGACAACGCTTCACGCAGGACAGAAATGCGCGGATCATCCATGGTGACAACTGGCTCAACACCTTCGCCTTCGGCAGCACCAGTGGCGAAAAACAAAACCGTATCCGATGTCGACGTATCGCTATCCACCGTGACCGCATTGAAGGAGGTTTCGGTTTTTTCGCTCAACAGCGCCTGCAACACCGCTGGGGAGATGGCTGCGTCGGTGAAGATGAACGACAGCATCGTCGCCATATCAGGCGCAATCATGCCCGCGCCCTTGGCAATCCCGTTAATGGTGATGGTCTTGCCGTCCAGCTCAACACTTGCAGTTGCCACCTTGGGATAGGTGTCGGTGGTCATAATCGCCTCAGCCGCCTCTAGCCAGCTTGCACTGCCCTGCGAGGTGACCAACTGCGCGGCAACATCTTCAAACTTTTCCGCAGGCAGCGGTTCACCGATGACACCAGTCGAGGCAAGGTAAATGCTGTTCAGCGGACAGGACATTGCCTTGGAGATGATAGCGGCAGACAGCTCAACCGAAGCCTTACCCTTCTTTCCGGTAAAGGCGTTGGCGTTGCCCGAATTGACCAAGAGTGCCTGAGCTTTGCCGCCAGACAAAATATCCTTGCACCAATCGACCGGCGCAGACGAACATTTGGACTTTGTGAATACACCCGCAACCGTCGTCCCCTCGGAAAGTGATGCGAGCAACACATCTGTACGGCCAGAATACTTGATCCCGGCTTCAGCCGTCGCAAATGTCACCCCAGCGATGTCCGGCATATCGGGGTAGGATTTTGGGGCAAGCGGAGAAACATTGGTCGACATGGGATCGGTTCCAGACTGTCATAATGAAGCTGGAAATGTCCCTAGCCACCAGCTGTCCAGTCCGCAAGTCTTTTCGCGAAAATCCAAGCATCGCTCTGGAAAAACAAAAATGCCCGGCAGGCGCGTGCCACCGGGCATTTCTCGGATCGAACTAAATGTAGTTATTCAGATGCCGGTGCTTCGTTTCCAGCATTTGCCAGTTTCTCGTCTAGAATCTCGACCGCGTATTCGTCTTTCAACTCGGTCATGCGGGCGTCATACCGCTCCCGCATCAGCTGCTGGCGCAGGTTCGCTTCTACCGAATCCAGAGCCGGCTTTTCCTGGCGGCGCTTGTCTTCCAGTTTGATGACATGCCAGCCGAATTGGGTCTCAACCGGTTCCTTGGTGTAAGCTCCCGGCTCCAACGCAAACACAGCTTCTTCGAACGGCGGCACCATTTGGCCTTTGCCGAAGTAGCCGAGATCTCCGCCACCCGGGCCGGACGGGCCAGTGGATTTTTCTTTCGCCAGTTCGACGAAGTCCGCACCGCCATCCAGTTCTTTGATAATGGCTTCAGCTTCCGCCTTTTCCTTTACCAGAATGTGACGAGCATTGATCTCTTCAGGACCTTCGAAATCCGCAAACTCTTTCTCGTATGCGGCTTTGACGTCGTCATCGGTGATGGCACTGTTAATCTTCTGGCCGAGATAAGCGTTGCGAAGCGCACGCAGTTCCAGAAATTCAAGTTGTTTCTGGAATTCAGGATCCCGATCAAGTCCGTCTTTTCTGGCAGCCAAAGCCAACAATTCCATATCGATCATCACATCCAGCAGCAATTGGCGCCATTGTGCCGGTGGAAACCGCTGAAGCTCCTGGCCCAAGTCCTGGGCGGCAAATGCAATATCGGCTTCGGTGATGACTGCATCACCAACTTTTGCAACTACGTCGTCCGGTTCGGCCGCGGACAGGGAAGCCGATCCGAGCGTCAGTGCCAGAAAGGAAACAGCAAGCGCCTTGACTGGCCTGCGCAAGGAATTTCGGAGCATAAGAAAACCTTTACCTATGGGAACATGTCTCTTTTTTGCCCTCCTAGAACGAGGGCTTGGGTACATTGCCTATTCCAGCAGCGTTGACAAGCATAGAGCCCCCTCTTATCTGTCGGGCGGCCCTGCTGTGAGGCTGGGATGGCATCTTTTCGGCCGCGTTCACCGGCCAGCACGCTGTGCGTCATGTGCAACGTGTACAGAAAATTGAGACGATTTCATGGGCAGGCGTCAGATTGCCATTGACGCCGCCGGTAAGGGAAGGACCGCCACATGGCTGGCCTTGGCGCATTAGCACGTAAGTTGTTCGGGTCTGCAAACGACCGGATAATAAAGACATTCCGGTCAAGGGTTGAGCAAATCAATGCTCTGGAACCTGAAATCCAGGCTTTGTCGGATGAAGACCTGCGCGGACAGACTGAAAAATTCCGCGAACAACTCAAAAATGGCGCGACCCTCGACGACATTCTTGTTCCTGCATTTGCCACAGTCCGCGAAGCAGCCAAACGCGCGCTCGGCCAACGTCACTACGACGTTCAGCTGATCGGCGGCATGGTGCTGAATTCCGGTCAAATCGCGGAAATGCGCACTGGTGAAGGTAAAACCCTCGTTGCGACCGCACCGGTTTACCTCAACGCTTTGTTAGGCGACGGGGTCCATGTGGTCACCGTCAACGATTACCTGGCACAGCGCGACAGCGAATGGATGGGCCAAGTCTATAAGTTCCTTGGCCTCACCGTCGGCTGCATCACACATGGCCTCTCGGATGAAGAACGCCGCGCAGCCTATGAAGCCGACGTCACCTACGGAACCAACAACGAATTCGGCTTCGATTATCTGCGCGACAACATGAAACACGACCGCCCGTCGATGGTTCAGCGTAGCCATGCATTTGCGATCGTCGATGAAGTTGATTCGATCCTGGTCGACGAAGCGCGGACACCGCTCATTATTTCCGGTCCGCTGGAAGACCGTTCAGAATTCTACAATACGGTCGATGCGTTCATTCCGAACTTGACCGAAGAAGATTATGAGCTTGATGAGAAGGCACGCTCGGCGACTTTTACCGAAGCGGGCAATGAAAAACTCGAAGGTCTTTTGGCCGAAGCTGAATTGCTGAAGGGCGAGTCGCTCTACGATGTCGAGAACGTCTCAATCGTTCACCACCTGCAGCAAGCCCTGAAGGCCCACAAACTGTTCCAGCGGGACAAGGACTACATTGTCCGCAATGATGAAGTTGTCATCATCGACGAGTTCACAGGCCGCATGATGCCGGGCCGGCGCTTCTCCGAAGGCCTGCACCAGGCCCTCGAAGCCCGTGAAAAGGTCCGCATTCAGCCGGAAAACCAGACGCTGGCTTCGATCACATTCCAGAATTACTTCCGCATGTATGGCAAGCTTGCCGGCATGACCGGTACCGCGTCCACGGAAGCCGACGAATTTGCCGACATCTATAAGCTGGAAGTCGTTGAAATTCCGACCAATGTCACCGTCAAACGGGTTGATGACGACGATGAGGTTTACCGGACATTCCAGGAAAAATTCAATGCGATCGTCGAGCTGATCGACGACTGCAAGGAACGCCGCCAGCCAATTCTGGTCGGCACCACATCGATCGAGAAATCCGAGTACCTGGCCGATCTTCTGAAGAAGCACGGTTATAAGCAGACCGATCTGAGCGATCCGGCAGCGTTCGCAGCAGCTCAGAAAAAAGAAGACGGAAAATCCAAAGTCTTTGCCGTTCTGAACGCCCGTTACCACGAGCAGGAAGCCTTCATTGTCGCCCAGGCCGGGTTGCCGGGCGCTGTTACGATTGCAACCAACATGGCCGGCCGCGGCACCGACATTCAGCTTGGCGGCAATGCCGACATGCAGATCGAAATGGCCCTCGGCGACATGCCAGAAGGCGACGAACGGTCTGCCAAAGAAGCTGCGATCCGCTCTGAAGTCGAAGAACTGAAGCAAGAAGCTCTAACGGCAGGTGGCCTTTATGTGATTGGCACCGAACGCCACGAGAGCCGGCGGATCGACAACCAGTTGCGCGGCCGCTCCGGCCGTCAGGGTGACCCTGGCCATTCCAAATTCTTCTTGTCGCTGCAAGACGATCTGATGCGGATCTTCGGCTCTGAGCGCATGGACTCCATGCTGCAAAAGCTCGGCCTTGAAGAAGGCGAAGCCATTATCCACCCGTGGATCAACAAGGCACTGGAAAAGGCTCAGCAGAAGGTTGAGGCGCGCAACTTCGACATTCGTAAGAATCTTCTGAAGTTCGACGACGTCATGAACGACCAGCGCAAGGTCGTTTTTGATCAGCGCATCGAATTGATGGACAGTGAAGCCATTCAGGACGCCGTCTCGGACATGCGTCACGACGTCATCGATGATCTGGTGGCACGCCATATTCCGGAAAAAGCATATCCGGAGCAATGGGACACCGAAGGCCTTGAAGAAGAGGTGCGCAAGTACCTCAATCTAGACCTGCCGATCAAAGATTGGGCGGCCGAAGAAGGTATTGCAGACGAAGAGGTCAAAGACCGGCTCACACGCACAGCGGATGAAGCCATGGCCCAAAAAGTTGCCAAATACACACCGGACATCATGCGCCAGGTGGAAAAGGCAATCCTTCTGCAAACCCTCGACAACTTGTGGCGTGAACATCTTGCCAACCTCGATCACTTGCGGTCTGTCGTTGGTTTCCGTGGCTATGCCCAGCGCGATCCTTTGCAGGAGTACAAGACCGAGTCCTTTACGTTGTTTGAGACCATGCTGGTCCAGCTGCGTCAGATCACCACTGCACAGCTGCTGCGCGTTGAATTGGTCACAGAGCAGCCGCCGGAAATGCCGCAGGCGCCTGAAATGCACGCCCAGCACATCAATCCGCTGACCGGCGAGGATGAAGTGGCGCTTGCGAACGCGCCGATGCAACCGGCCGGACAACGGGATCCGAACAACCCGGACACCTGGGGCAAGGTCGGCCGTAACGAAGCTTGCCCATGCGGTTCTGGCAAAAAGTACAAGCACTGCCATGGTGCTTTGGTCTGATCATCAGACGATTTTCGAAAACAACAAACCGGCGCCCAGTATTTTTGGCGCCGGTTTTTCTTTTCAACACAACAACTTGCAAAAAGTCACACCAATCGCGCATTCGATTGGAACATTGCGGCTTTCCCTGTTGCCTTGTTCTTACAAAAGACCTGACTTAACCTGCAGCAATATTGAAGGGGGTGAGGTTCTCCTTACGGCGAACAAAATAAAAAACAGTGCCACTCATGTGAGAGCTGCACCGCGACATAATCCTGCGGAGGTCGCGCTGTATGGGTACGTTTCATATCGAAATCATCAAACCGTCGCACTACGACGATGACGGCTATGTTTTGCAATGGTGGAAAGCCTGGATCCCGTCAAATTCCATGGCCTGCCTTTATGCCATTGCCCAAGATTGCGCTGCCAAAAAGGTTCTTGGCGCAGATACGGACATCTCGGTCAACGCCTACGATGAAATGACGATGCGAGTGCCTCTCGCCGAGATTATCCAGAAAACTCAAGGAAACAACGGCATCGTTTGCCTGGTTGGCGTTCAGTCCAACCAATACCCGCGAGCCCTCGAAATCGCCAAACAATTGCGCAAGGAAAACGTCACCGTGCTGCTCGGCGGCTTCCATGTTTCCGGCTGCCTGTCGATGCTGAAAGACGTGCCCCCTGACCTCCAGGAAGCCCTGGATCTTGGCATCACGTTGTTTGCAGGTGAAGCAGAAGAACATTTCGCCAATCTCTTGATAGATGCCGCCAACGGAGACCTGCAGCCGATCTACAACGTCATGCATGATCTTCCGGGCCTGCAAAACCAGGTCCCGCCACTACTGCCGGAAAGCATTGTCCGCAAATACGATGGGAACTTATCTTCGTTCGATGCCGGCCGGGGCTGCCCGTTCCAGTGCTCGTTTTGCACGATCATCAACGTGCAAGGGCGGAAATCCCGCTGGCGGGATGCTGATGACATTGAGAACCTGATCCGGGCCAACCATGCACAAGGCATCACCGCGTTTTTCATCACCGATGACAACTTTGCCCGCAACAAGAACTGGGAAGCGATATTCGACCGGATCATCCAGCTGAAGGAACAGGATGATATCTGCATCCATTTCCTGATTCAGATCGACACGCTCGCGCACCGTCTGCCCAATTTCATCGAAAAAGCGGCCAAGGCCGGCTGCACTCATGTCTTCATCGGATTGGAAAGCATCAATCCGGAAAATCTGAAGCACATGAAGAAGGGCCAGAACCGGATTACCGAATACCGCAAGATGTTCCAACTGTGGAAGGAAGCCGGCATCATGACCTATGCCGGGTTCATCATGGGTCTGCCAAGCGATACGCCGGAGAGCATCAAGCGGGACATCGAGATCATTCAGCGGGAATTGCCCGTCGACATGCTTGAGTTCACGATGCTCACTCCGCTGCCGGGCTCTGAGGACCACAAGGTGCTCTATGAAAAGGGTACTTGGCTCGATCCGGACCTCAACCGCTACGATCTGGAGCACACGACCTGCGAACATCCCCTCATGAGCCCGGAAGTCTGGCAACAAACTTATTGGGATATCTGGGAGTGGTACTACACCAAAGAGCACATTGAGACGCTGATGAAGCGCAATGTTGCCTATGGCATCAAACCGGTCCGCGTCTGGCGGCTGTGCTTGCAGATCTATGGAGCCATGAAATTTGAAGGCGTTCACCCTCAGCAATGCGGCTATTTCCGCCTGAAGGACCCGCTTCAGCGACGTCCAGGCTTCCGCCGCTGGCCGGCCTTCATTCACTACCCGCGCTTTGCTTTGGAAAGCCTGTTCAAATACGCCCGTTTTGGCCTTTATGGTTTGAAGCTTCATAGGATGCGCAAACGGATCCAGAAGGATCCGGCCAGCAAGACCTACACGGACTTTGCCATTCAACCGGTGGAGGATGCTGAAGAAGAAAACCTCGAAATCTTCAACCTGAACGACGCCTCGCGCGAAGCGGTGGCCAAGGCCAAGCGCCAAAAGGAAATCGTCGAAAAGACACGCCAGGACAGCGATCACTCAATGGAACCGGCACAATAGGTCCGAAACAACGCCGTCCCGGCCTCTGAGCCGGGACCTTTTTTGTTTTTGGCGAATACATCAGTTTTCAAGGCAACAGAACACTTGATAGGCCCCGGCTCACAACGGAGCTTCGTCCAGGACGGCCTTGCGATGAATCCGTCGCCCAGCCGCCTCCATAAGGGCTGGCCTTTTTGTGTCTTTTCCGGCAGGTTGCGGCAAAGATTCCAACAACACCCGTGCCCATGCAGCCCACACCCGCCGCCCAAGTCTACGTCTCCAGACGGAAACAAATCCGCCCTGACCGGCCGCTTCTGAGCGTCATTGTCCCGGTCTATAACGAGGAAGACGTCATCCGGCACTTTCTCGAGGCAACCCGCCCCGTTTTAGAAGAAACGGGTTTTCCATTCGAATACGTCTTTATCGACGATGGCAGCCGGGACGCCACAGCCGACATTCTAACCGAAGAACTGGCAAACGGATTGCCCGGGCGTTTGCTCGGCCTGTCCCGGAACTTTGGCAAGGAAGCAGCCCTATCGGCTGGCCTGGAAGCCGCGAAGGGTGGCATTGCTGTCATAATCGACGCAGACCTTCAGGATCCGCCGGAACTGATCCACCAGATGATAGATGGCTGGCGCGCCGGTTACGATGTGGTCTATGGGCTGCGTGTCGACCGGACGTCCGACACCTTGATAAAACGCTCAACGGCGGGGATGTTCTATCAGGTTTTTAACAAGCTCTCGAACATCGACATGCCTGCAAACGCCGGCGATTTCCGGCTAATCGACCGGACAGTGATTGACGCTTTGCTGCGCCTTCCAGAGCGCAACCGTTTCATGAAAGGCCTGTTTGCCTGGGTTGGATTTCCATCCATGGCGGTTCCTTACGAACGCCCGCAGCGTAAAGCCGGCACTGGCAAGTTCAATTACTGGAAACTCTGGAATTTCGCTTTGGACGGGATTGCCGGGTTCACGACAATGCCACTCAGGATCTGGTTTTATGGCGGCGCTCTGGTTTCGCTGATCGCTTTCACCTATGCGCTGTACCTAACCCTTCGGGTCTTGATTTTCGGCATTGATGTCCCCGGTTATACGTCCTTGATGGTCGCCGTGCTGTTCTTCTCAGGCGTCCAGCTGCTGTCGATTGGCATGATCGGCGAATACATCTCCCGGCTCTTCAACGAAACAAAACAGCGGCCGGTTTATCTGCTACAAGATGTCATTGAAGGCGGTCCCGCCAAAGACGGGAAGCCGGATGCCAACTGACCGAAACCGGCAATCTCTCAAAACCGAAGCTGGTGCTGCAGGGAAATTTGCGATTGTTGGCATCGCTGCCACGCTGACCCACGCGGGTATCTCGGGTGTTCTTCTGGAGACCGGCTGGCTGTCGGCCATGCTGGCCAATCTGGCCGGGTTTGTGATTGCCTTTGGGGTTTCGTTTTCCGGGCACTACTACTGGAGTTTTTCGCATCTGCGCCAGCACAATGCAGCGCTGAAAGCGATGTTGCGGTTCTTTCTGATCGCCGTTTCCGGGTTTGCCCTCAATTCGAGCGTGCTTGCCTTGTGGCTCAGTTTCACGCCCTGGCCGGAATTGCTGGGGTTGATGATCGCTATCGCCATCGTGCCGGCGCTCACCTTTGTTGCCGCCCGCATGTGGGCGTTCTCGCACACACCAGCGAACCCTTAAGAGTGTTCTGGAGCTTTCACCTATGACCGCTGCCCGTGCTGCGATCCTGTATTCCGGCCTCCTGTGCCTCTGTTACGCGCTGCTGCCCAGCCTAACGTTTCCTAACCCGCCGCTGGACGTCGTGGAAGGCTTTGCCTGGGGCCGGGAACTGCAGCTGGGCTATACCAAACACCCGCCGATGCAGGCCTGGTTGCTAGAGGCCAGTTATCTCCTAACAGGCGGTCACAGTCTTGGTGCCTATTGGCTCAGCGCTCTTTGCGCGGCCCTCGGCTACTGGTTTATCTGGTTGATCGCCAAGGAGCTGGGTCTCAGCGGCTGGCAGGGTTTTTGGGCGATTGTTCTGACGAGCGTTACCTTCTATTTCACCCTGCCCTTGCCAGAATTTAATCCAAACATCCTGCAGATCCCGGTCTGGGCCGGCATGATGTTTTTCTTCTTGCGAGCAATCTCAAAGGGCGCACTGCTCGACTGGGTGCTTCTCGGCGCTCTGGCGGCCTTCGGCTTCTATACGAAATACTTTGTTGTGCTGCTGATCGGCACCATCGGTCTTTATATGCTGGTCTATGCTGATGCCAGAAAGCACCTTACCAAGCCGGGTCCTTGGATCTGCGCAGTTGTGTTTCTCCTGCTTGTTAGCCCTCATCTTTATTGGCTCTATGAAACGGAGTTTCTGACCTTCCGGTACGCATTGGGGCGCAGCAACCCGGCGGGGTCTCTGTTCGATCACGTCTACAATCCGGTGAACTTTTTTCTGGCGCAAGTCGCCAATCATGCCGGGCTGTTCATTGTCATTGCCCTTGGTCTCAGCTGGCAGACGATAAGAACCTTTAAAGCCACACTGACATCACAAGTCGGACCCGAACCCGCGGCGAATGCAGACAGGTTCCTTCTGTGGTTTGCGTTTCTGCCCCTTGCCGTGGTCCTCCTGATCTCGGCCGTCACCGGCAGCGAATTCAAGCATATGTGGGGAACACCACTCTTTGTCCTTTCAGGCCTGGTAGCCGTTCGTTTCCTGCATTTGCCGGCCCTTTGGTCAGCCCCGAAACGGTCATTGGCTAGCGCTGTCGTCATTCAACTGATTTTTCTCGGAGTTCTGTTCGGCCAAGCAGTCCTGGAACCCCTTTGGAAAACCAAACACTCGCGCATTCACTATCCAGGTCAAAGTACCGCCGATGTGCTGGTGGACATCTGGAAAGAAAAAGTGGGGACGGATCTCGCTTATGTGGCAGGCGACATGTGGACCACAGCGAATGTGACCCTGCACGCCCCCTCACGGCCGTCCATGTTCCTCGAGCATGATCCCTTGCTGAGCCCCTGGATAGATCTTGAAGATGTTCAGGATAAAGGTGTGATGATCATCTGGCGCGGCGACAGTGCCCAGCCGGACGGGCATATCCAAACCCTTTATCCGGATGCAGTGCGCAGCGGCACCAAAACACTTCCGTTTCACACCTATGGCACTTTCCGCGATCTAAAGATCAATTGGTTAATCATTCCGCCCGGCAAAGTTGCCATGACAGGGGATGAATAGACCGCAATTTGACACCATCTCTGGTGTCAGCTGTGAAAGGTATTTAACGTTCCCACATGATCGACATGATGGACATTGACGCGGTTGAAGACTGGCTAATCGGGGAAGCGCTCGGCGACCCGGATATGACTCAGCTCTTTGCCGAACTGTGTGAACGTTTGCGCCAATGCAATGTCCCGGTTGATCGGGCGATGCTTGTCTGGTCGACGCTCCATCCAATGATCGAAGCGGAAATCGCCTTTTGGGAAAGAGGCGGAACTGTCTACCACGAACAGATAGAGCACTCTGACGAAGACACAGACGATTGGCTTCAAAGCCCGGTCAGGGCTGTCCTGGTTAGTCAGGAGCCGATGCTCCGGCGGCGCCTAAGTAACGCCAACGCGCCGATAGAGTTTCCATTGTTGGTCCGGCTGCAATCTGAGGGCTACACCGACTACATGGTGATCCCGACAGCATTTGAAATCCCTGCAATCCGCGGGGAATATCCGAACACGGGGATCATCCTCAGCTGGGCCACCCGGGAACCGGGCGGATTTTCCGAAGAAGCGCTTACCGCGATACAGTATATCCAAAAACGGCTTGCAATTGCCGCCCGGGCGATGCTGCAAGGCGACATTACCCGGATCATTGCCAAAACATATCTGGGATCGTTTGCCGGCACCAAGGTTCTAAACGGTCAGATCCGTCATGGTGATGGTGAGACTATTGATGCAGTGATCTACTACAGCGACATGCGCAATTCGACAGCCATCGCTGAAGCGCTCGGTCCGGAAGCCTATCTCGCTTGGCTCAACACCTATTTTCAAGCAACGGCCGGGGCAGTTCTGGAACACGGTGGTGAAGTTCTCGATTTCATTGGCGATGCCGTTTTAGCCGTCTTTCCGACCGAAAAGGATTCTTTGGCAAAAGCCGTCGAAAAAGCGATCGCAGCAGCCGATGAAACCCGGCGCCGATTGGCGGACGCAAATAAGCACACTAATGGTGGCCCGGAAATGAAGGCAGGGGTCGCGCTGTCCACCGGGTCAGTCATGTTCGGCAATATCGGTGTTGCGAACCGGCTAACTTTTTCAGTTGTTGGCCAGACCGTTCATGCAGCAGCGCGCATTGAAAGCCTGACCAAACGGGTCAAATCCGACGTCCTTATGACTGGAGAAGTCGCCGCATTCGCAGGGAATCGCGCCCGAAATGCGGGTGCTTACGAACTAGACGGATTTACCACCCGGCAACCGCTTTTTGCTCTAGACCAATCCGGCCTTCTCCAAACGACAGCAAACAATTCATCAGAACAAACTGGACCTACATGACCGATCTTCGCCCCAACCCACGCCCACATTTGCCTTTCCGTGAACAAGCTGCAGAAAACGGGGAAGACGGCGCACCGATCATCTTATTGCATGGGTTCGGCGGTGACCGACAAACCTGGCAAAACATTCAGACGGCCCTAGCGCCTAAGAAACGATCCTTGGCCTTTGACCTTCCCGGGCATGGCGAAGCGCTTGACTGGCCCAAGGTCGGGCATGCGGGCATCTCAGCCAAGGCCGTCAGCCAGTCGATGGAAGCGCTCGATCTTAAGCGGGTCCATCTGGTCGGCCATTCCATGGGCGGCGCTATCGCCGCATTGGTCGCCCTGCGCGCGCCAGAGCTGGTCGCCAGCCTAACACTGCTGGCCCCGGGCGGCTTTGGCCCGGAAATCAATCACCGGCTGCTGCGCCGGTATGCGGTCGCCTCGGAAGCAGCAGAAATGGAAGTGTTGCTCGAACAGTTTTTTGGCTGGGAATTCAAACTTCCGAAATTCTTGGCGAAAACCGCCGCCGAAAGCCGGGCCCGACCAGGCGGCGCGGCCACGCTAGAAGCCATTGCAGATGAGATCATCGACGGATCCGTGCAAAAGACTTTGCCACGGGACGATATGGCCGCCCTACCGATGCCCATCAAAGTTCTTTGGGGAACACAGGACCGCGTACTGCCGACCCGGCAAGCCCATAAGCTTCCCGGGATCGTAGCAACGCATATTTTTGAGCGCGTCGGCCATATGGTTCATTTGGAAATTCCAAAAGAAACCACACGGCTCATTTTGCAGAACACGGCTGCCGACTAGGGACAGGGCTAACCGGTTTTAGGCGTCGGGCAATAGATCATCCCGCCAGGGTTCTCCGATGACCCGGCGGGCCATCATATGTGACCGGGGCGAATTGATGCTGTCGACCGCGATGAGAGTGCCGTCTTTGAGGTAAGCAACGTAGAATTTATTCGCTGCCGGCTCTCCAACGACAACCGTGTCGTCGTACCCCTCTGATAGCCCGGCAATCTGCAACTTGATGTCATATTGGTCCGACCAGAACCACGGCAGCGGATCATAGTCCACTTCCCCGCCCAGCAACGCCTGCGCCGCGGCTTTGGCTTGATCGATCGCGTTTTGAACACTCTCCATCCGTACCGAGCGGGTATATCGGCCGGAATAAAAACGGGTGCAGTCACCGACCGCATAAATGTTGGCATCGCTGGTCTGAGCTGCCCCATCAACAAGAATGCCATTGTCGGTATCAAGTCCGGCGTCAGCAGCTAGCTGATCGTTTGGCTCAGCCCCAACAGCGACCAGAACCAGATCTGCCGGCAGGCTATCACCTGTGCTCAAACGCACGGCTTCGACCTTCTCCTCACCTTCGATCGCATCAATGCCTGTTTCCAGGAGCAGCTTAACGCCCTCATCTGCATGAAGTTTTGCAAAATAATCCGACACCGTTTTGCTGACGACACGTTTCATTGGGCGGTCTTGAGCTTCGACAACGGAAACGTCTTTGCCCATTCCTTGTGCGACCGCAGCCACTTCAAGGCCAATGTAGCCAGCCCCAATGATAACAAGGTGCTTGGCCTTGGAGAGCCGCTCGCGAATTGCGTCGACATCAGCGATGGAGCGCAGAGTAACCACACCAGCCTTATTTGCGCCGGTCAGCGGCAACAGCCGTGATTTGGTGCCCGTGGCCAGCACAAGCTTTCCATAAGACAGAGTATCGCCATTCTCGAGCACCAGCCGCTTGGCCATGCGATCAATGCCCGTCACAAGGGTGCTTGGAATGTGATCGATGTTGTTGATGGAATAAAATGCCGGAGGGCGCAACCAAAGCCCCTCAGATCCAACTTCACCAGCAAGGAACTTCTTTGAAAGTGGCGGCCGTTGGTAAGGCGGGTGCGGCTCGTCTCCGATCAGCCGCAACGGACCTTCAAATCCGCCCTGGCGAAGGGATTGAGCGACCTGCGCACCGGCTTGGCCAGCACCGACAATAACGATTTCTTCCTGCATTCCGTTCCGCCTTCCTCAAGACCACCGGAACGTCCCTAGCACGAAGAAAAGCTGCCCGCCAGCCAGGTTAAACGTCCTGGTGGACGGACAGCCAAAAGCGGTCTTTGTAGCGGTGCCTTACGCGCTGCGCACGCCTTGCAAGAAGGTCGCGATTTCCTGCCGGATCAGCCCGCCCTGCTGCGACAGAGATTGCGCCAGCTGATCGACCTCTGCACCATTGGTGCGGGCAAGTTCGGCAGCTGAACCAACAGTCGTCATGCGGTCTGCCGCTTCATCCGAACGCTGCGACGCGCTGGTGACGTTGTCGGAAATCATCCGCACCGCCTGGTCCTGCTGTTGCACTGCGTCTGCGACGGAAGATGCCAGGTTTTCCATATCGGAGATGATCGTGCTGACATCCTCGATCGCCTGAACGGCTTGGCCGGAAGACCCCTGGATCGCTTCGATCTGGACAGCAATTTCTTCCGTTGCTTTGGATGTTTGATCCGCCAGCTGTTTGACCTCCGCCGCAACAACTGCAAAGCCCTTGCCGGCCTCTCCGGCCCGGGCTGCCTCAATGGTGGCGTTCAAAGCCAAAAGGTTGGTCTGATTGGCTATATCTCGGATCAGGTTCATTACTTCGCCAATCCGCTCTGCAGCGCTGGACAGCTCCTGCATTGTTGAAACCGTTGAGGATGCACTCAAGACAGCTTGCTGCGCAACTTCTGTCGACTTGGTTGCCTGACCGGAGATTTCTGCGATCGAGGCTGCCAGTTCGTCAGCAGATTGAGCCGCGGACGTTACATTTTCAGCGGCGGTTCGAACAGCGTCTGCCGCACCTCCCGACTGGCCGGCAACATCATCGGCCGCCTGTTCCATAGACTTGGATGTCTGGCGCAATTCGCCGTTGGCATTATCAAGGCTTCCAAGCGCCTCGGTGACCGTCCCTTCAAACCGCCCAATAATGTTTTCGAGGCGGGCGACCCGTTCTTCGCGCGCTCTGTTTTCCTGCTCTTGTGCCGCTGCAAGTTCGGCGCGTTCGACCGCGTTGTCGCGGAAAACTTGAACTGTCCGGCTGATCGCCGCGAGCTCGGTTTTGCCCTCTGCTTCTGGCAAAGCGATGTCGGTTTGGCCACCCGCAAGGGCTTCCATTGCTTTCTGCAAATGCGCTAGCGGCCGGGCCACAGACTGGCCAACGACAAAGGCGATCGCTGGAAGCAACAGCAGCAAACCTAAAATAGTTCCACCAATTGCGAATGTCGCAATCGACCGTGCGGTATCAAGTTGTGCGGCAGCCTGGGTTTGCAGATCCTTAGCAGCTGAATTCAGAGATTCGATGTGCGGCGGGACGAGCTGAAACAGGTCTTCCAACAGCGCGACACTCTTGGTTTCCTCCGAATTTGCCGCTGTATACAGCGTGAAGGTCTCCCGGTAAGCGGCCATATTGTCCGCCAATTCCTTCTTGATCGTGTCGGAGATGTACACCTTCTTCAAAAGCTTTTCGAAAGCAGCGAACTGCTCATCGAACCCACCGATCGCTTCCGGCGTACTGTTGAGAGTGAACTCCTTCTCGGCCAGCTGAACCGCCAGGATCGCGCGAGCGAGTTTTTCAAAGTCTGGCCCACCACCAAACTTCATCTCTTCAAACAGGCGGTCTTTAACAGCTTTGGTCAGGGAGTTGAGTTTTGCCAGATAGCCATCATTTTTCGTATAGCCAATTTGCTGGCGGACCGCATTCAGCGTAGCAAATGCACCACCGGTACTTTCAAGTGTGTCTTTGACATCACCGACTTCCGCTGAATAGGCTGTCGCTGCCGGATTGGCTTCCAAACTAGCTACATTCTCCATGGCATTGGCCATCTCGGCGGAGAAACTCTCAAATACTGTAGCCGATGGAGTCGCCAGATAGCGGTTCTGAATGACCTCTAGAGACCCAGCCGTTTTGGACAGTGCAGCGACATCCTCAGCCAATCCGGAACTCTGGCTCATGCGTGTAAACGCGGTATTGAGTTCACCTTGGCTCCAGAAATAGACACCGCCAATCACAAGAAGGCCCACCACCGTGATCAGACTAAGTGCCATAACCCGCACTTTGACAGAGAGATTGGACAAGAGTCCAAAAGTTGATTGCGCTCGATTTCCCACTGGCTTATTTCCTTTTTGGAGGCGATCGATTGCCGTAGGGTTAGCTAAAATTGCCAATTTCCAGTTAACCAAACTGCCAATTCCTCACCATTTTTCACTACCTCACATAGTGAAATTTCACATATACAATCTTTTGGAGAATATATGGCGTATTTGGCCAAGTTTGCGCCCGCGATCTTTGTCCTCTTGTGGTCGACCGGTTTTATCGGCTCCAAACTTGGGGCGCCCTATATCGACCCAATGGTTTTTCTCACCGTGCGATTCGCGGCGGTGCTCCCGGTCCTATTTGTCCTTGGCCTCTTTCTAGTAAAAGCGTGGCCCAATACAGGCCGCGCAATTGGACACTGCATCGTCACGGGAGCTCTTGTTCACGGCATTTATCTTGGCGGGGTCTTTTGGGCGATCAAACAAGGCATGCCGGCAGGGGCCTCGGCCATCATTGTTGGATTGCAACCAGTCCTAACGGCGATCTTTGCTGTTGGAATGCTCGGTGAAGTTATCACTCGCAAGCACTGGATCAGCATGGCAATCGGATTGGCTGGCCTTGGCCTGGTATTAGGCCCCAAATTCGATCTCGACGGGTCAGGAATTACACTGGTCACCGTAACAGTACTGTTTTGCGCCGTGATCGCGATCAGCCTCGGCACTGTCTACCAAAAGCGCTTCGTCCAGGACACCGACCTCATGGCCGCCACACTCTGGCAATATGTCGGTGCCTTGTTAATCACTTTACCACTCAGCTTTTTTGAGAGTTGGACAATCATCTGGTCGGGTGAACTCATCTTCGCACTCGCCTGGCTGGTGCTGGTGCTGTCGATCGGTGCCATCTTGCTATTGATGCTGCTGATCCGGCAGGGTGCGGTCTCTCAGGTAGCCAGCCTGTTTTATCTGGTCCCTGTTGCCACAGCCATTGAGAGCTACTTTCTCTTCGGCGAAACCTTGTCGCTGGTTCAGATTGCCGGGATGGCCCTCGTTGTTGGCGCGGTTCTAATGATCCGCAATGCGCCTAAACGGACTTAGCCCGTTATCTGCCGTTGTTTCTGGCGCTCCCAATAGGAGCGCTGGCGGGCGATGGCCGCATTCAGCTCAGCGCCCAGAATAAAAAACAGCGCGCAGATATAGAGAAATATCAGGGCTGTCATAATCCCGGCCAGACCGCCGTAGGTGGAAACATAATTGGCAAAGCGGGCCAGATATGCGCCAAAGGCACTGCCCGAAATGATCCACAACACCAGCGTGGCGACCACCCCTGGCCAGATGTCCCCAAACGACCGCTTACCAGATGGCAACAGCCAATGGGTCATGAACAAGCCGAGGATCAAAAGCGATCCCGCCAGCGTGTAGCGGGCAATGTTGATCGAAAACAGGAACGCTTCCACTTTCGGCACGACTTGTTTCAAGGCTTCCAGACCAAGCGGCGCCAACACCACTAAAAACGTATAGGCCAGCAGAATGGCCGCTCCAAGTAGGACGAGCGCCAGCGACTGCAGACGTAAAAGCAAAAAGGATCGGTTCTCCATTTGCCGATAAGCCCGGTTGAGCGCTGTTCTCAGCGCTTCAACACCATTGGATGCAAACCAAAGTGCTGCCACAGCACCAAAGGTCAAAAGATCACTACGACGGACGGTCAGGACGTTTTCGATCTCCCGAACGACCGGAGCAGCGACCGTTTCCGGCCAGGCCTCGAATACCAATTCAGAGACTGTATCGGCGGCCCCCTCCATTCCAAAAAAAGCGGCAAGCGAGGCAATGAAAATCAAGAGCGGAAAAACTGCAAGCAGTCCAGATAAGGCAACATGGCTGGCCATCGCGAATCCGTCATCGCGTGAGAAGTGGCCGATGGCATCCTTCAGGACAGAATAGGTGACTTTGATTAGTTGTTGCAATTTCATGCTTTTCATGTCGCCCGGACCGCGGCTGCCGTCAAGTCATCCGCATTTCAATTGCGCCCCCTCCGAAAGGCGAACAATTTCCGGCTCGACAAATGGCGGTGTGCAACGCAACATAGCTTCAAGAAAAAGCGCGCACGCGCAACAAATGAATACGGAGATGCCTATGTCCACCGCCGCCATGACGGCTGCAGAGTCGCAGCCCAACCTTTCTGAACGCACGAGCGCCGTTGTCGGCGAGCTTGACCGCCTGCTTGATCTTGCAGCGCAGCGTGTGCGTGAACAGGTGACAGTGGATGGCCGGATTTCGTCAAGCCGGATGGAAGAAGAGCAAAGAGCAACTCACGGCCTGGCTTGGCTCGCAACCTATGTCGAAGCCCTGCGTCAGCTTGATGCCTATGCCCAGCGTCTGAAAGACGAGGGCCGGTATGGCGATCTGGAGGATAAGATTGTCCGGCTCGGATTTGCCGAATACACGGCCCAGATTTTCGGCGGCATTCCGATGAACCAAGGCGAGTTCGTCCGCCTTTCGGATTTGGGCATCTCAAATGAAGAAGCCCAATCCCATCGTACAGCAGATATGGATGAGCTGATTGCTGCCGGCAACACAACAGAGATCCGTGCAAGTTTGACCGAGCTGATCCGCCATCAGGCCGGCCACTCAACGTTCGGCGACTGCGGGCTGGAAGAAACCTATGAGCAAATCCGCGACGAGATGCGGAAATTCGCTGAAGACAATGTGACGCCCCATGCACATGAGTGGCACTTGAAGAACGACTACATTCCAATGGACGTGGTCGAGCAGATGTCCGAACTCGGTGTGTTCGGCTTGACCATCCCCGAAGAGTACGGCGGGCTAGGTCTTGGAAAAGAATCCATGTGCGTGGTCTCTGAAGAGCTTTCGCGCGCCTACATTGGCGTCGGATCTTTGGGCACCCGGTCGGAAATCGCCGCGGAACTCATCTTGTGCGGTGGCACCGATGAGCAAAAAGCGCATTGGCTGCCGAAAATTGCATCTGGTGAGATCCTGCCGACTGCGGTCTTTACCGAACCCAACACCGGTTCCGATCTGGCCTCCTTGAAAACCCGGGCGGTAAAGGACGGCGATACCTGGAAGATCTCCGGCAACAAAACCTGGATCACCCATCCGGTGCGCGCAGACATCATGACTTTGCTGGCCCGCACCAACCCGGATGAACCCGGATACAAGGGCCTGTCGATGTTCATCGCCGAGAAGCCGCGTGGGTCCGACGAAGATCCATTCCCGGCAGAGGGCATGAGCGGCGGTGAAATCGAGGTGCTGGGGTACCGCGGCATGAAGGAATACGAGATTGCCTTCGACGGATTTGAGGTCAAGTCCGATAACCTGCTTGGCCAGGTCGAGGGGGAAGGCTTCAAGCAATTAATGCAGACGTTTGAAGGCGCGCGTATTCAGACAGCGGCGCGCGCGCTTGGTGTCGCCCAGGCCGCGCTTGATCTGGGTCTGCGCTACGCTGAAGAGCGCATTCAATTTGGCAAAGCTCTGATCAACTTCCCGCGCGTGTCGGACAAGCTGGCCCTCATGACCGCCGAACTGATGATCGCACGTCAGCTCACCTATTTCTCGTCCTGGCAAAAAGACTCCGGCAAACGCTGCGATCTGGAAGCCGGCATGGCCAAGCTTCTCGGCGCTCGTGTCGCATGGGCGGCGGCAGACAACGCGTTGCAGATCCATGGCGGCAATGGCTTTGCGCTGGAATACGCTATTTCCCGCGTCCTGTGCGATGCCCGTATTTTGAACATCTTTGAGGGTGCAGCGGAAATCCAGGCCCAGGTTATCGCGCGCCGTCTGCTGGAAACCCGCGGCAACGCCTAAGCGGTCTCACAGAACCGACGAAGTCCCGGCCATCAGACAGCTCGATGTTTGAGAGCCGGGATCCTCATACTATCAGCAATAACTCCAGCGGCTGAGCAAGACGCTGTTTTTTAAAGCACCGAATAGAAAATCGACCGGTTCAAGATCTGAATTGGCTGCCTATGGGCAATCGGGCTGTCGTAGTTGCTGCCTGTGAAGACAACGACCATGTCAAGCTTCGGAAACACAAAAATCTCCTGCCCGCCATTGCCGCTAGCAAAAAAATACGCAACCCGCGGATCTTCGAAAGACCGCGGGGTGTAGGTCCACCATTGATAGCCATATCCGGAAGTCGCGGGTTTTTCTGATTGTGTGCCCGGCGGTACCGCATCGACAAGATGCTGAGTTGCCTGGCCGACCCATTCTTTTGAAACGATCTGCCGGCCGTTCCAGGATCCGCCATCCAAAAACAGTTGTCCGATCTTCAGCATGTCCCTCGGCAGCATATAGAAACTGCCCATACCGATGGCATGCCCCTTTGGACTGAGCGTCCAGCAATAGTTGGAAATCCCCAACGGTTCGAACAGATTTGCTTTCGCAAACTCCGGCAGCGGCAGCGACGCGGCCCGCGCCACAGCAACACCAATCAGAAAGGTCGTCGCGGAACTGTAGCGAAACTGCCGACCCGGCTGATCCGCCATTGGAATATCCAGAGAGAAGCGGATCCAATCCTCCGCTGCCCACATGGCGGTCTCACGCCAGGGGCCGGCACCAAAAGCTTCCTCGGCATCGAAACCGGGTGTCATCGTCAGCATATCCGCGAGTGTGATCGCGTCCTTCAGCTCACGGTCGCCGGAAGCCGCCGGCCAATTCTTCTGGAAAAACCGGGATATCGGCACATCGACACCTGATATCAGCTCCTGATCAAGCGCAATCCCTGTCAGCGTTGACGTGATGCTTTTGAACGCGGATCGGGTCTCGTGTTTGGTACTGCGGTCAAACCCGTTGAAATAGCCTTCGAACACCAGCTTCCCATGCCGGGCAATCAGGACCCCATCAACGTTGCGGTAAGTCCCGTTTTGGAGATCCGCAACCATTTCCTTGATAGGCGCAATAGAAAAACCTTCCGCGGCCAAGGTCGACACTGGCAAACCATCATCGAGTTGATCCGGCGATTCGTCCAATGCATGAATACGGATCGGAACATCATCCGGCCGGTCTTGGGTTGTCCCCTGCGGCTCGCAAAGACGCGGAGCAGGTCCGGCAATAGCTGCATGCCATGTCACCCCTGCCAGGACTATCGCAGACAGGAAGGTCGTCCATACACGAAAGAACGCCGATGTCATTGCGGCACCACCACCGAAACGAAAAACAATAATTATCACAACCTGAGATTACATTCCAGCATACATTCGGCTTGCTTGGACTGCGGGCTAAATTCTCAGAAGAAGAATTTCTCACCGCAAATCGAAATACGAGATCTGCTGTACACTCCGTATCCTCTCCCTCCCTTGCGAAGAAGAAGGGTATACAAAGCAGCGCTCGATAGAAATGGCCGGTCCAAATCTCGGCCGGATAGACCTGAGGCAAGCACAGCCATCCAACATACGTTGAAAAACGTGGGTCCTCGGGACTAGGCCGAGGATAACGATTGCGATGTCCAAGGTTTGTCAGCAACCTCAGGGCGCCCGAGGCGCCCTGATCAAAAATCCTATTCAACAGTGATCGTGATCCGTTCGGACATCACTGGCGGGTTGTGCGGTATATGGCTCCAATCACCGAGAACCAATTGCAGGGTGTGCTCTCCAGGCGCCAGCTCAACTGTGGTTTCCGTCTGCCCGCCGCCGAAGTGCTTATGATTGTCATCAGCCGGGATGGCTTCGTTGAGTTCTTCGCCTTCAATCTTTTCATCGATGATCAGATGGTGATGGCCAGTCTTTTCTTTTTCAACGCCAGCCGGCGCAACACCCATACCTTCCAAGCCGAATTGGATGGTGACTGGGCTTTTGACCGTGTCGCCGTCCTTCAAATTGATGAAATAGACCTTTGCCCCGTCTGGAGCCGGTGTTTCCCCCGCTATCGCGCCAACGCCCCCCGGTAGCGCCATTGATAGAGCGATAGCTGCAACAAAACCGAAATTTTTCATAGTCATGTCCCTTTCAAAAATTCATCCCCGAATTCCCAATGACCGAAACATCAGACGTCTCTTTCTTGTCTGAAGTGACAAGGATCACACATAGGGCGCTTGGCGTGAAGTTGAAGATCCCTCTAAAATCACCACATATGTTGCTAAGGCATCGTTGAAAGGTATTGATACATGAACTCCTCTTCCCCCTTTGAAGACCTGGGCTTTGATCCAGAAATTCTGGGGCCGGAAGAGGACCAGCAGAAAACGGTCCGCCAGAAACTCCTCGGGACGGCCCGAAGGGCTGCAAAACAAGTTCCGTTCATGGAAGATGTTGTGGCCGGCTATTATTGTGCGCTGGACCCGGCAACACCGGCAAAAGTCCGCGGCACAGTTTTGGCAGCACTTGCCTATTTCGTTCTGCCGATCGATGTCATTCCAGATTTTATATTGGGTGTCGGCTTTGGCGATGATGCGACGATATTGATGGCAACGATCGCAATGATCCGCGCACATATGCGTCCCGACCATTACCAGGCCGCAAAAGAAGCTCTCAAGGAAGACGAGTTATAGACCGCTGTCTGAGTTGGGGCCTGTGTTTTGATGCAGACGCACACCCAGCCAGCGTCCCGCAGTTCGGCCAGCCACACCCCAGTAGACGGCACCGGCAATAAAGCCAGCTGCCAGGGCAATAGGACTTCCAGGCCGCAATCCTTCTCCGGCTGTTTCATCCAGCGTCCAAAGAAGAAACGCGATAAGGCCACCAGCGGCGACGTGAAAAATCACGCTGGATTGGCGGCCAAGCTCGGACAGCACAACCGCACAGCCAGCCGGGACTAAGGCGACAGCCCCAATGACACTTGCCGTCACCAGGCCTGTGCCGATCATAGCAGCCATGGCCACAGGATCACTGTCTGGGTGACCTGGCCGGAACAGCCCCCAGGACAGGAACACGCCACTGGCAACGACTGCGAGCACAAATCCGCAGACGATTTTCAAGAGTTGCCAGACAAATTGTGTACCGTTCACCCGATTCTCTTTCGCACCGTTCAAACCCAGGACTTACTTGGCGGCATCTAAACCAGATTGCAACAAGCCGGTGAACCTTGGCACCCGGCTAGGCTCCATTGATATCAGCTACTGCCAGATGCCGAAAGGTTGGATGAAATGGCGCAAATACCGCTGTTTTCTGTTGACTTTTTGTACATTTAGCGTGAGCTTATGGGTCGGCGTTCAAGAAAACGCGTAGTGGCCCTTGGTACGAACGTCCCGAGGACTTTTGCGTATGAGCCAACACTTGAGAGCCATTAGAGTTTAAATCGCAGAGGAGATTGCGACCATTCGCCGTCCGTTCCGCGCCCCGCCTCCTACAAAGGAAGGCCCGCGCACCAACCAAGAAATTCGCGTACGCGAAGTCCAGTTGATCGACCATGAAGGCGCCAACCGTGGTGTCATAGCGACCGAAGAAGCGATGGATATCGCTATGGATGCCGGTCTGGATCTTGTTGAAATCCAGCCGAATGCCAATCCGCCGGTCTGTAAGATTCTGGATTACGGCCGATACAAGTATCAGGCTCAGAAAAAAGCTGCAGAAGCCCGCAAGAAACAAAAGACCGTCGAGATCAAAGAGATCAAGATGCGTCCGAACATTGACACCCATGACTATGAGGTGAAGATGAAGAACATGCTGCGCTTCTTCAACGACGGCGACAAGGTTAAGGTCACGCTCCGCTTTAGGGGCCGCGAAATGGCGCACCAGGACTTGGGCATGAAACTCTTGCACAAGGTTCGCGATGAAACTGCCGAGATTGCCAAGGTGGAGTCTCATCCGAAATTGGAAGGCCGCCAGATGGTCATGGTTCTCGCACCGATCAAATAAGCGCAGACCCTAACACGTTTCAAACCCCGCCACCCGGCGGGGTTTTTTGTTCAGAGCCTTTGCCGGGCAAAGTGTTTGCGGAACGCCCCAGGCGACAAACCCGTCAGCCTTGCAAACAGGCGCGCAAAGGACGGCGGATCCTGGTAGCCAACGACAAAACAAATTTCCGAAACGCTTTTGTCAGTCTCGATCAACAGATCCCTGGCCCGCTCGATCCGGAGCTCTTGCAGATAGGCATTGGGCGTCAATCCTGTCGCCAGCTTAAAGCGCCTTAAAAAGGTGCGGCTTGGCAAACCCGACGCACGCGCGATATCGCTAACGTTTGACGCGTCCGCATATTGAGCTTCGATGAGGTGTTGGGTCTTTAGAATGACAGCATCGCCATGGCGCATTTGTGGAGAAAATCGGCGAAACCGACGCTGATCCCGGCGGCGCATGTCGACAACAAAATACCCGGCAGTGCGCGCAGCAACAGCATATCCCAAAAATCGTTCGATCACCGCCAAACTGAGATCAATCCAGGCCATCAACCCACCTGCCGTGACAAGGTCCCCGTATTCGATCAGAAGCTGATCGGTATCAAACATCACTTCCGGGTACCTGGATTTTAATCTCTGCTCCAAACCCCAGTGAGTTGTCAGCGCACGCCCTTGAGCCAAATCGGCCTCAGCGACGAATGTCGCGCCTGTACAGGCGGAACAGACGAGCGCGCCCTCCCCATGTTGATGGGCAATATATCCTGCCAATTCGGGAACATCCTTCGCCTCCACTTCCGCTGCGGATGGCGGCAAGATCACTGCATCATACGAGTGTTTGCTGATTTCAAACACCGAAACCACGTCCACCGTTACTGTGTTGTCCGAAACAGTGGCGGCATATCCCAGAACATCCTGAAGGCCCAGCACAGCCGATTGAAGACAGCCAGGATAGGCCAGAATCGCAAACTGATACACTCGAGACGCCATCTGGCGTATTTAACACATAATTTGTCATTTGCGCCAATCGCCCAACCATGAGCGCTCCCTGTATTTTGCGGACAAATCCCAAATACACGGAGCACTCATGCACACGCCCGCACCTCAGTCTTCTTCGTTTGCCGTAGGAGACATCACCGTCAAAACCCTCTCTGATGGACACCTCGACATCCCGGCCGGCTATTTTTCCAATGCCAGCGAGTCAGAGCTCCAATTGGTAAGCCCGAGCGCCCGTTTCGGCGCCAATTGCTGGCTGATCGAAACTGGCACCCGGAAGATCCTGGTTGATGCGGGATCCGGTGACTGGCTGAAAGCGCGGTTTCCAGATACCGGCCATGTCACCGACGCCGGCACCGCACTCGTCAGCGCGTCCAGCGAAATTACCGATATCATCCTCACCCATATGCATGCCGACCACATTGGTGGTCTGATTTCCAACGGCCAGAGCTTGTTTCCAAACGCAAAATTGCATCTCCAAGAGAGTGAATGGGCATTCTGGACAAATGACGATCTGGCCAGCACGGTGCCGGAGGACCAAAAACCTATTGTGGAGCTAATCCAATCACTGGCGCGCCCGATGTCCCCGCAAGTTGAACTGCATACCGGCGACAGTGATCTTGGCGAGGGGATACACCTGTCCTTCGCGCCGGGTCACACGCCCGGCCATCAAATCGTTCATGTCGCCAGCGGAGGCAAGCAGGCGTTTTTGTTGGGCGATGCACTTGTGTCCGGAACCTTGCAGTTCGCCAATCCAGAAGTGCGCTATGCCTTGGACAGCGCTCCTGAGACCGCCGCGCAAACACGCAAAACCCTTTTTGAAAAACTGGCTGCGGATCAAATCCCGTTTGCGGCAACGCATCTGGACACCACCAGCTTCGGTGTTTTGCAGGCACGTGCCGGCGGCGGCTATTCATTTGAGCCGATAGCCTAGCGGCAATCAGCCAACGCTAACCCAGCCACCAGATTCGGCGGATTTGAACAGAGCATCCAGAATCGCCATGTTCTGAATGGCATCCTCAACCCCATAGGGCAGGCCTTCTTCACCCAGAATGGCCCGCCCGAAAACATCGGCCATCTCGCTGTATTGATTGCAAGGTGCGAAAGTTTCGGTTTCTGCCGATTGACCCCCAAGCAAGGACCCATCGTCCAGACGCAGCGACACCTCCCCGCCAAGCGGCGCATTAAACGGAATGACGAGTTCCAACCGCTTTTTCGTACCGACCAATTGGAGGCGCTGATAAGCCGTCAACTGGGTCGAGACCGTGAAGTTGAGCTGGCGCCCCTGACCGAAATCCAGCATCGCGCTGGTTATGCGGTCGGTTCCAAATTCCGGATCCCGGTCAATCAGGGAGACAACCCGTTGCGGCTCGGCATCAAAGAAATACCGGCCGGCCAGCATGGTGTAACAGCCGATATCTAGCAGTGCACCACCGCCGATCTCAGCGTTGTTGCGGATATTTCCCGGGTCATCGTTGAAATAGCTGAAGAACGCCTGGATCGCTTTTAATTCCCCCAGCTGCTCAGATCGAACAATCTCACGCGCGCGGATCCACTGCGGATGCGCCCGGACCATGAAAGCTTCGGCAATCAACCGGTCATCAGACCGGGAAAGCAACTGCCTTGCCTCCTCCGCGTTGAGAGCAATCGGTTTTTCGCACAAAACATGTTTCCCGGCTGCAGCGGCCTGCAGCGTCAGCGGTACATGCATGTGATTTGGCAGGGGATTATAAATGGCATCGATGTCCGGATCGGCCAACAGGTCTTCGTAGGACCCATAGGCCTTTTCAATCCCGAGCTGTCCAGCGACCTCCTGTGCCCGTTCCAGCCCGCGTGAGGCAATGGCAGCGACAATGCCGGTCTCGGAGCCTTGAATGCCAGGCAGAACCTTTTCCCGGCCGATTTTTGCAGTCGACAGGACGCCCCACCGGATTTTCTTAGTTGCGCTCATGATTGCCTCCTATCGTTAAATGAAAATCCCGGCCGATGGCCGGGATCTCGTTTTGTGTATGAACACAATCAGTATTTTTCGGGCACGTAAAGATGCTCTGGCAAAACTTTGCGCTCGTAGTCCGGCTTAAATCGCCGCTCGGGCAATGTGATTGGATCGTGCGGGACCTCGTCATACGGCATGACGGAGAGAAGATGGTTGATGCAGTTGAGCCGCGCCTGCTTCTTGTCATTGCCTTCAACGATAAACCAGGGCGCTTCGGGAATGTTGGTCCGCTCAAAGGTCTCTTCCTTGGCCTTTGTATAATCTTCCCAACGGACCCGGGATTCCAGATCCATCGGCGACAGCTTCCATTGTTTGAGCGGGTCATGAACCCTCATTAAAAAGCGCAACTGTTGTTCTTCGTCGGTGATGGAGAACCAATATTTGATCAACCGGATGCCGGAGCGCACCAGCATGCGTTCAAATTCGGGCACATCGTTGAAAAATTCTTCGACCTCATCGTCAGAAGCAAAACCCATCACCCGCTCGACGCCAGAACGGTTGTACCAGGAGCGGTCAAAGAGCACGATTTCGCCAGCTGCCGGCAGATGCGGCACATAACGCTGGAAATACCACTGGCTCTTTTCCCGGTCGGACGGTGCCGGCAGAGCAACCACACGGCAAACACGCGGGTTTAGCCGCTGAGTAATACGTTTGATCACGCCGCCCTTGCCGGCCGCATCCCGACCTTCAAAGATGACGACAATCTTTTCACCACTGTCCTGCACCCAGTCTTGCAACTTGACCAGCTCTGCCTGGAGCATCAGCAATTCATGAAAGTAAGTTCGCCGGTCGAGCGGGGATTTGTGTTTTTTGTCAGCAATGAATTGAAGATCCTTAGCGATCAGGAAATCATCGATTTCCATCTCCAGCTCTTCATCCATGCTGTCAGCCCACTCATTCTCCACCCAAGTCTTAGCGTCCTTCATCATCCGCTTGTCCTTACTTGCTGATCAATACTCACTCACATGCACTGAGAGCCCAAATTCCATGACAGGAGTTTGACACTAAAGGCAGCAGAATCCGGTCCGCAATGCGCTGGCTCAAAACCTAGGGCTCAAATTTGACTTGTAAATGAATGAACGTTCATTTACTTTGCTTGGTAAGAGGAGTTGATGATGGGATTGAGTGCGCGCGCACAGCCGCGGCAAAAGGGGCTGGAAACAGCCGAAAAGGTCCGGAAGACAGCACTTCGGCTGTTCGCCGCCTCCGGCTATGCGGCCGTTTCCATGCGTGACATTGCCGCCCAAGTCGGTGTTCAGCCCGGCGCGCTCTACAATCACTTCCCGACCAAGCAAGACATCCTGAAAGATCTGATGCTGACCCATATGGCCGACCTCATGGCCGAGTGGGAAAACGCCGGCTTTCCGGACGGGATGGATCCGATCGAGCGTTTCGTGCGCTTCCACATTCGCTACCACTTGGAGCGGGCCGACGAGGTTTTCATCGCATACATGGAATTGCGCAGCCTCGACCCGGAAAACTTCGAGGTGATCGAGACCGAGCGGCGGCGCTATGAAGAGATCCTCACCGGCATTTTGACCGAGGGTGCCGCAAACGGCCGCTATCAGGTGGACGACGCCAAGGTCGCAACCCGGGCCATCATTGCCATGCTGACCGGCATACCGGCTTGGTATCGTTCTGGCGGCGGCCTGTCGAAAGACGACATCGAAACGCTTTACTTGAAGATGGTGCAAAAGACCATTGCCCCGGAAACCGGGGAGATTTCACCCAACGGAGACCGGATGACATGAGCATCCTCAAATCGAGCTTATCGCCCAAAAGCGCAGACTTCACGGCCAACAAGGCAGCCCATGAAGATGCCATGGCGCAAATCAAGGACGCTGCACAGACCGCCCTGGACGGCGGCGGCGAAACAGCTCGCCAGCGTCACGTCTCCCGCGGCAAAATCCTGCCGCGTGAACGGGTTTCGCGCTTGCTTGATCCGGGTTCTCCGTTCCTGGAAGTCGGTATGCTGGCTGCCCATGAGATGTACGACGGCGCGGCCCCATCTGCCGGTATGATCGCAGGCATTGGCCGGGTTGAAGGGCAGGAAGTCATGATCCTGGCCAATGACGCGACCGTCAAAGGCGGCACCTATTATCCGTTGTCCGTCAAAAAACACCTCCGTGCCCAGGAAATCGCCGAGCAGAACAATCTGCCGTGCGTCTATCTGGTCGACAGCGGCGGCGCCAACCTGCCGAACCAGGACGAGGTCTTCCCGGATCGCGACCACTTCGGCCGGATCTTCTTCAATCAGGCCAACATGTCCTCCAAGGGCATTGCCCAGATCGCGGTTGTCATGGGGTCGTGCACCGCGGGCGGTGCCTATGTCCCAGCGATGTCGGACGAGACGATCATCGTCAAGAACCAGGGCACGATCTTCCTCGCAGGACCTCCTTTGGTGAAGGCTGCAACGGGTGAAGAAGTTTCTGCAGAAGACCTTGGCGGCGGAGATGTTCATACGCGCCTCTCTGGTGTGGCCGACCATCTGGCGCGCGATGATGCGCATGCGCTGGCCCTTGCCCGGCGTTCCATTGCGAGCCTCAACCGCACCAAAGCCTCTCAACTTGCCTTGCAGACCCCGGAAGATCCGCTTTACGACCCGGATGAAATCCTCGGCGTGGTTCCGGCAGATCTGAAGACGCCCTATGACATCCGTGAAGTGATCGCCCGCGTCGTTGACGGCTCCCGCTTCGACGAGTTTAAAGCGCGTTACGGTACGACGCTCGTCTGTGGTTTTGCTCACATCCACGGGATGCCGGTCGGCATCATCGCCAACAACGGTGTGCTGTTCTCCGAAAGCGCGGTCAAAGGCGCACACTTCGTCGAGCTCTGCTCGCAGCGCAAGGTGCCTTTGGTCTTCCTGCAGAACATCACCGGCTTCATGGTCGGCCAGAAGTATGAAAGCGGCGGCATCGCCAAGGACGGCGCCAAGCTGGTGACTGCCGTTGCCACCACGAAGGTTCCGAAAATCACGATGCTGGTCGGCGGTTCCTTTGGAGCCGGCAACTACGGCATGTGCGGCCGCGCCTATTCTCCACGTTTCTTGTGGACCTGGCCGAACTCCCGCATTTCCGTCATGGGCGGTGAACAGGCTGCTGGCGTTCTCGCCACCGTCCGGCGCGATGGCATCGAGCGCAAGGGCGGCAGCTGGTCTTCCGAAGAAGAGGCCAGCTTCAAGCAGCCGATCATCAACCAGTTTGAAGAACAGGGACACCCGCTCTACGCAACGGCCCGGCTTTGGGACGATGGCATCATCGATCCGCGCAAAACACGCGACATTCTAGGCCTCTCCTTGTCGGCGTCGCTCAACGCCCCGATCGAAGATACCAAGTTCGGCCTCTTCCGGATGTGATGTGATGACAACTTTCCTTCAACTAAACGACGGCTGGAATGCAGAGCCAAACTGTCCGTTTCCGCAGGTCGCTATTGACGAAAATGACCTTTGGCTGCGGTTTGGACCGAATGCGTTTCGGTTCAAGAATTACAGCGCAGTACCACATCTGCATCTGAAATTTTCCAACTGCTCTCGATTTCGTTTCACACCGGTAAACGATGAAGGTTGGTACCGTGGACAGTGCAGGTTCAGCGAACTAGCACCGAGCTGGGGCGAGTTTTATGAAGTCCTCGGAGACTTTCTCGAAAACCTACAGAACACAAACTGGAACTTGCTTCATCAGCATCAAACCAAACAACGGAATTTCCTTTTTTATCTGAGGGATGAAGCCTTCGAGTGCTCAGCCGAAGACTGGCAGTTGTTCAACGTCGTGCCTGAGGCAAAGCAGTTGGACTGGAGGAATAGCGATGACTGCTCGTAGTGTTCGTTCCCGACACAAATCCCGCTGCATTCTTGGCCTCTCCCTTTCGGCGCCGCTGAACGCACCGATCGAAGACACCAAGTTTGGCCTCTTCCGGATGTAATCATGAGCCAGCCGCAACAGACATCTCTGGCGAAGACACCTGACGGACCAGTCGAATATCTTTTGACTGGCAATTCGGCAGGGCCGTCTGTTGTCCTGATCAATGGCGCAGGCGGCCCACTCAGCGCCTGGGATCCTATCGTCGAACGCTTGTCAGACGAATTTCAAATTCTTGCCTACAACCGAGCCGGGATCGGAAAGACCGCCAAGGCCTCAAAACCGCAAACAGCGGAATACGGAGCGGTTCAGCTAAAAGAGCTCATCGGCACTATTGGCTTAAAACACCCTCTGCATTTGGCTGGCCACTCTTTTGGCGGTTTGATCGCCAACATGTTTGCCCGGAAAAACCCGGGCCAAGTGGCCAGCGTAACTTTTCTGGAAGCAGGAACAGTCGAAGATCTTGAATTCAGCACGGCACAAAAACCGGGACTGTTGCAAAGGGTGCTCGACACCCTTTGGAAACCGGATCCATTGAGTGAACGTGCAACGGCTTCGCAGACCTTGCAGGAATTCAGGGCGATCTCGCCCTTTCCGCAAATTCCGGTCTCCGTCGTGACCGGTGGCAAATCCCTCCCCTCCTGGCTTGCCGGAAAAGCGGCCCTTGAAATCCGGGCGGAAGGTCAGAAAAAGTTGGTGGAACTGGGGCATCCGGGCAAACAGATCATTGCGCAAAAAAGCGGTCATTTTCCCCAGATGACCGAGCCAGATGTCGTTGCGTCCGCAATTTCGGAACTCGTCGTCCAAGTTTTGTCTCCGGCAGCGAGGGCATCGGCATGACGGCTTTGCTGGACAGATTAAAAAACAAATATCCCGGCGCAGAAACCTTCAAGTTCGGTGATGGACCGGAGCTGAGTGCCCAGCTGATTGCATTGGTCCGAGCGGGGAAAAAGAAAGCGACTTGCGGCGCGCTCCGTGACTTCACCGACGGCGGTGAAGCTCTGCCTCTAGAGGGACGGAAGGACATTGTCCTTAATTGGGACGGCTCACCCGCACTCGTCATCGAGACGGTTGAAGTGACAACCACTCGTTATTGCGACGTCGACGAAGGTTTTGCCCTGGCAGAAGGCGAAAACTTAGACCTCGAGGGCTGGCGGACTGATCACCAGGCATATTTTGAACGCAATGGCGGGTTTGACCCCGAGATGATGCTGGTTTGTGAACGCTTCAAATTGATTGAGGATCTTGAGAAATGACCAGGATCGCAATCCGCACCGGCGACATCACCCGTTTTGAAGCGGACGCCATCGTCAACGCAGCAAATTCATCTCTGCTCGGCGGCGGCGGGGTCGATGGCGCGATCCACCGGGCAGCCGGACCGGACCTTTTGGAAGAATGCCGCGGCCTCGGCGGCTGCGAGACAGGCCAATCCAAAATCACCGGGAGCTACCGGCTCCCTTGCAGGTTCATTGTGCACACGGTCGGCCCCATCTGGCGCGGCGGCTTTGCGGGTGAAGCAGACCTTTTGGCAAGCTGCTATGAAACCGCCCTCATGCTCGGTGCCGGCCACGGCTGCCAAACCTTTGCCTTTCCGGCCATTTCAACCGGCATCTACGGATATCCCGCCGACAGCGCGGCCAAAATCGCTGTGACCACCATCCGCCGCACCACGGCACAACTCCAGACAATTGAATTGGTCACATTGGTCGCTTTCGATGCGGCCAGTGAACGCCATCTTACAGCCGCCCTCGGGGAGGACACCTGAATGTTCAAGAAAATCCTCATTGCCAACCGTGGCGAGATCGCCTGCCGCGTGATGGAAACCGCCAGAAAGCTTGGCGTCAAAACCGTTGCTGTCTATTCGGATGCGGACGCCAACGCCAAACACGTGGCGATGGCCGACGAGGCCTACCGCATTGGCCCGGCGCCTGTTTCCGAGAGTTATCTGCAAGTTGCCAAGATCATTGAGGTCTGCAAACATAGCGGCGCGGAAGCCGTCCACCCGGGTTATGGGTTTCTGTCTGAAAACCCGGATTTTGTCGATGCGTTGGACGCTGCCGGTATTGCCTTCATCGGACCGAGCGCAGATGCCATCCGGGCGATGGGCCTGAAGGACGCCGCGAAAGCCTTGATGGAGAAGGCGGGTGTTCCGGTCGTTCCCGGCTATCACCGCGAGACTCAGGATCCTGGGTTTCTACAGATCCAGGCTGGCAAGATCGGCTACCCGGTCTTGATCAAAGCCCGCGCCGGCGGCGGCGGCAAAGGCATGCGTAAGGTGGAACGGGCGGAAGATTTCATCTCAGCGCTCAAATCCGCCCAGCGTGAAGGCGAAGCGAGTTTTGGTGACGGTCAGGTTCTCATCGAGAAATACGTCGCCAAGCCACGCCATATCGAGATCCAGGTTTTTGGCGACAACCATGGTAATGCCGTCCATCTGTTCGAACGCGACTGCTCGCTGCAGCGCCGCCACCAGAAGGTGATCGAAGAAGCGCCAGCCCCCGACATGCCCGAAGACATGCGAAAAGCCATGGGCGATGCTGCGGTAAAGGCCGCCAAGGCGATCAACTATTCCGGGGCCGGCACCATCGAGTTCATCGTTGACGTTTCCGAAGGGCTGCGCGCCGACCGGTTCTATTTCATGGAAATGAACACCCGACTGCAGGTGGAACACCCGGTCACGGAACTCATCACCGGCGAAGATCTGGTCGAATGGCAGCTCCGTGTTGCTTCTGGCGAACCGCTACCCAAAACCCAGGACGAACTCTCCTTTGATGGCTGGGCGTTTGAAGCCCGGCTTTATGCTGAAGACGCTCCAAAAGGCTTCCTCCCAGCGATTGGCACATTGGAGCACCTGGTTCTCCCGGAAACCCAGGCCCGCGTCGACAGCGGCGTCCGGGCTGGAGATGAGATTTCGCCTTTCTATGATCCGATGATCGCCAAGGTCATTGTCCATGGGCCCTCTCGCGACGCCGCGCTCGGCAAGCTGCTGGCAAGCTTGGAGGCAACGGAAGTTGCCGGCTGTGTCACCAATGCGGACTTCCTGGCAGCGCTTTGCCGTCATGACGGGTTTTCCAAGGGGGACGTCGACACCGGGCTCATTGACCGGGATTTGGACGCGCTGATCGCGAAACCGGCGATGCCCGAAGACGCAATTGCGCTTGCAGCTCTTACCGCCCTCGGCCTGACCCGCCCGGTAGACGGATCTGACCCCTTCGAAGCTTTGGCCGGTTGGCGGATCTGGAGCGCCTCGCGCCAGTTTGCCCTTCTGGAGATTGGCGGGGAACGCCAGGATGTTGAAGTTCATGCCCAAGGCAACAACCGCTTTACGGTTCATCTGGAAAGCGGCCCCAAGGACTTCAGCCTGGTCCAGGTGGATGGCAACACGCTCACCTACGACAGCAACGGCCACCGGGCATCCGGTGCGGTAGTCGAAGATGGCAAGGGACTGACGGTGTTTATGAATGGCCACACGTTCACCGTCGGCCTGCCGGATACGTTGAGCTCCGATGAAGAAGCTGCGGGTGCAGGCGATCAACTGATCGCGCCAATGCCGGGTCTTGTGAAAGTACTCACCGCTACGGCCGGGGATGCGGTCACAAAAGATCAGCCGCTGATCATCCTGGAAGCCATGAAAATGGAACACACCTTGAAGGCGCCACGCGACGGCGTCATTGGCGAAGTGTTTGTCAGCGAAGGCGAACAAGTCACCGACGGCACTATCCTCCTCGTGCTGGCGGAGGAAACCGATGCTGCTGCCTGAGGCCACCAGCTATGAGGAGCTGACCAAGAATTTTTCCTGGCAGATCCCGGAGCGGTTCAACATCGGTGTTGCGGTCTGTGATGCCTGGGCGGACAAAGACCCGCGCCGCGAAGCCTTGATCTATGCGGAGGAAGGCGCCCCGGCAACGTCCTATTCCTATGGCGCCTTGAAACGCCTTTCTAACCAGCTGGCCAATCTTTTGAAAAGCCGCGGTATCCAGCAAGGCGACCGTGTCGGCATCTTGATGCCGCAGCGGCCCGAGACGGCTTTCGCTCATATCGCCGCCTTAAAGCTCGGCGGAATTTCTATTCCACTGTTCACGCTCTTTGGTGAAGAGGCGCTGGAGTACCGGCTGAAAGATTCTGGTGCCAAAGCGGTCATTACCGATGAAAGTGGCGCTGCAAAAATCGAGAAGATCCATGGCAGCTTGCCAGAGCTGACAACTGTCTTTTGCGCAGATGGCGCGCATTGTGGGGCAGACGATCTCTGGTCCTCCATGGAGGCTCACGAAGAGACGTTCGATCCAGTTGATACAGCGCCTGATGATCCGGCGATTATCATCTACACCTCGGGTACTACTGGTCAGCCGAAAGGCGCTCTTCACGGCCACCGTGTGTTGCTTGGCCATTTGCCCGGCGTTGAAATGAGCCACGATTTTCTTGGTCAGCCGGATGACCGCATCTGGACGCCCGCGGACTGGGCCTGGATCGGCGGCCTTCTTGATGTGCTGATGCCGGCGCTTTTCCTCGGCGTTCCCGTCGTTGCCTGCCGGTTCAAGAAATTTACGGCGGAAGCGGCCTTCCAGCTCCTGCAAGACCAGAAGATCCGCAACGCTTTTATCCCGCCAACGGCGCTCAAAATGATGCGCCAGATCGAAGACCCGGAAAACCGCTGGCAGCTGAACATGCGCACCGTTGCCTCCGGCGGCGAAACGCTTGGCGCGGAACTGATCGCCTGGGGTCAAAAGACGTTTGGCCAGACGATCAATGAGTTTTACGGCCAGACCGAATGCAACATGATCGTATCCAGTTGCTCTGAGATCATGGACGCCCGCCCCGGCATCATGGGCAAGGCTGTTCCCGGACATGAACTGGCAATTGTCTCCGACTCTGGAGAAGTTCTTCCAAATGGGGCCTTCGGCAACATCGCCGTAAAAAGTCCAGATCCCGTGATGTTCTTGCAGTATTGGAACAATCCAGAGGCTACGCAGAAGAAGTTCGCGGGCGACTGGCTTTTGACCGGTGACACCGGCGAGATGGATGACGATGGCTGGATCCGCTTTGTTGGCCGGGATGACGATGTCATCACCTCCTCCGGCTACCGGATCGGTCCCGGCGAAATCGAAGACTGCCTGATCAAACATCCGGCCGTTGCCATGGCCGGAGTGATCGGCAAACCAGACGCCCAGCGCACAGAAATCGTCAAGGCTTACATCATCCTAAAGCAAGACGTGGAACCTTCCGACGATCTTGCGAAAGAGATTGCCGGCTTCGTCAAGATCCGCCTCGCTGCTCATGAATACCCCCGGGAAATCGAATTCGTCGATGCTCTGCCGATGACCACCACTGGCAAGGTGATCCGCCGCGAACTCCGTGCCCGTGCCGTCGACGACGTTTGAAGAAAGACCCCAAAGATATGTCTGACTTTGTCACCATCTTCGAAATGGGCCCGCGCGATGGGCTGCAGAATGAAAAGCGGTTTGTCCCGACCGAAGACAAGATTGCACTTGTCGACCGCTTGTCGGAATGCGGTTTCCGCAAGATTGAAGTCACCAGTTTTGTCAGCCCGAAATGGGTGCCGCAAATGGCCGATGCGCAAGAGGTCATGGAGGGCATCTACCGCCACCCGGCCGTCGTTTACTCGGTCCTGACACCCAACGTGAAGGGCTATACGGCCGCCTTAAAAGTCTCCGCCGACGAAGTCGCCATTTTCGGGTCTGCATCGGAGGGTTTTTCGAAAAAGAACATCAATTGCTCTGTGGCTGAAAGCATCGAGCGGTTCAAACCACTGATGGATAAAGCTAGGCAGGATGAAATGCCGGTGCGCGGCTATGTCTCTTGCGTCGCCGATTGCCCGTATGATGGTCCGACACCGCCGGAAAAGGTCGCAGAAGTTGCCAAGATCCTGTTTGACCTCGGCTGTTATGAAATCTCCCTCGGTGACACGATTGGGGCGGGAACACCGGAAACCATCGGCCGGATGCTCGACGCGGTTTTGGAAGTGGTGCCAGCGGAAAAAGTCGCCGGTCACTATCACGACACTAAGGGCCGGGCACTGGAAAACATCGAGGTCAGTCTGGACAAGGGTCTTCGCACGTTCGACAGCACGATTGCTGGTCTCGGCGGCTGCCCGTATGCGCCGGGCGCAAAGGGCAACGTGGCAACAGAAGCCGTTGCCGATCTGATGCAGCGCCGGGGATTTGAAACCGGCCTGAAACTGGAAAATCTGGCTGAGCTTGCCGAGTTCGCCAAATCCCTTCGGAGTGACACCGTATGAGTTTTGAAACAATTTCGATTGAAACCGACGCGCGCGGCGTCGCCACGCTCACACTGAACCGGCCAGAGAAACATAATTCCCTGTCGGCTAAGATGATCGACGAACTCACCCAAGCGGCCGCACAACTCGGATCAGATGATGTCGTCCGTGTCGTGGTGCTGACTGGCGCGGGAGAAAGTTTCTGCGCTGGTGGTGATCTTGCCTGGATGCGCGAACAAATGGCCGCCGACCGGACTACCCGGATGGCCGAGGCCCGAAAACTTGCAATGATGCTTAAAGCGCTCAACGAGTTGCCCAAACCGGTCATTGGTCGGGTTCAGGGCCAGGCTTTTGGTGGCGGCACCGGCATGATGAGTGTCTGCGATACCGTTGTCGCGGTGAACACCGCAAAATTCGGTCTGACCGAAGTCCGCTTGGGTCTCATCCCGGCTACCATCAGCCCCTATGTCCTGGCTCGCATGGGCGAAGGCAAGGCCCGCCGTGTCTTTATGTCTGCCCGGATCTTTGGTGCTGAAGAAGCTCGCGATCTCGACCTGGCCGCCAAGGTGGTCAGTGCAGAAGAGCTTGATGCAGCAATTGAAAAAGAAATCAAACCTTATCTGAGCGCAGCTCCAGCAGCTGTCGCCGCCTCTAAAGCGCTTGCCAGATCCCTCGGCCCGGTGATTACGAATGCCGTCATCGAAGACACGATCAAACGTCTGGCAGACACCTGGGAAACACCGGAAGCCAATGAAGGCACATCAGCGTTTTTTGAGAAGAGAAAACCGGCCTGGGCCAGCTAAGATTCTGATTTCAGTATGAGGCTCTGCGCCTGACCTCAACTTACGAGGAAGTGTTAGGCGTTGCGCCGGGCATGCTCGATTAGGGCTGCAATCCGCGCAACGTCAAGCTGCTCTGATTTTGGTTCCGGCCTTGGTTCGGCATACATTTTCTCGCGACGGCGGCGGATTTTCTTGCGCTGCCATTCGCTGATGCCTTCCGGCAGTTCGATCTCCGCACGATCCATGCCGATCAAAACCCGCTGCAAATCGGGAATAAGCTCGGAGGATATCGTGAAAACAGAACCGTCTTTGCGCCGGAAAACCAGTGTTTTTGTTGTCTGTTCGCCGTTCAGCAGAACGGCTTTTTTCCGGCCGCTGGACCCAATCGTCGACTGAAACCAGGCGACAGCGCCCGAAGCATGCCACTGCCGCACGCTGACTTTTTCCAGTTCGTTGTAGGGAACACGAACCCGCAGGCCGAATTGGGTGAATTCGAAGCCATTGCCGAAAAACCGCACCCAGGACGTTTCCTGGCGCACAGCCACGGTAAAAAACACCAGCGAGAGGCTGGCCGGCACAAGACACAGAAGTGCAAGAACAGCAAGTACGCCATGCGCAGTCGCCATGCCTATGATGGCTGGCGGAAGGAAGATAAGTCCAAATCCAAACCCGATCATATCCAAAACCAACACCGATGGTTTGGAAACAGGCCGAATAGCACCGGATGCAGGTTGGGGGCTGGGCAGAGCTGCATAAATAGCCGCTGCGGCGATCAAACACATCACACTGCTGAGCACGGTCATGAAAAAGAACCAGCCGGCAATGCCGAGCACTGCCAAGCTCAAAGGTAAGATACGCCTTAGATATTCAAGTCGTGCTGTTTTGCCCACACCGCGCTCCATCGTACCGGGGCGAAATCGCTATAAACTCGCGGAAGTACTGATTCTGCCATTGAATCAACTTGGAGCACGCTAATCAAGGCGCAGGAAAAACTATCCAAAATGAATGTAATCAGAAGGCAATTATTACCCAGCTAATTTGAAGAAAATGCTTCGGAGTACGGAGAAAAGGAAGGCCGATACTTAAGAGGCCTTCCGCTCCCGGGAAACGAAACTGAACATATCCCGCACTTTACCAAATTTCGGCTTATCGATTTCCAGATACTCATGCATGAGTGTGTCGATATCCGCAGCATTAAAGGGTTTCTTCAAGAACCCGTTTATTCCGATGAACGCAGCCGATCGCTCCAAATAGGTCGTGTCGTTGGTTGACATCATATAGATGGCGATTTTGCTCGAAAGATCCCGTATCGACCCTGCCAGTTCCAACCCGTCCAGGCCAGGCATATGAAAATCAGTCAGGACGATCGCATATTCTCTTCCTGCCAGTTTTTTAAGAGCATTTTCGGCGCTATCGGCTTCAGAAATCTCAAAATTAAACCGGCTGCTTTCTAAAACCTTCCGGGTAATTTTGCGCATCGTCCCTGAATCATCAACGATCAGAATTGGATAGGCATGCACCATCATTCGGTAGGTGCCAACGATTTCAGCCACATCTTCGGGCAAAAAAGGTTTTTGCAGAAAATGGTAGGCACCGAAGCGCTTTAGGACCGCTTCGAGCTTGTCATCAAGACTTCCCGACATTGCCACTGTCAAACATTCGTTCGACTGCGTTTCCTGCATGGCCGACACCACTTCGGGGCCATTCAACCCCGGCATATTTATGTCGATGAAGGCAATATCGATTGATTTCTTGCGCAGCGTCTCAAGCGCGGCACGGCCATTGTCGACTACGTCAACTTCAATATACCGTTCCTTGCGGTGAGTTTTAACTCCTTGCGCGACAACTTCACGCGCAACAGAACTGTCGTCGGCGATAAGTACTCTTATTATTTTATGTAGCACGGCTTCCCCCTCGCCGGACCCGGTCGAACCCTTTTGAGTATAAGGCTCAATACCCTCTGTATTTTCTCCTGATTGTTTATCCTGCCATTGGTATAATTTCGGTTACTAAAAGTTAGCTAGCTCAGCAAAATACATGGCTCAACGTCCAACCTTTAAGATTTTTTCAGGTAAAGCGCTTACATCGCCCCAAGTGTTATGCGTTGCGACTTTAGCGAGTAATTGAAATGTCAATTAAAGCGAGGCTTTTTGTTTTTTCGACATGCCTCAATGCTTCCCGCAAAGCATTTTCCACTTCATCTGCCTGCGTTACTTTCGCTGCATAGGCGCGGCTGGCTTTGGCCACTTGTATAAAATCCGGAACAGGCGACAACTGGGTCAGCGGCATCTGGTTGCTCCGCGCGGCGTAGCCATCTGGATAATGATCAAGCACGGATTGGCGCACAGCCCCCCATTCCGCATTGTTCAAAATGACCACCAGAATAGGCAATTCCAAAGCTTCAGCAATTTGATGGCAAACCACTGGATTGGAGAACATATAAGATCCGTCCCCCATCGTGGCGACAACGGTGCGCTCCGGATCACCGAGCTTCATGCCCAGAGCTGCCGGAAAGCACCAGCCAAGGCCGCCAGCATGCGGCTCCTGATACCAAGCGGCTGGGTGATTGAGGGTCATCGGCGCCGGTGGACACCCAAGTTCAGACAAAATCGATGCTTTTCTTCCGTCCAGAGCACGGGACAGACACAAGCTCACCCACTCCTTTGTGATGCCTCCAGCTCCGGCTTTCGCAGCAGCCGATAAAACCGTCTGCCGTTTTTCCGAATTTGCGGCCGCCCACATATCTTGCCGAGATTTTGCGCGCACCGGAACATCAAACTCATTCAAGACCGCGTTGAGAGCAAGAAGTCCAGCTTCCACATCCGAGGCAAGAGCCAGATCGCACTGAAAATTGCGCACTGGCACCTTGCTGAACAACGGATCCTGTCCGAGGTGGATGACTTTGCAGCCGGGTTTCAATGTGTGTTTGTCCGGCGACCAAGGCGCCAGACTGTCAACGACAAGCACCACATCCGCTTGATCCAATACATCCGCCGGATTGTTCCCAGCTGCCATTGGATGATCAAGATCCATTGCAAGACGTACCGCCCAATACTGGCAGACCGGAATACCCCAGCGTTCTGCCATCTCTGCCAGCGTAGCAAACCCCTTTTCTCCCCCCGCGCCCCTTTGCGCAAAGATGACTGGCTGCTCCGCTTCGGCAATCCACTGTGCGGCTTGACGGAAGGCATCATGATCCACGCCGGGTTTCGGCGCGCTCATGAGTGCAGGGGATGAAATCTGACCGGCTGGACAGGGTTCGCACAAAACCTCTCGCGGCAAGCTGACATACACCGGGCCGCGCGGCGTGGTTTCGGCCAAAGCTTTCGCCCGGTCCACCGTTTCGATAGCTTGCTCCGGGAACCGAAGTTCGTAATCCCATTTACAAGCTTCGCGCACGAGCGCCGTTTGATCCCGCATCTCTTGCCCCCAGCCGATGGGGACAGTGCGCGAGCCAAACCGTCCTTTTTCCGTTGTTGGCGTGCGCCCGGAAAACAGCATCATCGGAATGTTTTCGATGGACGCGTTGATCGCACCGATTGCGCAATTTGCTAGACCCACATTGGTGTGCGCCATCACAGCTGCAGTCTTGCCCGTTCCCAGATAGTAGCCGTGAGCCATTGCCATGGCCGCGCTTTCATGCGGAATGACAATCGCTTGCGGCAAGTCGATATCTTTCGCTTCCGCCTCAGCCAGCCCTTCGATGACCGGTGGAAAATCTGTGCCGGAATTGGCGAAAATATACTCAATGCCCAAAGCCTTCATCCGGCTCAGCAGCGCCCCACCGGACGTTAGAGTAGCTGCGCCGGTCTGGGCGCCATCTTCGTTAGTCGGATTTTTAGGGTTTGCTACGGTCGCGTTGGTGTCGCTCATGAGGTCAATTCCAATTTTTCAATGGCGGATTGCACGGCAAGGCGGAACACCTGCTCTTCCGGGCTCGGTTGGGTATCTGGCCGGGTCATCAGACCGATCGGGCCTTTTGTAATGTCGCTGTCAAACGGCAGCCGCACGAGATTGCCGTCCACGGTTTCGTTGCGCACAACGCCGGAGGAAATGATCCAGACGGCATCCGATTGGCGTGTGAAGATCCGCCCGAACGCACCTGACACGGTTTCGATCCGGTTCGGAATTTCGCCAACACCATTGGCAATCAGATACCGCTCGACCAGCGGCCGGATGGCAGACCCTTCAGGAGGATAAAGCACCGGCCATTCGCCAATCCGTTTGATGTCAGGCGCCTCCAGAAGCGGATGGCCTGCCCGGACCACAAAATCGACCCGTTCGGAATAAAGCTGGGTGAAGGAGACACCCTCCATTGTAACGGGCCGCCCAAGACGGCCGATCACCAGGTCAATTTCACCCAGCCGCAGCCGCTCGATGAGGTATCCATGCGGCCCATCCAGGATCTTCAGCATGACGTTGGGCGCCAACTCAGCGAACTCGCGCACGGCGGACGGCAAGAAACTGGCTGAAACACTTGGCAAAGCGCCAACTTTGAGCGTTGCCTTCGCCTCCTCCCCTGCTTGTTCAACTCCATCCAAACCCTGCTGCAGACTGGCGAGCGAAATCTGCGCGAAATGCAAAAACATCTTGCCTTGAGCCGTCAAGGAGATGCCCGCCCGGCTGCGCGTCATCAAAACCGCACCGATGATCTCTTCCAGCTCCTTCAGCGTTTTGGAAATCGCGGGCTGGGTGAGGTTTAATTTGTCTGCAGCCAGCTTGAGACTACGCTCTTGCGCGATCTCAACAAAACACTGGATATGCCGGAACTTTATTCGCCGATCGATCATTTACTTATCCATATTGGAAATCAAATGACCCAATTTGTCATTTTACTTCACCATTTCAGGCAAACAATATGCTCAAAAATCTCGGGAGGTCTAGATGCGTACTCAAGTTGTCATTGTCGGCGGCGGCCCGTCCGGGCTCCTGCTGGGACAACTTCTTCATCTCAAGGGCATTGAAGCGATTGTTCTTGAGCGCAAGACCAGAGACTACGTTCTGGCGCGGATCCGGGCGGGAATTTTAGAAACCGGCCTTGTTGATCTGATGCGCGAAGCAGGCGTGTCGGAACGCATGGACAAGGAGTGTTTTGTCCACAGCGGCACCAGCATTTCTTATGAAAACGAGTTGTTTTCGATCAATTTTGAAAAGCTGATCGGCCGGAACGTCATCGTTTATGGCCAAACAGAAGTCACCCGCGACCTTTATGACGCCCGGGACGCTGTCGGAGCGCAGACAATCTTCGAGGCCGACGGCGTTTCAATCCACGATGCGGATACCGATGCGCCCTATGTCACGTATCTCAAGGATAGCAAAGAACACCGGATTGATTGTGACTTCGTTGCTGGTTGCGATGGGTTTCACGGCGTCAGCCGCCAGACGATCCCGGACACTGTCCGCAAGGAGTATGAGAAGGTCTTTCCGTTCGGCTGGCTCGGCATCTTGTCTGAAACGCCGCCGGTGCATGATGAACTGATTTATGCCAACTCGACGCGCGGTTTTGCGCTTTGCTCCATGCGCAATGAAAATCTCTCCCGATATTACATTCAATGTGACCTCAGCGACAAAGCGGAAGACTGGAGCGATGACGCGTTCTGGGATGAGTTGAAACGGCGCTTGCCGGAAGACATTGCCGAAAAACTGGTGACCGGCCCCTCGATTGAAAAGTCGATCGCACCTCTGCGGTCATTTGTCAGCGAACCGATGAGATGGGGTCGGCTGTTCTTGTGCGGCGATGCCGCTCATATAGTCCCCCCAACCGGCGCCAAAGGCCTGAACACCGCAGCCTCCGATGTCCAGTATCTCTATCATGCGCTCACCGGCTTCTATTTGGACAAGGACAGCCGCGGTCTTGATACCTATTCGGAAAAAGCATTGGCGCGGGTCTGGAAGGCCGAACGATTCAGCTGGGCGACAACAAACCTATTACATCGGTTCCCGGACCAGTCCGAATTTGATTTGAAGATGCAGCGCGCAGAGATCGAATCCCTCCATTTCAACGAGACGGCCCAGAAATGGTTTGCCGAAAATTACGTGGGATTGCCTTACTGATGCGGATCGCCAGGCTCAAAAACGCAGACATTCACTGGCGCGAAGATGGTGACCCGGATGGTGCACCAATTGTCTTTGCCAATTCCCTCGGTACAGACTTGAGGCTTTGGGACAGCGTTATCGAACGCCTGCCAAAAGACGGACACAGGTACATCCGCTTCGACAAGCGCGGCCACGGCCTGTCGTCCTGTCCACCGGCTCCGTACTCCATCACCGAACTGGTTGATGATCTAGAAGGCTTGTTGAAGCAAATTGGCGTAACGCGCTTTGCGTTCATTGGTCTCTCCATCGGCGGCATGATCGGCCAGCTGCTCGCACACCGCCATCCGGATCGTGTGACCTGCATGGTTCTCGCCTGTACAGCGGTCAAAATGGGCACGCCGGAGATGTGGCAGGACCGGATCAAATCCATCCAAACAGGCGGATTGGAGAGCCTCGCGGATGCTGTGATGGACCGCTGGTTTTCCGGCCCATTCCGCCACTCAGACGAATGTCTGGCCTGGCGGCATATGCTGACGCGCACTCCCGCAGAAGGCTATATCGGCTGCAGCGCGGCCCTTGCCGCAGCCGATCTATCGGCGACGACTACAAGCCTGTCCTTGCCAGCACTTGGGATTGCGGGTTCACAAGACCTTGCCAGTCCGCCGGAACAGGTGCGTGCCACCACCGATTTGATCGCCGGCAGCCGGTTCATTGAAATTCCAGATGCCGGTCATCTGCCCTGTGTCGAACAGCCGGATCTGTTTACGGCCCATGTTCAAAAATTTTTGGAGGAGAGCGCTCATGTCTGACCGGTATGAGCAGGGCCTAAAAGTTCGCCGGACGGTCCTTGGCGATGCCCATGTGGAGCGGGCAGAAGCCAGCAAGACAGATCTCGACGCGCCCTTTCAAACCTTGATCACGGAAGGGGCTTGGGGAACAGTCTGGGCGTCGGACGGTATCAGTGCACGTGAGCGGTCCATGCTGACATTGGCGCTTTTGGCCGCCCTTGGAAATTTTGAGGAAATCGCCATGCATATCCGGGCAACAGCCCGCACCGGCGCGAGCAAACAAGACGTGCTGGAGGCCTTTCAGCATGTCGCGATTTATGCTGGAGTTCCAAGAGCCAATCAGGCGCTCAAGATCGCCAAAGACACCTACGCGGAAATGGAACAGGAGGACACACAGCGCTGAAGTCCAGCTGCTTTGTGTTGAGGGAGACTTTGATGAAACCAGGCCCCTACTATCAGCGCGACCGGCAATGGCAGCCGCCTGCGCTGACACCGGACTATAAAACCAGTGTCTCCCGGTCGCCGCAGTATTCACTGATCAGTCTGGAAACGACAGTCAGCGAAATCACGGGACCGGTCTTCGGGCATAACGACATCGATCCAATCGATAACGATCTCCTGGTGAACTACGCAAAACCAGGTGAAAGCCCGATCGGCGAACGCATCATTCTGCATGGCCGGGTTCTCGATGAAAATGCCAAACCGGTCCCAAACACCCTTGTGGAAATCTGGCAGGCCAATGCCGGCGGACGCTACCGGCACAAGAAGGACACCTATCTGGCGCCGATCGACCCGAACTTCGGTGGCTGCGGGCGCACTCTGACGGATGAGAACGGCTACTACGCCTTCCGGACGGTGAAGCCCGGTGCCTACCCCTGGCGCAACTGGGTCAACAACTGGCGCCCGGCGCACGTGCATATGTCGATCTTCGGCTCAGCCTACGCGCAGCGGCTGATCACCCAGTGTTATTTTGAGGGCGATCCGCTGATTGCCAAATGCCCGATTGTGAACTCCATTCCAGATTCCGATGCCGTGGACCAGCTGGTGGCCGTCCTGGATCTCAATGCGACCATGCCTCTCGACACTATCGCTTACAAATTCGACATTGTTCTGCGCGGCCGACGCTCGACATTGTTTGAAAACCGTCCGGAGGGCAACTGACCATGCGCCAGACACTGGACTATCTCAAAGAAACACCGTCTCAGACGGCAGGACCCTATGTGCATATCGGCCTGGCACCAGGGGCAGCCGGATTTGACATCTACAAGCAGGAACTCGGCAAAGACATCGCTGGACCGAATGCCATGGGCAAGCGCATCCGGATTGAAGGCCGGGTGATCGACGGCATGGGTTCACCCATCAAGGACGTGATGCTGGAAGCCTGGCAAGCGAATGCGGCCGGTATTTACGCGCATCCGGAACATCCAGGTGCTGTTGAAGATGGATTTCGCGGCTGGGGCCGGGTCATCACGGATTTCAACACCGGCGACTGGGGTTTTGACACCATCAAACCGGGCGCCGTGACGGATCAGAATGGCCGCACCATGGCGCCGCATATCAGCCTTTGGATCGTCGCGCGCGGCATCAATGTCGGTTTGCAGACCCGGCTTTATTTTTCCGATGAAGAAGCTTCCAATGCAGCGGATCCCGTGCTCAACCTGATAGAGTGGGAACGGCGCCGTCAAACACTGATCGCTGCACGGACAGAACAAGACGGTAAACCTGTCTACCGGTTCGATATCAAGCTGCAAGGCGAAGACGAGACGGTGTTTTTTGATATTTGAGGCCAAAATGACCAAACCTTGCATTATTTGCGTTGCCATCACCGGCTCAGTACCGACCCAAAAAGACAATCCGGCTGTGCCGATCACAGTTGCCGAACAGCTGGAAAGCACGCAAGAGGCCTTTGAGGCCGGCGCTTCGATCTGCCATGCCCATGTGCGCAACGATGATCAGACCCCCTCTTCCGATCCGGAAAAGTTCGCCCGGTTGAAAGAGGGGCTGGAGAAATTCTGTCCTGGCATGATCATTCAATTCTCGACTGGCGGCCGCTCCGGAGCAGGGAAAGCCCGTGGCGGCATGCTGCCGCTGGAACCGGATATGGCCTCGCTCTCAGTTGGGTCGAATAATTTTCCGACTCGGGTTTATGAAAACCCGCCCGATCTGGTGGATTGGCTTGCCAGCGAAATGCGCGAGCACCACGTCAAACCGGAAATCGAGGCCTTTGATCTCAGCCATATCCATCAGGCGGCAGCGATGAATAAGGATGGCCGCATTCCCGGCAGGCTCTATGTCCAGTTCGTCATGGGTGTGAAGAATGCGATGCCCGTCGATAAGGATGTCTTTGATTATTACATCAAGACCGTGCAACGGCTGGCCCCGGACGCGGATTGGTGTGCCGCCGGCATCGGGCGCAATCAGTTGATGGTCAATGAATGGTCGATTGCCGCCGGTGGGCACACAAGAACCGGTTTGGAAGACAATATCCGGCTCGACAAGGACACCCTTGCCCCGTCCAATGCAGCGCTGGTGAAGCGGGCCGTAGACCTTTGCGAGAAGTACGAGCGGCCGGTGGCGAACTGGCAGACAGCCCGTGAGATTCTGGACATCCCGTTAAAGGCTGCTTGACGCTCAGCTCTTGTTGATCCTCTATCGGGCTCCCTTTGCCTGAACGTTGGTGCCATGCCTGTTTCCCTGTTTTCCAGCACAGTTTTCTCGGGCCTTTATTCGGATAACGAACTCGGTCCACTGCTTGATGATACCGCTGACATCCAGCATATGATCCGTTTTGAGCAGGCCTTGGCGAAAGTACAAGGTGAGCTAAGCGTTATCCCAATGGACGCTGCGAACAAGATCGTGACTGCGCTGGAAACTTGCGAAATCGGCCCGGAAGAGCTGACTGCTGGCACGCGATCGGCTGGAATACCTGTTCCCGCTCTGGTCGCTCACTTGAGAAAGATTGCGTGCGAAGACGCCGGAACCTGGCTGCATTGGGGAGCAACCAGCCAGGACGTCATGGACACGGGCTTTATCCTGCAGGCAAAGAGCTGCCTGGATGTTTTGGAAGTGCGCCTCGGGACGCTGATCAGCACGCTGGAAACCGGAAGCCTGCGCCATGCGGACCAGCTTCTGGCCGGACGGACCCGATCTCAGATATCAACACCCATCACTCTCGGTTACCGGATCGCCCAATGGGCGCATACGCTGATTGATGCGGAAGCAGATCTGCCGTCTCTCCGGAAAAAAGTCCTGAAAATCCAATTTGGCGGTGCGTCTGGGGTGAACAGCGCGGTCGCACCTGACGGCCAACGCATTGCCGAAGCGCTCGCCGAGGAGCTGAGCCTGGAAGTCTCACCTTCCTGGCACACCAACCGCTCCGGCATATTGGCACTATCCGGGTGGCTGCAGACAATGTCGGCAGACCTTGCAAAAATGGCCGGAGATCTGATCCTTCTCGGGCGTTCGGACATTGGCGAAGTCGCATCCGGCACCGGAGGCGGCTCGTCGACCATGCCGCAGAAATCAAATCCTGTTCAGGCCGAAGCCATCCTGACCCTGAACAGCAGTCTATTGGCCGCAGCCAATGGGCTTTCGGCTGCGGCCAGTCCGCTTGAAGAACGGGACGGCGCTCGTTGGCCGCTGGAATGGGCTTTCCTGCCGCAAATGCTGATCGCCTGCGGTGCGGCGCTCCGCCATGCGCAATCTTTGGCCGACAGCTTGCGCCCGAACCCAGACCGGATTGCTGAAAGTTTCAAAAACAATCCGGAAATCATGGCGGAGGCAGCAAGCTTTGCGCTTGCCCGATCTGGTGTTCCGCGCACTGAAGCCAAAGACATCGTCGCAGCTGCTGCCGCCACAAACGTTTCTTTTGAAGATACTTTGCGCGAAAACGCTCCAGACGGAATCGATTGGGACAGTGTCCTGGACCCCAAGTCGGTGATCCCGGCCTGCAAAGACATGTCCGCTCAGATTTTTGCCAAGCGGACACGATAGCTCGCTTAATTTCAGCTCAAAACTCTTGGCAGCCAGAGCGTCAGTGCCGGAAAACTCACCAGAAGCACAACACGGACGAGCTCGGCCCCGAAGAACGGCGCAACGCCCTTGAATGTCTCGATCATCGGTGTGTCGCGGGCAAGCGAAGATATCACGAAGACATTCATGCCCACCGGCGGCGTGATCAGCCCAAGCTCCACCACAATGAGCGCCAGGATCCCGAACCAAATCTTCAGGTCCTCGGTGCTCATGCCATAGCCGGCACCGTCTGCACCTTGGTAGAGACCGCCGTTGATCTCCACCAGAACCGGCCAGAAGAACGGGATCACCAACAGGATCATCGACAGGCTGTCCATCAGGCAGCCCAGCAGAATGAGCGCAATAAGCAACAGGATCAGAACCGTCATCGGCTCCATGCCGGACCCAGCAATCCAGGCGGCTGTTTCCTGTGGCAGGCGGACCCGGGACATGAAGATTTTTAAAAGTTCCGCGCCCAGGATAATCAGATAGATCATGCCTGACGTTGATGCGGTTTCTTTTAGCGCCGCGACAAAGTCAGGTTTCGACAACTTGCGCTGCGCAACGCCAAAAATGAGAACCAAAAACACACCTGCAGCCGCAGCAGGGGTGGGATTGAAAAAGCCGAAGTAAATCCCGCCGATCACCAGCGCGAAGATAAACAGGACCGGGATCATGCCGGCCGTCGCCTCGATGAACTCTTGGCGGTCCGGTTTACCGCCTTTGGGGCCGGCTTCCGGTTTGATCGCGACATAGATGGCGATGGTCAAGAGGAACAGGATCACCGCCAGAAAGCCGGGCAAGAACGCGGCCATGAACATCGTGACGATGTTGGCTTCCACAATGATCGCATAAATGATCAGAACGACGGAGGGCGGGATGAGGATGCCCAAAACACCGCCCGCCGCCAAAGTGCCGGTCGCGAGCGCGCCGGAATACTTGTAGCGGCGCAATTCCGGCAGGGCGACCTTGCCCATGGTCGAGGCCGTCGCCAGAGACGAGCCACAGACAGCACCAAAGCCTGCGCATCCGGCTATGGCGGCCATAGCGGTGCCGCCGCGCAACCAGCCAAGCCAGGCATTGGCTCCGCGGAACAAGGCCTGGCTGAGCCCAGTTTTAGAGGCGATCGCGCCCATCAGCACAAACATCGGTACAACGGACAGGTCGTAAATCGAAAACTGGCCATAAGCCAAAGTCTTCAGCTGGCTGAAGACTAGGGCCGGGCCGTTCAGCAACATGGTGCCGACACCGCCGACCAGGATCATGGCATAGGCGATCGGAATGCGAATGGCGATCAGGATAATCAGAACGACGAGCCCGCCCACGCCCAGAAGAACAGCGTCTGCCATTTATTATTATCCTTTCGACAGAGCCGACGTGTCGCGCATCAAGGTGACCAGCGCTGCCAAAGCAAGCAAAGCCAGGGAAACAAGGATCGGAACGAACGCCATCCAATGCGGTATTTGCAGGATCGTTGTAGTGTAGCCGTATTCCTTCTGATCGAGCATGCCGTAGTACATGCGCCAAATGAGAAGGCAGGCAAAACCAAGGGCGGTCAGCGAGCCGAGCAGGGTGAAAAAGGCAATCAACCGCTTCGAGGCTCCAGCTGTGAAGATATCGGCTGACACATTTGCGCCTGTCAGCTGGCAGTAGGGCAGGAAGGCAAACACGGCAATCGCAACGCCCATTTCGGTCAATTCAAAATCACCTGGGAACGGCTTGCCGAACATTGCTCCAATAATCGAGGCCATGTTCACGGCGACAACGAGCAGCAGAACAAGGCCGCCGGCCAGAGCCCAATAGGTGATGATCTGGATGGCAATCCCGGCAAAGCCGGGACCACCTTTCATATCATTTGCCGGCATCAGTTGGACGCATTCTTCGCGATCGCGGCCCGTGCCTTGTCGACCAGCACTTCACCATCGATGCCCTTACCGGAAACTTCTTCGACCCAGCGGCCGACAACCGGCTCAAGCGCTGCATTGAATTCGGCAGTTTCTTCTGGGGTCAACGTGATGTGCTTGTTGCCGGCCTTGACGGCCAAACCAATGCCGAAATCGTCGGCCCCAGCCCAGATGTCGCCGACCTGCTTGGACCAGGCTGCATCAGACGCATCGCGGAACGCCTTTTGGACATCCTCCGGCAGGCTGTCCCAACGGTCTTTGTTCATGGAGACCTGGAAGACGGTGGTGCCGAAACGCTCCTTGTCCGCGCCTTCAATCTGATACTCGGTTTGCTCCTGGATTTTCAGCGGCGGAATGATTTCCCAGGGGATCAGCGCCCCATCAATAACACCTTTTTGCAGTGCTGGCGGCAGTTCCGGAACCGGCATGGCGACCGGAGACGCGCCCAGCGCCTCAATCACCCAGGCACCCGTGCGGGTCGGAATGCGCATCTTCTTGCCTTCAAGATCGGCAACTTTTCTGACTTCCGCATCGCGCATGTGAATGCCCTGACCGGCATGCACATGGAGGAACATCACTTCAACGCCCTTGTAGTCGTCTTTGAGATCGCTCTCAAAAAGCTCTTTCAAAGCCAGGTTGGTCGCGGCGGTGTCGTTCTTGTGCACACCCGGCAGTTCAAAAACTTCCGAGCGCGGGAAGAGGCCCGGCGTGTAGCCGTTCACAGTCCAGACAAGATCGACAACACCATCACGGACCTGGTTGATCAGCTCCGGAGGGCGGCCGCCAAGTGTCATGGCCGGATAGATCTCAATCGCAATCTTACCGCCGGAATTTTCCTCGACTTGCTTGGCCCAGGGCGCCAGCATTTTGGAATGGGCCGGAGCTTTCTCACTTAGGAAATGGTGCAGATTGAACTCATAATCCGCTGCGCTCACCGATGTCGCGCCAACCGCTAAAAGCGCCGCGCCAAGTACCGCCTTAAAGTCCATGATTTTTCCTCCTCCTAGGCCGGCCCATTTGTTTGTGTTCAGGCTCGGCTTGGCCGCGCGGGCCGCCGCGCATTCTTGCTGGACATCAGCTTATCCGGATTGTTGCGCCCTTGGCACGCCTCTCTCAATAAAAAGCTTCATCCAGCCTTGATCCGGAGACACGTCTCCACCGGTTTTCAGTTTTTGCTAATTCAGATGGGAATGTAAAATGACATCACGGGGGAGTTAGTTATCTTTTTGGGAAAGTATCTAGTTCTGCGATTTCCAAATCATCAGATTAGACAACGCCAAAGCAAAATAGTCCGGAACCAGGCGCCGGTTTCGCCTGAAACACAAGACAGCTTGTTGCATAGATGCCCATTTTAGAGCCCGAGGGTTCGCTGTAGGCAAAAAGCCTGCCGCTATTTTTTGTACTTCAGATTATTTTGTCAGTGTCGCACCCTGAAACATTTTGGGATCGCTTACTCCCAATCCAATCTGATCGGATTTCAGAACATTTAGTTTTTCGCAGAGCGCAAATGAAGCGGTGTTGTCGCGTGCTATTCCGGTACAAACCCCACGCACATCAAGCTTTTCCCACAATTGCACAATACTAAGAGCACCCAGGATCAGAGCAATCTTTTGCCCCCGCCGATCTACGTGACAAGTAAGACCGCCCCAAAAAGCATGGTCTGAAAACGGGCTTTGCGGATGGTAGCATTTGTATCCCCAGGCGCTGGCGATCACTTTCCCCGATCCATCAACCGCTGCCAGTGTGATGCCCGGAATATCGACGCCTCGCATGACCCGTCCAGCCATCACAAGGACGCCGCACTCTCCAACCATCAAGGCGAAATCTCTTACAAATGATGGATCGGTGGATTCACATAACGTTGTGACCGAAAGATCTGATGGGAGCTGATATTGCGTAAGGACGTCCTGAGCCATTTCATATGCCAACTTGCCTCCTTTGCAGAACTCCCAGACATTCGTTGCCAATCCCTGTTTTTTCACTGAACGCTGGACTATTTCCTCCTTCTCCTTGGGCAAAAAGTGGCAAGTGGTTGAGCCTTGTAAGCGAGCAAGAACCGCTAGTTTATCTGCAGTTTCGTCACCAACATCACCGGCAACTGCGACAATTCGGCCATTGTAGGAGAAGCGTGGGTCATTTCGAACCAATTTCCATAAATCACGAGCACGCCTCGACACAGTTATCTGCGCCGCAGTACCAAAATACTCGTCTTCAAAATCCATATCTGGGCACCTCGATAGCCAGAAAAACAGTACTAAGTATGCTGGAGATATTTGGACTAGAGAATGTGTACCGCCAGGAAGTTTCAAAAGCAAAAGGGCAATTGAGAGCGAAAAAAATCTACTATCCTTGGCATTTGGTTTAAACCCAGCAAGACAAACGCCGGGAACTGGATGTCGCAAAACGCATAAAAAATGCGAACGCATTCCCTACAGAAACTTCCAAATCTTAAAAGAACTGGTGCCGCTGATAGGACTCGAACCTACGACCCCATCATTACGAATGACGTGCTCTACCATCTGAGCTACAGCGGCTTAGGTCTCTTCACAATAGAGACTACCCTCACGTGCAGCGAATGACAAAACTACGCTGCACAAGTGGGCGGTTAATTAGCGGAGCTTTTGGCCGGATGCAAGGGCTTTTCACGGCTCCAAAAGCGATGGGCACAAGTTCGCCTCAAAGGTCCCAGCTGAGGTTCGAAACCTCAGACAGACATCACAGCCGCACTAGTTGAAGAAGCGCGGCCGGGCCGGTTTATCTTCTCCGTCACCATCCTTGTCATCGGTACCCGGATCATCAGGCATACGGGACAAGGGAAACTCAATGGGCCGGTTCAGATCGTCCGTTGCAGCGGTCTTTTCTTTGCTGGCAGCAGGCTCGGCAGGTTCTTTGGCAACCGGAGTTTCCTTGGCCTTTTCAGGAGAGGCTGACGTGGTATCCGGCTTTTTCTCCATTGTTTCCCTGTCTTTTGCCGGTTCCGCAGGCGCCGGAGTTGCGGGTTTAGAAGTGGCCGCAGGACTGTCGGGCAGGTCTTTCAATGCCGGTGCAAACCGGACATCGTCCGTTGTGCCTTCATAACCTTCTTTGGCGGCAACCTCAGCTTCGGCCGATGCCGGAGCGGCCTTCGGTGCCGGGGCATCTTTTTCAGCAGGTTGTTCGGCAGGTGCCGTTTCGGTCTTTGGCTCAGCTTCCAGCTCAACCACTTTCGGCGCGTCTGCCGCAGTTTCTTTTACCGGGGTCACGTCCACTGGTGTTTCTTGTGACGCTGCAGGACTAGTTGCCTCGGAAGGGCTCGGCAAGACCGGCGCCTCAAAGAGGCTGTCTTCCAAAAGCGCGCCTTCATCTTCCTGAAGACCGCTCGGCACCGCCCACTGGAAGGCATCCAGCTTGCCGGTCAAAGGTGAAACCGCATGCCACTCGGCCGACACGATACCGTCGGCAATCCAGGCCTTGTCGAGCGGCGCTTTGACCGCACGGGCCAGCCAATCGCGCATCCGGCCCTTGTCGCCGGTTTCCGCATCTTCCAATTCGGCCATCAACAGAAATGCGGCCCGGGTCGGCTCGGACTGCAGCACCTTTTTAAGCTGTGCCCGCGCCTCATCAAATTCGCGCGCTTCCATGGCAGCCTTGGCAATGGCCATCGCCCCTTCCGGGGTGTTGGCCCGCTGTGAGGAGAGCGTTTTCACGCGTTTCAAGCGGTCGACCGCAGAATCGCCGGTGCGCACATGCGCATAAGCCTCGGCGAGTTCGGCATGGGGCGACAGGCGCCAGGTTGCTTCCAGAACCTTGGACGCTTTGCGGATATCGCCGCGGCGGGTCGCAAGGCGCGCAGTGACAACAGCGGCCGGCACAAGATCAAGCGCCAAACCATGCGCTTCTTTTGCAAGGGAGAACGCCCGGTCCGGATCGCCGCCGTCTTCCAGCTTGAGCGCCAAGGCTGTCAGGATGACCGCCCGCTGACGGCGGTAGGCCTTTTTATCCAAGAGCTTGGCGGCATAGTTCCGTTCAAGGCTTTTCAGCGCGTCATCCCAATGGTGGGCAACTGCCTGATATCCAAGCACCGCTTTGCCGGCCCATTCCAGGCTGGGCGAGGCTTTGACCGCTTCTTCCGCGTAGTGGCGGGCCGCCACCGGCTCTTTGTGGCGCTCGGCTTCAATGAACAAACCGTGCAGGCCCAGCGGTTTGGTCGCCGGATCATCTAACATCTCTTCAAACCGTTGCCGTGCCTCATCGTCGCGACCTGCCAGCTGTGCGGACTGCGCCAACAGCAGTTTTGTTGCAGGCTCTTCACCGAGGAGCTTGTCGGCTTCCAGGCCATGCTTGCGGGCCTGTTTGGCATTGCCGGTGCCAAGAGCGATCAACCCTTGCGACAACGCGTTGTAGCCTTTGTCCTTGCGGCGCTGTTTGAAAAACCGTCCCGCGATCTGCGGTGATTTCAAAATGACCCGGATCAACCAGACGGCAATCAGAAAGGCAAAGAGTGCAATACCGACGACAAGCGCTACCACCACAGGCGGCTGTTCCCAAACATAACCGTTCCAGCTGACAGCTATCGTTCCAGGAAGATCCGCCATCCAGGCAAACCCAAGGGTGGCCAGGAACAGCAGTGCAAAAAAGATAAGGACGCGGATCATCGGTGTCGCTCCCAAGATGCGCCGGCATATGCCGGCAATAAGGTCTCAAGTCCAAAAGGCCGTTGCCCGGCCTCTGGTTTAACTTTTCCCGGACAAGGCGTTCAGAACTTCCTGAGAGGCCTTTTCCGTCAATGCATCGACTTCTACACGCGCTTGCGCCCGGGCCGTCCAATCAGCCGCAGCTTTTTGTCCGGCATCCGGCAGCTCCTTGGAGGCTGCGATCGCTGCGCTCAGATCGCCTTTGGAAACGGCATTTTCCATCCGGCGCAGAACCGCATCCGGACCGGTTCCATCCGTATTGCCCGGTCCGCGAACCGCAACCAACGAGCGGGCGCTTGCCAGAAAACTCTCCAGAACATCCCCTGATTCTTCCGGCTCAGAAAATGTCTGATAGACAGAGCGCGCCACATTCGGGAATTGCGCAATCAGAACAGATACCGGTTCGACACCAGTTTTGGCGTGGCTTTCCAGGGCGGAGATATCCATTCCAGCTGGGAGACCCGCCTTGACCGCAGCCAGTTCGGTTTCATACGGCCTGCCGGAATCGACAGCTGATTTCAAAGCAGAGACAGACAGCGCACGGGCTGCGGTTTCCCGGGCCGTCGCATCGCCCATGGTCGATTCCACTTGCGCCAGCCGCTTGGACAAAGCGTCGAGTTCTGCACGGACATCTTCAAGAGCGGCCGTATTCGCGGCCCCAACCGACTGAATGTCTGAAGACAGGCTCGACAGCGTTTCCGTGGCGCGAGCCTGGCTGTCGGCCAGAGTTTTGAGCGAAACATCGGACGTGGACACGGCTGTCTGGGCAGCCTTGGCGGTTGCTTCGGTGTTTTGTAGCCTGGTCTGCAATTCCGTCAGTTTGGTTTCAATGGATTTGACGTCACCTTCAAGCGCGGTGACTGATCCTGAAATCTTGCCAGCCTCTGACGCGGCTGCACTGGACCCGCCCTCCAAGTCACTCAAACGGGTCTCAATCGGCCCAAGATCAACCGATGAGGCCGATTTGATGGACTCCTCAACGCTTGCAAGGCGGTCTTGCAACGGCTGCAGATTGACCGGAGCTCCCTCACCTGTCCCAGTGCTGATAGAAGACAGATCGGATTTGAGAGCTTCAACGTCTTTCTTCAAGGCATCGACTGCTGCGGCAGCGTCGCTACCGCCCGCGTTGGCCGCGTCAGCAACCTTTTCCTCTAGGCCTGCCAACTTGTTTTCAAGCGCTGATACTGCACTGCTGCTATCCTGACCGGACAATTTGGTACCAAAGTCGCTAAGTTGGCTTTCCAGCTCAGTGATCTTTTTCTGCGCTGCTGTCAGTGCGCGCGTCATCTGCTGATCCGGCTCTGGTGTCAGCTTGATCAATCCGGCCTGATAGAGGCCAAAACCGCCACCGAGCACCAAGACCCCGCCGATGACTGCGGCAATCAAAACACCAAACGCGCCAACGCCATTGCTTTCCTGCGCCGCAGGCGGGTTTGAGAAGCTCGCCGAACCGGAGGTCCGTGACGTGCTACTGGCAGCCGATGGTTTGCTGCTGGATGTGCTGGACGTTGACCCGCTTTTTCCGCTGGCCGAAGTTTCCGGTTTTGCAGTTTTTGCGGTTGATGTCGAAGAACCTGTTCCAGTGGTGGAACTACCCGTCGTCTTGGACGAGGAGTAGGAGCTGGATGGGCGCGCAGAAGACGACGTGCTTGTTTCACTCGTCTTTGATCCACTAGTTGCAGATGCCCCTGTGGTGCTTTTGGAAGAGCTTGAAGCGGAGGATGAGCTCGCTGGGTCGGCAGATTTGCCCGCAGTAGCGGTTTTGTCGCTGACTTTTTCAGGCTTCAAATCGATTGTCACCGGGCGTTTGGAACCAGAAGAAGACGACCCGGATGATGGACTTCCCGGTTTCGAAGATGCTCCTGAATCCTTGCCATCGGATGATGTAGGTCCGCCGGGAGATTTCTTATCGGTTGCCATCTTTATTCCTCCTGAACCCGGCCGGCCGCAAGATCTTCACTATACACGCCTCTTTGTGAAGCGGTACCGCTGCGGCAATGTGTCTTGCGCTGCAATACAACGACTCCCCCGGTTCTGGTTAACAATTAGCTAAGACCAGATCGATGAGTGCATCTTCCCGGGGAACCTTTGCAGTATATATGCATCCAAAATCGCCCAAAGAACCCGCAGCCTGCCCAGAAATCGCGTAGACTGGCAAACTGGAGAAAATATGGCCAAGACCATTAGCCTTTAGCAGGGTGCTTAGAGTTTCACCTGTGCGGCGCGAAAAAATTAGCACACCTTGATAGTTTCCATCTGCCAGTGCGGCAGCAATTGTGTCCGGCAGGTCCTGAACCGGTTCCATCCGGTAGACCGGCACCGTCTGGCAGCGACGACCACCGGTTTCCAACAACTCTCCAAGGTCTCCGGCCCGCTCCTGAGCAGCCGGATAAAGCACCGCACCGCCGCTCGTTTCTTCCTTGGAAGCCAGAATTAGCGACGCAAGCCCTGAAACATCCGATTCGGCAGACCGGACGCTTGCAAAGCCCACGTCCCGGCAGGCTTCTGCGGTCCTGTCTCCAACCGTAAAGACTGGAAGAGTTTTCATTTCCGGAAATTGGGGATGCCCCACCAGAACATCCACGGCCCGGCGGCTGGTAATTGCCAAGGCCGAGACATTGGAAAGATCAAATTTCTCAGGAGGCTGAGGTTTGAAAACCAAAAGCGGCAGTTCATCTGCAATATGCCCCAGGGCGCGCAGCCGGCCTGCCGTTCTTTTGCAGTCCGGTTGCGGCCGTGTGACAAGCAAACGCATCGAATCAGTGGCCTGCCAGAAACCCGGGACCCATCTTTAATTTCAGGGCCTCACCTGCAGCCTTGCCGATCTCGACGGCGTCAGTGACCGGACCAGAGCGGACTTCTTCATGAACCTCTGTTCCATCCGGTTTCAAGACAATGCCTTGAAGCGTCAACACATCACCGTTGACGGTCGCCAATCCACCAATCGGTGTGCGGCAGGAGCCGTCAAGCACCGCAAGAAACGCCCTTTCCGCATCAAGCCGGACCTGCGTATCCGGGTCGTGGATTGCCTGTAGCATCTTGAGTGTTTTCTCGTCACCTTCCCGGCTTTCAATACAAATGGCACCTTGGCCGACTGCCGGAAGGAAATCCTCGGTTTCCAAAAGGCTGGTCACTTCTCCGTCAAGCCCAAGGCGCCGCAGCCCGGCATAGGCGAGCAGCGTTGCATCAACCGCACCTTCAGAAAGTTTCCGTAGGCGGGTCTGCAGGTTGCCCCGGTACATGACCACATCGATATCCGGCCGCAGGCGCTTGATCATGGCCTGGCGGCGCAAAGAGCTCGATCCGACGACAGCGCCATGCGGCAAGTCCATCAAGGTTTTTGCCTTGGGCGACAAAAACGCATCGCGCACATCTTCACGTGGAAGGAAAGCGGTCAGCGCCAATCCATCCGGAAGAACTGTTGGCATGTCCTTGGACGAATGCACCGCCAGATCAATCCGACCATCCAGCATCGCTTCTTCGATTTCCTTGGTGAACAGGCCCTTGCCGCCCACTTCAGAGAGTGGCCGATCCTGGATCTGGTCGCCGGACGTTTTGATCACCACGATCTCGAAGGCATCTTCCGGCAGGTCGTGTGCTGCCATCAGCCGGGAGCGGGTTTCATGTGCCTGAGCCAGTGCCAGCGCGCTGCCTCTTGTGCCGATGCGCAAAGGATTTGATTGCAAGGTTTACCGTCCAAATGCTACGCCCAGCAGTGAGTGCGCCGGGTCTTAAGTGTCTTCTTGTTGACATGACCTATCACAAACCTTTGCTGCAAGACCAATGACCTTCGTCAATTCAAGCCAAGAAGATACGTGTTTGACGGTTCTGGGGATCGAAACCAGCTGCGACGAAACCGCAGCTGCGGTGGTGCGCGGCCCGAAAGACAAAGATGTTCTATCAAATGTGATCCGCTCCCAAATTGACGAACACACCGAATTTGGGGGTGTGGTTCCAGAAATCGCGGCCCGTGCCCATATCGAGATCCTTGACCGGATCGTCGCCGAGGCACTCCAAGACGCAAACTGTTCCTGGGATGATATCGATGCGGTGGCTGCCACTGCTGGCCCAGGACTGATCGGCGGTGTGATCGTGGGTTTCATGACAGCCAAGGCGATTGCCATGGCGGCCGGAAAACCACTGGTCGGCGTCAATCACTTGGAAGGCCATGCCCTGACAGCGCGCCTGACAGACGATCTGGAATTTCCGTTCCTCTTGCTGCTGGTCTCCGGTGGTCACAGCCAGTTTCTGCTGGTGCGCGGTGTCGGCGACTACAAACGGCTTGGGACGACCATCGACGATGCTATTGGCGAAGCTTTCGACAAGACTGCCAAACTGCTTGGCCTGCCCTATCCCGGAGGCCCGCATGTTGAAAAAATGGCCCTTAAGGGCGATGTGACCCGGTTTAAACTGCCGCGTCCTCTGCTCGACCGCCCGGGTCTCGACATGTCCTTTGCTGGACTAAAGACGGCCTTGCGCACGCAGGCCAAAAAGCTGGAACCGGTCGACGAACAGACGATCGCCGATCTCTGCGCAGCGTTCCAGCGTGCGGTTGCCGATGTCTTGGCAGCGCGGACAAAACGCGCTTTGGATCTGTTCCAGGATCGCTATCCGGAGACGCCACCGGCCATTGTGGTTGCAGGTGGTGTGGCCGCCAACCAGGAAATCCGCTCTAGCCTGCTCGCTGCAGCTGAGGAAGCAGGCGCGCGTTTTGTTGCCCCGCCAATGGCGCTGTGCACCGACAATGCGGCCATGATTGCCTGGGCAGGGATCGAACGCCTGCAAGAAGGCCCGGTCGATGACATGAGCCTGCCACCCCGTCCCCGCTGGCCGCTCGACCAGACAAACGCCGGTGTCCTGGGCGCCGGCAAAAAGGGCGCCAAGGTCTAATCTTGAAAAGAGAATTCTGTCGACGGACTGGTTCGTTATTCCATAAGCGACCGGATCTGCGCCAAGGCCGCCTGTACCTTTAAATCCAGCATCATCTGACCAATCTCGACGCTCGCAAGCGCCGGATCGCCGATCACGCCGGTTTCCCCGCCTGGAGTTAAAGCACCTGGAACCGCAGTCTCGAGGTCGCGGATCCCTGCCGGCCAAAGCGCAAGAACTTCCGACGTATCGCGGATACCGGCGTGGGTACCGATTTGCTCCAGGCTAAAACCATCTTGTTCCAACGACGCGATCTGCCGGTTTTTTTCCGGAAAATAATAATCGCCAATATGAAAAACCTTCGGAGGGCCGGACCACCACCAACCGCCATTAACCCGGTCAGCCGCTGCCTGCTGCGAAGACTGCGTGCTGCCGCTATCCCCAATCAGATAGATGTGCGCAAACCCATGCTGGAGCAGGCTTTCAGCGGTACTGACCAAAACGTCTTGATACGTCCTTTCAGAGACCGTCAGGGTCCCGGCAAACCGCATATGCCCCGTCGGAGGATCGATGTTCCCCTCTGGGACATAGGTCACCACTGGCGCAACCAGAGTGTCCCCAAGCTCCCGGGCGAGTGCTCCAGACGTGTGGCGCACCACAATATTGTGCTTGCCCAGCACCATATGCGGGCCGTTCTGCTCAGTTCCCCCGGAAGGGATGATGACTTGCGTATAGCCGGCCTCAAGCGCCTTCTTCACCTCTGTCCAGGTCAGCTCTTCCAGGTGAAGCGAGGGCGGTGTGTAACTTTCCTTGGCCACGCTGTCTTGCGTCGGTCCCAGAACACAAACTAGGCAGGCGGCAAACACGGATAGCAGCTGTTTCGCCCGGGTACTGATCCGCGCCCAAGCCCAAACAAATGGCTTCCATAACATCTCGTGCGTTGCATGAAACGGATTGGCTTCCTCGCCGTTGATGCCCAGTTTGAACGTCTCTTTTTCTTTTGGAATGTACAGCGTACCGAACAGCCAATCCCACCAGGAAAAGACCAGTCCCATGTTCTTGTCCCAGTGCCGGATCTCACTGCTGTGATGGATCTGGTGCATGGCAGGGCTCACCAGATGGCCGCTGAGCCAGGCCGGATACGACAACCAAATGTGCGAATGCCGTAAGTTGTAGCCCAACAGATAGAACAGGAAGATGCCGGCATTTATGCCGAAGATTGTCAGGATGTCGGGAGCGGGGCCGACGAACATCAGCCAAAGAGCTCTTGCACCGGACTCGCAAAGAATGACCGCCGCCCCCGTGACCAGCAAATCGACCGGAGACATCCGGAAGACGGTGATCGGTGTCAGTACTTCCGCTGAATGATGGACTTTATGGAACTCCCACAAAATGGGGACCTTATGCTGCAGGTAATGGGTGAAGAAGATTGCAAAGTCAAAAGCAATCAAAAGCACAAATGAAAAGGCGATCATCGGCCAAAGACCGGCACTTGCCCCCTCTCCTGCTTGCGCAACCGCTGGAGCAACCCACCAATCGTGAATGCCGCTGCCCAGCCATGCCAAAGGAGCAACAACAAGCACGCCCTTACACAGAGCCAAAAGGAAATAAAACAGATAGTCCTGCTTGGCCGACTTGTGGAACAAGATTTCCTTCGGGAAACAGTACTTTAAAAAGGCAACTGCCGGTTTCCTGTACCGGTACAGAAGATAGGTGATCGCGAGCGCACCGAACGCATATAGGAAAAAAATCCGCTCTGAAGGAACCACAATCGCTGCCAATGCTCTGACGAACGTCGTGACGGCAATCTCAAGAGTTTCCATGACCTGAACCGCTGCATATTTCCCTTTGGAAATAGGACTAGGTCAGACGCGTTAATCTTTGGTGTGCTGGCCAACCGTTAGCTGCGAAAAACCAACGGTCAATCAACCGTTGCCGACTGGATATATTGCCGCACCCAGGCAGAGCCTGACAATTCAGATCCGTTATGCACCGTTGCTGCAAACCGGATACATCGCAGCAATGAACTGAATGCCGCTTACACCTTTTCGCGCCACATTTCCGCTGCTAGGTAGGGGCACGAAATCTCCTGAACGGATCCCTGCCTTGCAGATTTATCACAAAGCCTATGTCTATCTGACCTGCGGACCGGAGCTGCTGGTGTTTGAAGAAGCGGACAATCCACGCCCGGATCTTCAGGTGCCGGGCGGGACGCTCGATCCGGGTGAAAGCTACCTGCAAGGGGCCCATCGTGAATTTTCCGAGGAAACCGGACTTTCCTTGGATATCGCCTTCGAATCGTTCGCGGACCAGGATCACATCATCAAAAATGTGCCTGGAATTCTCGACGGCCTTCATCGCAGGCGGCATTTTCACGGATGGATCCCTGAAAAACCGGCTGATGAATGGGAACATTTTGAAATGACGCCAAGTGCGGGCGGACCCCCGATTCGGTTCCGCCTGTTCTGGGTCGATTTGTTTTCAGATGAAGCGCCGTCCGAGACCCGGTTTTTTCAAGGGTTTGGAGCGCAGCTTGAAACATTACGGTCGCGTATGGAAGGGCAGATCAATGGGGGCCATTAAGTCGGTCGGCGTCATCGGCGGCGGCGCTTGGGGAACTGCGCTCGCGCTCACTGCCGCCCGGGCGGGAACCACCGTGCGGCTTTGGGCCCGGGATCCGGGAACGGTGTCGGAAATCCGCGCTCAACAGCAAAACGCCCGCTATTTGCCCGGTATTACGTTTGACGAAGACCTGAACGCCACCTCGTCTTTACAAGAAGCTGCAGATACCGACGCCATCCTTCTCGTAACCCCGGCGCAATCAACGCGAACCATGCTGAGTGAATTGAAAGAAACTGGCGCAGTGCGCGGACCGATCGTGTTGTGTGCAAAGGGTATTGAACAGACAACCGGCAAATTGCTGTCCCAAGTCATGAAAGAGGAACTGCCGGGTGTTGAACCGGGGGTGTTGTCCGGCCCAAGTTTTGCCGACGATGTTGCGCGCGGGCTGCCGACCGCCGTCACGGTCGCAGCCAATACGGCCAGAACCGCGCTTCACCTCTGCGAAGCACTGCAATCAGCATGTTTTCGCCCCTATGCGTCCATCGACGTGCTGGGGACCCAGATCGGTGGCGCACTGAAAAACGTGCTTGCGATCGCCTGCGGTGCAGTGGCCGGACGGAAACTGGGTGCCAGCGCGCAAGCGGCCCTGACCGCGCGCGGGTTTGCGGAACTGAGCCGTCTCGGCAGCGTCATGGGCGCACAAGGCGAAACGCTGACTGGTCTCTCCGGTCTTGGCGATCTGGTGCTGACCTGTTCGTCCACCCAGTCCCGGAATTTTTCTTTCGGCATGCGCCTCGGCGAAGGCTTCATGGCATCGGAATTAATTGCAGCTGGCGGCAAACTGGCCGAAGGGGCGTTTTCGGCTCAAGTTGCGGTCAAACTCGCCCAAAAACATGACATCGAAGTCCCGATCTGTGAGACGGTTGCCCGCATGGTTGGCGAAGACATGACCATTGACGAGGCTTTGAACACACTGATGGCGCGTCCGCTAAAATCAGAGACTGATTTTCTTTAATTCGGAACTGGTAAGCTATCAGCGAGCAAAGAAAAGGCTGCCCCAGAGGCAGCCTTTGTCGTTGTGGCACTACTCAACTGTGAGCTTAACGGGGGACTTATGCCCGGCCAACCAATGCCAGAGTGCAGCTCCGCTGTGCAAGACAATAAGAAACAGCAGAATTGCTGCCGCCAAGTGATGAAGGTTTCTTGGCGGGACTTGCGCAAGCTGCGCTGGATCCGGCGCCGTTCCAGCCAGGATTAAGGGCGCTGCTCCAGATACCACCAACATTCCGGCACCGCTGACCAAAAGAACGATTGGCACCAACCGGAGCAATCCATGAACCAGTTTAGAGCCTATTTCGAGGACTGCGGCTTGCTCGGCAAACACTCTGGGCGGAGGACCGGCAACAAACCAGATTGCGAGCCGTACCAGTGCCAATACACCGCCGAGAAACCCGAAACCCAGGTGCAATCGGAGCAGTGTGATATTGATCTGATCCGGAAACGTCATGGCATGACCAGTTGCAAGGGCCAGCCCGATGGACGCGGCAATCAGCCAATGGAGTGTTCGGGGATTTATCAGACCAGCAGTATTCATGATCCCGCCTCCTGCTCAACCGGCACATAAAGCGCCGGATAGAAGATGACTCCCCGGAATTTCGTCGCATCCGGGCTCTTGTGGAAGTTGCTGATCGCAGCTTTGAAGGCCGCCGGACTTTCCCATTTCGCAATGTTGATTAGTTGGAATTTCGCCTTGGGCATGATCGCTCGGTGCAACTTTGTATCGATGTATCCCGGTTGGTTTTGAAGAAAGTCACGCGCCTTTTTCCAGGCCTCGATCGTGGCATCAACATCTTTGGCCTGCACTTCAAAAGCATTGATCAGGGTGACGGCGTCTGAAGTCTGGGCATTTTCAGCCAGGGCGGTTTGAGTGATCGGACCGGCAAGCCCAGCAAAGAGCGCTAGAGCAGTACAAATCGAACGTGTCTGTTGCATTTCGAATCTCTTTACATAGCAAGCTATATTTATTTATATAGTATGCTATATATCGTATATGCAAGCCATGACATTCGAAAAAAATTTTTCAGCAGGCTACCTGGCCAATCACATGGCCCGGTTGTTTGCCTCCGGTCTCCAGCGGCGGATCAAACCTTTGGGGCTCGCGACCGGGCAATTTCCGGCGCTTTTGGCGCTTTGGCAGAAAGAAGGCCAGACACAAAAAGATCTGGTTGGCCTGCTCGATATTGAGCAAGCGACCCTGGCGAATACGCTCTCAAGGATGGAGCGCGACGGCCTTATTGTGCGAAAACCTTGCGAAGAAGACGGCCGGGTTCAGCGCATCCATTTGACGGACCAGGCAAGGGCTCTGAAGAACGACGCTGTTGAAGCGGCGATGGCGCAAAACACCATCGCGTTGGCGGGATTATCTGAGCAGGAAACTGAACAGTTCCTGGACTATATGCGCCGGGCAATCTCGGCTATGCAGAACGATATGGCGACCTGAGGAGATCAAAACCGTTATGCAGGTTGAATGAGGTCCCACTTGTTCCCAAACGGATCCTGAAAAACGACAACTTTACCGTAAGGCTCACAGCGCGGGTCTTCCAAAAAGGTTACGCCCTGCGCTGACATGGCTGCAAAATCCCGGTCAAAATCATCCGTTGTCAAAAACAGAAACACACGGCCGCCGGTTTGACTGCCAATTGCTTGCTCCTGGTCTGAACCATCGGCCTTGGCCAACAGTAGTCTGGTCTCAGAACTACCCTTGGGTGCCACCAGCACCCAACGCTTTCCTGGGGCGAGCTCTGTGTCTTCGATAAGATCGAACCCAAGCACTCCCACATAATACGCCAAACCGTCATCATAGTCTGGAACCAGGAGCGCAACGGCACTGATGATCTGCTTCATGGAAAGGGCTGCCCTCAAACAATAGATGCTGCATCGCTATCATAGAGGATAGCCATTTCCAATTTTTCTGTCCGGCCAATCCAAGACATTTGAGACCAATCAATGCGACCGTTTATGCCGCTTCGTCTTGGCTATCCGCCCAAATGTCACTGTTGAGGAAGTCATTCACCGCTGTACTCAATGTGATGCTGACATCGTGAAGAGAGGCCGTTAGCTCTTCGACTTCACTCGAACTGGAGCGTGTTTCCTGAATACGCTCCTGAAGCGCATTCACATTTTCAGTCGCGCCACGGCTGCTCTTTGCGGCTTGGGACATTGCAGCACTGATTTCTCCGGTCGCAGCACCTTGTTGATCAACAGCCGTTGCGATGCCGGTGGTGACTTCTTCCACGCTGTCCATTTGCGTGCCTATCGAGCGAATGGCTTCCACAGCCCGGTTTGTCGAGGTCTGAACAGCAGCAACCTGGGAGGAGATCTCATCCGTTGCCTTGGCTGTTTGTGTCGACAGCTCCTTCACTTCCGCTGCGACAACGGCAAAGCCCTTGCCTGCCTCGCCGGCGCGGGCCGCTTCGATCGTTGCATTCAATGCTAGCAGATTGGTTTGCTCGGCAATATCACGGATCATGTTGATGACATCGCCGATTTTCTCGGCCGTACCCGCCAAGTCTTTGACATCGTCATCCGTGGACTTCGCGGTTTTTGCTGCTTCACGGGAAATCGTCAGAGCCCGGGACGTATGGCCGTTGATTTCCTGAATGGAAACTCTGAGCTGCTCAGCTGCGGACGCCGAGGACTGTACGCTCTCATCGGACATACGGGCTGCTGAAAGGGCTCCCTCCGCCGATTGCGCCGAGGCTTCTGCAATGCTGACCATCTTTTCGGATGTTGCCCCCATGACTTCCGTTTGTGCGGAGAGCTGCGCCTGTATTTCGGAAATCTGGGTTTTGAAGTGATTAACCTGATTGTCCATTTCCGAACGCCGCGCGTCCTCATGGGCCCGGCGCACTTCAGCAGCCTCTTCATTCCGTCTGCACTCCAGTGCATTGTCCCGGAATATCTTCATGGCGCGTTTCATATCTCCGATTTCATCAGCCCGCTCTCCGCCGTTGAGATCGGTATCGAAGTTTCCATCAATGAGATCCCGGATATTCCCGATCAGCTGCCCAAGCGGGCGGGTGAACGTCAGGGCCAACCAGTACCCGCCAACTGCCGCGAAGGCGAAAAGGCTCAGTCCGGCAAAAAACATCCAGGCCCGGAGGTTGGCCAATGAGGCCATGGCTTCAGATTCCGCCTGCATGGCCAGGATTGCCCAATTGGTTCCACGGAATTCAAACGGTTGGCCGACTTGAATAAATGTACTGGCCCGGTGGCTGTCACCGGCGAAAACCGCCGTATGTCCATTCAACGCAGTTTCCGCCGCTTCGCTTTCAAGCCGGGTGGCCAGAATATCGTTTTCCTCTGTAAACCTGGAATCGTTGCGGAACAAACCGTCTTCGCCAACGATTAGTGTTTCACCAGTTTCACCCAACCCAGCAGACCGGCTCATCATGGAATTGATCCGGTCAATCGGCATCTGGAAGACAAGAACCCCCGTCTTCTTGCCGTTCTCACTAATGGGCGTCGACATGAAGCTCGCCGGCGCACCGTGGCTTGGTCCATAGGGTTTAAAATCGAAAAAGTGCACAGCGCCGGCTTGCCCTTCATGCGCGGCTCGAAATGCCCGGCCGAGGTCGGTGTCTGCCCAGGGGCCGCCTGCGCGGAAGTTGGTGGCGTAATCTTCTTCCTTAAACACCGTATAGATCAGATCGCCATTGGTGTTGAACAGAAAGATATCGTAGTACCCGCGCTCCAACAGCAATTCACGGAACCAGGGATGGAACTCCGCATGGGCCGTGTCATAAGCAGATCCAGTGTTTGCAGCATCCAGAAGATGCTTCTCACCCAGGGGGTGTGGGTTGTTGCGGATATAGGCGGCCTTCAAAACGTCGGTATGGTTACCGTCCACATCCTGCCAAGCTTTATCAAATGCCGTCAAAGCTGAATGCGCATAGGGCAGCGTGCTGACCAGTTTCAGATCGGTCTCTATAGCATCCAGATAATCTGCCATTTCACTGACCCGGGTGGCGGCTATGGCCTCAAGCCGGTTTTCTGTCAAAGAATGAATTTCTTTGGAAGCTGAAACGTAACTGCTCAGTCCTATTCCGGTACCGACAGCGAGCGCGAAGCCTAAAATAGCGGCCGGAATTTTAATACGAATTGACAATTGATCCCACATGGAACCCTCCTAAATTTCATCCGAGGGTTCATTAGTGCGGTTAATGCACCTTTAAATTTTAGGTTGCATCGCCTGTTTTTTAGGCACTATTGTAAATTTTCCGCATTACGTTACGTAACTTACCCGTGGTTTTATCGTCAGGAATTGCAATAGCATAAAAATAATCTATGCAGATTTTCCGCTCACCGTACGTGGTTTACCGGACCAAGACGTTTTCTCGACGAGTGATTCCAGTGTCATTACTGCGCGCGATGATAAACGGAAATGTTTTTGAAACTCGCGACATCTACCAAGTGAACCGTTTGAGTCACGGTCAGCGTTTGCCCATCATCAGACAGTTCGCGCTCAGCTTTCATAATCGTCAACCCACCGCGCCGGGCTTCAGACACCAGGTTGCGGTCGTTTTGAAAAACCAGCCGCATGGCATCAACGAGCCCGCTTTTTCCAAGCTTCACTTCCGGCCCATCCGGCATAGCCTCAAAGCTGTCGTTGGTGACTTCGCCGTCTGCCGAAACCTGGTTCATGGTGAAGATGGCCATACCAAAATTGTCTTCGATCTTGAGCGTCGCGCTCTTGGGCGGATCCCCCTGTTCAAAATCGCATTCTGCCGCGTCCAGGATCCAGGTGCCGAGAAAGGGTGCGATTTTGTCTTCGGTCATCATCTCATCAGGTCACAAAAAAGAGAAAGCTGCCACCGGGATACCCGGTGACAGCCTTAGGTGCAAACATGGAATTGGCTTAACCGTTCAATGCGTCCAATTCTGCAACGATGGCATCACCCATTTCGGAGGTCGAAACCGTCGCTTCACCGCTAGCTGCAATGTCCTTGGTACGCAGACCTTTCTCCAAAGCGTTGGCGATCGCCTTGTCCAGCATGTCGGCAGCTGCCACTTCCTCAAAGGAATAACGCAAGGCCATGCCAAAGGAGGCAATCATGGCAATCGGGTTGGCAGCGCCCGTCCCGGCGATGTCCGGAGCAGACCCGTGTACAGGCTCATAGAGCGCCTTCCGCTTGCCGGTCTTGGCATCCGGAGCGCCCAAAGACGCAGACGGCAACATGCCGAGCGAACCGGTCAGCATGGCCGCAACATCCGACAACATATCGCCAAAGAGGTTGTCAGTGACAATAACGTCGAACTGCTTCGGCCAACGCACGAGCTGCATGCCGCCGGCATCGGCCAGCATGTGTTCCAGCTCAACATCCTTGTAGCCAGCGCCGTGCGTTTGGGTAACTACTTCGTTCCACAGAACACCGGACTTCATCACGTTCCGTTTTTCCATGGACGTGACTTTGTTGTTCCGGGTGCGGGCCAGTTCAAAGGCCACCTTGGAGATGCGCTCGATCTCGTAGGTATCATAAACCTGGGTGTCGACGCCGCGCTTCTGGCCATTGCCGAGATCGGTGATTTCCTTCGGTTCACCGAAGTAAACACCGCCGGTCAGCTCACGCACGATCAGGATATCGAGGCCTTCGATGACATCTTTCTTCAAGGACGACGCATCAGCAAGCGCCGGATAACAGATCGCTGGGCGCAGGTTGGCAAAGAGCTCCATGTCTTTACGCAGGCGCAAGAGACCTGCTTCCGGACGGACCTCGTAAGGAACGTCGTCCCATTTGGGACCGCCGACCGCACCGAAGATCACAGCATCTGCAGCCATGGCTTTTGCCATGTCGTCTTCAGAAATCGACTGGCCGTGCGCGTCATACGCAGATCCACCGACAAGACCGTCTTCGGTTTCAAAGGCCATGCCACCCTTGGCGTTGAACCAGGAGATGACCTTTTTCACCTCGACCATGATTTCCGGGCCAATGCCGTCACCCGGCAGAAGCAGAAGTTTTTGAGACCCCATGTGGCGTACCATCCCGCACTTTATTGAAACTGATGCGCTGGGTTAGCGTGCCAAGGCCAATCTGGCAAGGCAAAGGCTGTTGCGAAGAACTCAAGCGAGACCTGCAGAAAGGTCAAGATCCTATGGGCAGCCCCATTATAACACGCTGGGTGACACCAGTTGGCCGAGGGTTGCTTCCGCAATCCCGCTTTCACAGCCCTTGGCTTCACTTTTCAAGCTTGCGATCTGACGGCCCAGGATGTCCTTTCTGTCAACACTGAGCCCCACAGGAAGATGCAAGATCGCGGCCGAGCAGCGCAACAGCGGGAACTTTCGGGCGACACCGTGCCGGTCCTGGGCTTCAATATAGCCTTTCAGCCGGTCACTCGGATCATAAAGGCTTTCCGCTTGATGGCGGAAGGCGTCCTGTAGATCGCCGATCATGTTCTTCATATCAGCAGTTGTCCGTCCACGCGCACCTATGAAAAAATCATCCCCGCCAATGTGACCAGCAAAAACGTCTTCGCTGGTCGCAAGGCGTTTCAGGAGTTCTGAAAACAGCAGCAACGCCCGGTCTCCGACGGTAAATCCATAGGCATCATTGAACGGTTTGAAATTGTCGAAATCCAAATAGCAAAACGACCTCTCGACTTCCGGGCTTTGCGCATCATTTTGAACATATTGAATGATCGACGCATTGCCCGGCATTTTGGTCAGCGGATTTTGGTTTTCCGCCGCCCGCATCCGCACCTCGTTTGAGATCTTCAACAGGGAGGTGGTCGTCAGAAACCCGCAATATTTGCCGTTGCGGGTGATGATGATGCCGCCAGCTTCGTCATCCTCATCAGCAACCATTTCAACGAGCTGGTCGAGCGGTGTGTTGAAATTGGCGATCGGACACCGGTGCGTAAAAGCGCCCAGACTGTTGCTCATCACCGGATTGAGCAAAAGATCCCGCCCAAAGGGCATATAGACAAAAGTTTTGATGTCTTTTTCGCGGATCAGGCCGCGCGGTTCGCCACTTGCATTGATCACCGGAATGAACGGATTGGCCCGACCGGCACGCAACAGATTAAGCACCTCTTCCATTCGGGCTCTGTCCTGCAGCGGCACCAGCGGTTTAATCTCCCGGTTCACAAGTTCCATATCATCACGGGGGGCGAGCACAGGCCGTTTGGCTGCAGAAGAAACAACAGGGTAGCGGGCTTCCGCTTCTTCCAGATCCTGAAACGGCCGGGCAACAAGATAGCCCTGGATCAGGTCGCAGCCGATATCCTTGCATGTCGCCAATTCCTGCGCGGTTTCCACTCCCTCAGCGACAACGCGCATACCCAGGACATGGGCCACGTCCACGACCGTTCTAACCATCAATTTCTTGCGGGCATCACTGTTGATAGTTTGAACGAAAAACCGGTCAATCTTGAGGATATCCGGCTCAATGTCATAGAGAGACTTCAGCTGCGAATACCCGCGGCCGTAATCGTCGATCGCAAAACCAAACCCAAGATCCCGACCGAGTTTGGTGAATTCCGCCAGACGGCCGTTGTCGCCAATTTCCCCGGCTTCACAGACCTCCAGGACGATCTGGGACGCCGCCAAGTTGACGCCATCAAGCAAAAGGCCGGTTTCTTCATAAAGATAGCCGTCTGTCTCCAACAACCGAGCGTCAACGTTCAAAAACAGTTTTGCTTTACCCCGGTTCGGTAAGGACACGAATTTCGTGACCGCCTTCTTCCGAAGGAGGCATTCCAGTTCGACGAGAACACCTGCGTCTTCGGCAAAATCAAATACTTCAACCGGCGTTTGAAAACCCATCTGACCAACATTGCGCAGCAGAGCTTCATAGCCGTAGCTGTCACCCGAATGAGCATCAACAATTGGCTGAAAGGCATAGTCCAGGAGAGTTTCAGCACTCTCTAAAAACGCATGCGGGCTTGGAAAGCCTTTGAGGAAAGTCGCAAGTACCGGCTGTGCCGTCATCAGTCTTAGGCCTTGTATTTCAAGGGATTTCTGACCTGACTGTATGTATGTTGCCGCACAATTTTATGTAACTTAGGTGACGAAATTTCTTGATGGTTATCAACGCGTTAAAACAAAAGAAAAGCGTTGTCTTTCAGATATTTACCGCTGTTAAAATTGACATGACTTTGTCATGCGCCCTCACCACAAGGCAATAATGCAGTTTTCCGCCGCCTTCTCCGTTAATGCTTTGACCTGAGTTACGAGAATTACAGCTTCACAAAAGTCCGCTTGCCTGCAGAAACAGATTGGCAGCCAGAAGAGTCATCACCAGGCGAAAACCCTTTTTGAAGACATCTTCATTCATGCGGCCAAGAAGATGGCTGCCGGTCAATGTGCCGAGAAATCCGCTTGCAATCATCAAGACAATCAACCCAGCCCAAGGCGCAAAAGCAAAACCGAGAATGCCAAAAGCGATGATCTTGAAGACATGCATCATCATGGAGGTGATCGCCTGATTGGCGACAAACTGGTGCCGGGTCAGGCCTAAGGTCGACAAGACCGACCCACCGATTGGTCCAGCAGCACCAAAAAACATGGACAAAAAGGTCGAAGCGAATCCGGCAACGGCCATGGCCCGCTTGCGCATATGAGCCAGCTTCGGCGCCCGTCCCCAGACAACCCATAGAACAAAGACAGCAATGCCAGCTTTAAGAATAGCCGCAGGCAACTGAACCGCAATTGCTCCGCCAAGGCCTGCCCCCAAGACCGCGCCACACGCAAACCACACAGCGATTAGCCAATCCACATGTTTGATCTGGACCAGCGCCCTACCGGCATTTGAGCCTAGTTGAACAACGCCGTGCACAGGTACCAAGGCAGCCGCTGGCATCACCATTGCCATGATCGCGATCAAAGCAATTCCGCCGCCAAGCCCGACAGCTGCCGTCAGGGCGGACGTAAAGAAACTGCAGAAAATCAAGAACAAGCTCGCAATCAGGGGAAGATCCTGAGGGGCAAGGGCCGAAAGAATATTCATCGGATTAAGACCAGCGCGAATTGGCGTAGCTCAGAGCTTCGCGAACATCCAGTTGCCGGGTGGAATTGCCACTGCGCACGTAAAAAATGGAGGACTTGCCCTCTTCCAAATAGACCGCTCTCGGCGCAGGTCGAATGATGATCATGGCAACGTCTTTGGCGTCGACGTCGGCAAACACCGTGTGAATATAGGGGCAAAGATCACCCCCGAGATTCTTCGAAACAATATCATTGACCGTGCGCTCAAAGGCATCGTGGTCCGGGCTGCGCAGGGTAGACAGGTCGTTCGTCAGGCCGAGCGGTTTGCCATCATCATTGACACCGACCAGCAAGTGCCCGCCATTGGCGTTGAAAAAGCCAGCAATCGTCTTGGCGATAACCTTCTCCAAACCGCGGTTGACCCGGTTTTCCTTGATGTCCCAGCGCAGTGATGACTTGAACTCAACGCGTTCCGTTTCGCCTTGGCCCATCAGTTGCGGAATAAGGGCCGTTTGTTCCTCCCGCAAAGAGTTATAGGCTTCGCTGGTGCGCATATAGTTGCGGGTGAAGATGCCGAAGGCCAGGCCAACCACCGCTCCCACCAGTGTATAGGCGATGGCGACATCCACATGTCGTGGCAACAGAATCAGCCAGAGCCGGGCTCGCAAAAATTCGATGAGCAAGGGGGCCGTTTCAGAAAACCGGGACAACTCCCACCAAATCACCACCAAATTTAAAGGATGAATGACCAGCACGCCAACGACAGCGCCGACAAGGACATAAATCGCAATGAGAGGCAGTGTAACTGGAGGAAATGACATAATACCAAGCCTAAAAACGCAGCGAAGAGCCCGGTTAGCTTTAGTGCAATTCTATTGAGATGTGGAGAGCTTCAATAGCAAAGACCTTCGGGTTTGGTTCTTTTGTTCAGACAATCCTGAACTCCAAGATGGCATCACCCGCCGAACCGGTTTCCATCGTCATCGCCGCTCGTCAGAAAAAGGCCACGATCTCTTGAAAACGAGAATGGGACTTCCAGAATCCCGGACCATTTTTGTGCAAGCTGCATCAAGAGGTCTGTTTTCTGGAGCGTTTCAAACGCGTCTTTCAAAACCGCAATCTGCTCAGCGCTCGTCCCTTTCGACAAGAGTAAGTAACTTGAGGCCTCACTGATGAGGAAAGTTTCTTGAAGATCGCTGCGTCGAACACCGGATTCCCGCAAGATCTGGGACAACTCCAAATCCGAGGAAATCCAGCCGTCCACCCGTTTGGCCTGGAGCATTCTCAGTCCAGCTTCAAGGGAGTCAGTTTCTTCGATAAAGATACCGTTTTTGGCCAACAGGGCGGGCCGCCAGCTTCCCCGCAAACCGGCAATTCGCAGTTTATGATCTGCAATGCTCTCCAGACTGTCGAAGTCTCGTGATTTTTCAGACAGCATGTAGATGCCATGCCGCCGGGTGACCATTGGCCCGACAAACTCAAACCCAAGAGCAACACGCTCCGGCGTTCGCCCACCTGTAAAAAGAGCGATGTTCGGCTGTGTTTTCGCCAAGAGATACCCGCGAGACCAAGGCATCACTTCAATCTCAGTTTCGATACCGGCAATTTTCTGCAAGGCTCTGACAATATCGGTCGATGTGCCGGTCAGCCGACCTTGTTCGTCCAGGTAATTGGTTGGGGGTTCAACGGTGGTGATGATCCGCAGGTCGTCTGCCGCTGCCACCGGAAGCCCGATGCTAAAGATCATCCAAAAGGTAAAAATGCAAAAACAAAACCGCCAAACCTGGCGGCCAAAAACATAGCCCCAAATTTTGGACTTCAAGTCCATTTCATTGCCTATTTAAACAGGTAATTTCTCTCAGATACTCAGATATAGAGATTAAAAATATCATTATTAAACGTGTTTGACGGCAGCTTCGATCTGCAACCTTCGAAGCACTCACCAAATTGATTTCTGAAACTTATTTCAAATCGCGCCGCGTCTTAATGCAAGCATCAGCTGGTGTTAAAATCTTAAGTTCAATCGAATTCCAGACCGTGCCAGCACAACAGTTAGCGGCAACTGTTTGAGATCAAAAGAATCTCATTGCGAACTGCACCATCGGACAAAAAGAAAACGCCGGTGGGAACCGGCGTTTTTCAAAGCGTTACATCAAGCCGCGCGCGGCATTGCTGTCTCTACCAGTTTCACCCAGTAGGAGCATCCCACCGGAATGAGTTCATCATTGAAGTCGTAGGCAGGGTGGTGCAGGCCAGCACTGTCACCATTGCCAGCAAAGATGAAAGCGCCCGGCCGCTCTTCCAGCATGAAAGAAAAGTCTTCACCGCCCATCATCGGGTCGATGGCACGGTTGACCTTGCCTTCACCTGCAATGGTTTCCGCAATCTGCGCGGCAAAGTCAGTTTGCTCATCATGGTTAGCCGTGACCGGATAGCCGCGAATGAACTCCAAATCCGCATTGGCATCGAAAGCCTCAGCAGTGGCTCGAACGATCTTGGTCATCCGCTCTTCTGCCAGGTCCCGCATTTCCGGACTCAGCGTGCGCACCGTACCGCGCAAGGTGACTTCCTGCGGGATCACGTTAAACGCGTTACCGCCATTGAAAACGGTGACCGAAACCACGACAGAATCGAGCGGATTGGCATTGCGGCTGGCGATGGTCTGCAGTGCGCTGACCATCTTCGCGCCCGTAACAATCGGGTCAATGGTTTCGTGCGGCTTAGCAGCGTGACCGCCCCGGCCAGTGATCTTGATGCGGAACTCATCCGTTGCCGCCATAATCGGGCCCTTACGGATGGCAAATTCGCCGACCGGCATGCCCGGGAAATTGTGCATGCCATAAACTTCCTCGATGCCCCAGCGGGTCATCAGGCCATCATCGATCATTGCTTTTGCACCAGCACCGCCTTCTTCGGCCGGCTGGAAGATCACCACAACGGTGCCGTCGAAGTTGCGGGTCTCAGCGAGATATTTCGCTGCCCCCAGCAACATCGCCGTATGACCATCATGACCACAGGCGTGCATTTTGCCTGGCACCTTGGAGGCATATTCCTTGCCGGTGATTTCTTCGATCGGCAGCGCATCCATGTCCGCGCGCAGGCCAATCGTTTTGCCGGAACCGCCGTTCTTGCCCTTGATCACACCGACAACACCGGTCTTACCAATACCGCTCACAACTTCATCCAGGCCGAAGCTTTCCAGAAGCTCAGTAACTTTGCCTGCGGTGCGGACCGTCTCGTAGAGAATTTCCGGATTTTCGTGAATATCGCGGCGCCAGGCGGTGATCTCATCAGCCAGATCAGCAAGGCGATTAACGATGGGCATGAAGAACTCCTTGGACACATCTGTTTGGGATAAATCTTCCGCTACGTCATGACTTTAGACAGATGCGGAAGCGAATTTCGGATGATGGAAAATGTCATAACTGCAGGCGGTTTGGCAAGGATAGCCACGGAGATGCCGTCAATTAGGATGGTTTTTCCGCTATCCGGTATACGCGCGTTGACTTTATTTCATTGTCTTCAAGCTGGCCAACCACACTCACTTGATAGGATGCCAATTCAACCAGCCTTTCATGGGGAAGATAGGTGCGCCCTGGATCGCCGACATAGACGTCCAGCCCCTGGGCCAGCAGCGTGTCTATGAACCTCAAAACACGTTTGGCCATTTGCTGGTCATAAAAGACGTCACCACAGAACACGACATCAGCATCGGGAGCTGGCAAAGACGTAATGTCGCCTTCCTCGAATGTGAGGGAAACGCCATTCAATTCTGCATTGAGTTCGGCGGCTGCAATGGCAAACGGATCAACATCCACCGCATGGCAAGCCCCCGCGCCGGCCATCATGGCTGCGATACCGACAAGGCCGGACCCGCAGGCGAAATCGACCACCCGTTTGCCCGCCACCAGCTCCGGATGATCCAGAATATAGCGGGCGAGCCCCTGACCTCCCGCCCAGGCAAACGCCCAGAACGGAGGCTCAAGACCGAGTTCGCCGAGTTCTTCCTCGGTCTTTTGCCAAAGGCCCATTGCCTCGTCTGCCACATAGAGGGAAATCTCCTCTGCATGAGGCACCGGCCGGATCCGGGTTTCCGTCACGATAAATTGACGCGGGTTTTCTATGCGCGGCATGGGGTCTCCGAAAGACACATGTCAGACAGGATCGCTCAAGCCACCCATCTCACAAACGATCTTCCATTCGTCTGCCGTCACCGGCTGAACGGACAGGCGCATGGAAGTCACCAGGGACATTTTTTCAAGGCGCGGTTCCGCTTTGACCTGGGCCAGTGTTACCGGCTTGGGAATGTCGCAGACGGCTTTGAAATCAACACACTCCCAGCGCGGATCATCGGTTGTGCTGTCTGGGTGTATTTCGCTGCACACCTCGACCACACCGACCACTTCTTTGCCGATATTGGAGTGATAGAAAAACGCCCGGTCGCCGATCTCCATCGTCCGCATGTTGTTGCGGGCCTGATAGTTGCGGATGCCGTCCCACTCTTCGCCAGCATCACCCTTGGCTTTCTGCTGTTCCCAGGACCATTTGTCCGGCTCGGATTTAATCAACCAGTACTGCACTTATGCCGTCTCCGGATTCTTCACCACCCAGTTCCACGGGCGGATTTCAACGCTCTCGAACAATCCGGCCTTGGCGTAGGGATCTTCCTCGGAAATCGCAAGGGCTTCATCCCGATTGGAAGCTTCAATCACCACCAGCGACCCGGTCATGTTGCCATCGTCGTCCAAAAACGGACCGGCCGCTTTCAGGCCATCACCCATGGCTTTCAAAAAGGCAATGTGATCGTCCCGATTGTCGAGACGGGCTTGGAGTGCACCTGGCTTGTCGGTGCAGATCAGCGCAAAGAGCATATGTGGGATCCCAATTTGTCAGTCCGGGCTGAACCTAGGGCGCTCCTTGCGCAAACTCAATGGCTGCGAAGCACATCAAGCCAACGAATTTCCGGCAGACAAGATTACCGCTCTCGGAACGCACGCAGGAAACTGTCTGTGACCGGCTGAAGGAGATAACCAAAGAAGCTACGGCTGCCTGTTTGGATATACACCTCAGTAAGCATGCCAGGCTGGACGGTGATGCTCTTCCGGTCAGCGGTCTCCTTCAGGGAAATCAATACTTCAAAATAGGGTTCGCCCGTCAGTTCATCCAGTTTGGAATCCGCAGCCGCATAGGTGACGGCACCTGGCAAGGGATCCACCTGACCCCGCTTGAATGCTGTGATGACAACTTCCGTTTCCTGGCCAACCTTAATCGCGCCGATGTCTTGCGGCGACACGCGAGCTTCCACCACAACATCTCCGGAGACCGGTACGATTTCGCCGAAGGATTTGCCGCCTTCAATAACACCGCCGACCGTGTTGGCCTCGAATTTGACCAGAATTCCTTTTGCCGGGGCACGGACAACGGTCTGGTTCAGGGCAATCCGTGCCGCATCGATTTCTTTTTGAACGGCTGCCAAATCAGCAAAGACGGCGGACAATTCCTCAGCGTTTTCCGCGTTCTTACGGGCAATTAGCGTTGCCAGGGAATCTTCTGTTTCCGCAATTTGCGCCGTCATCGTCCCAGCACGTGCCTTGAGGGCGGCAAGCTGGCTGGTGTCTTCCATGACACCCGCGCGTTTTTCATTGAACCGTGTCTGGGAAATATACCCTTCCGCCACCAGCGGCTCCATTTTGGCCAAATCACCTTCAAGCAACGCGAGTTTTTGAGTTTTTGCGGCAATCTGATTGTTCAGACCGGTGAGTTCGTCCGCCTGGCCGGCCCGGCGGTTCCGCAAAGCGGACACTTCACTTTCCGATTGCCGCAAGCTGGCGTCAAAAGCGGCGAGCTGCTCATCCAAAATTGGATAGCGTCCCTCTATGCCAAGCGGGATCCTCACTTTTGCGGCAAGGTCTTTGGAAACGCCGCGCAAGGCCGCAACATCTATCTCCGCTGTTTGATATCCAGTATCGCCGGCAATTCTGAGAGCGGCCAAGCGCTGTTCCTGAGCTTGAAGTAAAGCCTGGCGGGCCTCCAGTTTGGCCAAATGCGCACGAGCCGCAGATGGATCGATGCGCACAATCGGATCACCTTCAAACAGATGATCTCCGTTGGCCGCCAAGATCTCTTCAACAACCCCGCCTGCGGCATGCTGCAAAAGCTGGTTGCGGCCTTTGGAGATTAACGTACCAGGTGCCACAACGGCCGAGCTGAGCGGGAAAAACAGTCCCCAAACGAGAAACACCGCGCACGCGATCCCAACCCAGCGTGTGCCGGAGGCAATGATATCGCGGTCTCCGGTTTTGACGCTCGCTCGCCAACCCAAACCAACTGTCGATTGGGCCTCTTCTGGAGCAAACAGCATCCCGCCGAGGGCATGAAATTGCTTGTAGAAACTCACGCCGCCCCTCTTTCCCGCTGTTCAGAAACAATGTCCGGTGAAGCATATTTCCGAGTACCTGGAACCGGACGGCTCTCTCTATCTATAGAACCGGTCGGCTTTATAGGTTTTGCCTGGCGCTGCTCAGCAAATGCTTTGGCAGTTTCTGCCGAGGTATTTTGATCGACCGCTGGTACAGGTGGCATCTGCCTTTGAACCGGGGCTTGCGGCCGTGGCTGAGTAGCAGGCACTTCAGGCGTCCGGACTGAGGCCGACCCGGTGGTGTTGGCTGCGGCCGGCCGGGGATTGTGCGCCTCATTCACATGCATGGCAGCACAGCGACCGTCTTTCAGCACCATGATCCGGTCCGCCAACTGATTGATGCCGCCACGTTGACTGATGGCGATGATGGTCACCCCCTCACCCTTCAGCCTTTTCAAAATTCCGATCAACCGCTCTTCGCCTGCCTGATCCAGATGAGCGTTGGGTTCATCCAGCACCAAGAGAGCCGGCTGGGTGTAGATCGCCCTGGCGAGCGCAATCCGCTGGATCTGCCCGCCGGACAACCGGATCTGACCGTCGCCAATCTGGCTTTGATAACCGTCCGGCAGGCTGTTGATGAGGTCATGAACCCCAGTCAGCTGAGCCGCTTCGACAACCCCGGCCTCATCAGGTGTTACGGCCATTCGGGCAATATTCTCTGCGATGGATGCTGGAAAGAGCTGTAAGTCCTGGCCGAGATAGCCGACACTGTCGCCCCATTGGCCATCCGGCCAATTCCTGCGGTCACAGCCATCAAGCAATACCCGGCCGCTTTCCGGAGGCAGTGCCCCGGAGATGATGCGGGCCAGAGTTGACTTGCCAGCCCCTGACGGGCCGACAACCCCAAGAAACTCTCCTGGTTTCAATTCAAATGTAATATTCTCCAAAAGAATGGATTCGCCTGCGGTTGCAGTGACCTCTTCAAGGCGCAGGCTACCCTTTGGCGCCGGTTGTTCGAGGGGCGCGGCAGTGGAACCGGACTGTTTCAAAAACCCGGCAATGTCTTCGGCAGACCGGACCGCCCGATTGATGTTGTCCCAGCCACCGATCACCTGCTCGATCGGCTGCAAAGCCCGGCCGGAAATCATCGAAGCCGCAAAGATCAAACCGCCGGACATATCGCCGCCGAGCACCAGAAACGCGCCCCAGGCCATGATCGAGATTTGCAGGATCTGGCGGGCCGCCCGGCTTGCCCCATGAAACTTCGCGCTGATTTCGGTCGATTGTTCCTGCGCATTCAAGGACGCCCCGGTCATATGCCCCCAGCGCTCCACCAAAGATGGCATCAAGCCCATGGCCTTGATGTCTTCGCTGCGGGATATGATTGTGCTGGCAAAGTTGACCGATTGCGAATTGGCGCCGGCCGATGTCCGCTGATTGGTATCGTTGACCCTCTTATTAAGAAGCGCAATCGACACTAATACGGCTGCTCCTGCAAAGGTGATCAGACCGATTTGCGTGTGAATGGCAAAAAGAAGCATGAGAAACAGCGGCGCGAAGGGCAAATCGTAAAGACCAATGTACGCTTTGCTGCCAATGAACTGTTTGACCGTATTGAAATGGCGGAGCATTTCATTTGCCCGGGTCTTGTCAGTACAGTTGGCACAGGCTTGAAACAGTGGCTCAGCGCGCTCAACGACATAAGCTGCAGCCAGGCGTTGTGCCAAACGGTTGCGAAGGGCCTCACAAACACCGAACATGGCCAATGCCCCGGCTGTAATCAGGGTAATATAGAAAAGGGTACTGAGACTGCCGGAGATCAGCACCCGGTCATATACCTGCATCATGTGCAAGGGAGCCGCCAGCATCAGAAGGTTGGCCAATATAGTAAACGTTAACAGCGGCTTACTAAAAACTGCTACGGGCATATAACTAATTCCTTCGCCTATCCTGCACTCTGCCTCGATATTGATAAAATTCCGTATAGCGAAAGCGAAATAATTAAGGTCACTAATAGTTAGCCTGGCATACGACTTGCAATTTTCCGTTACCAAGAAAGGCACAACGCTACGTTGTTTCATATTGAGACAATTACCAATGCCGAGTGTCTCAATTTGGATTGGAAACAGGAGATTGTCAGATGCCGGCACAAACCGATGGAACTTGGGGCAATTTGCAAGCATGGCCGATCATTGGAATTCATTCCGTTGTCATGGATGACGGACGGGTTCTGACTTTTGGCACCGACAACAAGGGCATGCAGGGCGGTCAATTTATCTACGACATCTACAACCCGGTGACCGGCGAGCACGAAACGCTGACCAACACCACGACAACCGACATTTTCTGTTCGGCGGCCATGATTATTCCGGGAGAAGACAAGATCCTGATCGCGGGCGGCGATGGCCGGCCGGACGGCAAGCCCAACACCGGCGTCAACGACGTCAACATCCTGGACATGAAAACCGGCGAATTATATGCCGCTCCGGATGGCGACATGGTCAATCAGCGCTGGTATCCGACCATGGTGTCCCTGGACAACGGCCAGATGATCATGCTCGGCGGCAGCGATTCAGCCGGGCGCCATATGGCAACACCGGAAATCTACACCTATGGCGAAGGCTGGAAGCCATTGACCGGTGCAACGGATGCCAATCTGGGCGTTTCCGGGCATTATCCGCGCGCCTTTTTGGATACGGACGGTAAGGTTGTTTACTTCGCCACTGGCGGCGGCGGCAACGGCCAGATCGAAGTCATGTCGCTGGATCCGTCAGGAAACGGTTCGGTCACTCAGATCGGCACCCTCCCCTTTTACGCAGCCTGGGACAATCCTGCCGTCCAATACGATTCCGGCAAGATCCTCATTCAGGACACCGGCAGCGGCCTGTGGAGCATGGATATCTCGGGCGGCGGTGTGTCCTTCGAGAAAGTTGGAGACATGGGGGCCGAGCGGAACTGGTCAAACATGACCACGCTGGCCGACGGCACGGTTCTCATCAACGGCGGGTCCGCACGGGGCAACACAGAGGCAGCTGCAAACCATACGGCCATGATCTGGGATCCAAAAGACAACTCCCTGACAACAACGGTCGATGAAGCATCTTCCCGCCTCTACCACTCCACGTCTGTTCTTTTGAACGATGGGACTATCCTGTCTGCAGGGGGCGGAGCTGCCGGTTTTGCTGAGAAAAACTACCTCGACGCTCAGGCTTACAAACCGTCTTATCTGTATGACGACAACGGCAATCTCGCCGACCGTCCGGTCGTTGAAATCGCGCCTTCTGAGGTTCATGCCGGCAGCGCCTACAACATCCGCGTTGATGACGGCGCCGATGTCGCGCGCATCACCATGGTCAAAAACGGCGCGTCGACGCACGCCTTCAACATGGGTACTGGTTTTGTTGAAGTTCCGTTCAAAGCAGGTTCCGGCGACAACATCACCGTTTACACCCCAACAGTGGAACAGGGCCTGTCGTCTGGCAGCTGGATGATGTTTGTCTGGGACAAGAACGGTGTGCCGTCCATTGCGCCCAACATTGACGTTCAGCCATCCAATGTTCCCCTGGCAGAAGACCCAGAAAACATTCTGGTCAACGGCAGCTTCGAAGTCCCGAACCCGACCGACAAGATGACAACGGTCAATCAGATGGAAGGCTGGACCAGCAGCAACGGCCGCTTTGAAATTCATGGCGACAAGAACATAGATGCGAATGCCACACACGGTCATACGGCACTGGGCCTTGATGGCGCATCCGGCGCGGTTTCCCAGACCGTCGATACTGTCCGGGGCCAGACCTATGACCTGTCTTTCACCTATGAAACCGAAGCCATGGGCGCCAACATCTGGAAGATTGGCCTGGAAGTTCTTTGGAACGATGAGATCATTGCCACGCTCAAGCCCGATAATGGGGATGTTGGCTCCTATGACTTCAAAGTCGTCGGAACAGGCGGCGATGACAAGCTGACGTTCCAAGCAACTAAAGACACCAATTTGCTGCTCGGCGGTCTGGTGGACAATGTGGTCTTGAAATCCGATGGAACCGATCCGGTTCCAATGCCGGACCCGGTCGATCCCGATCCAGTCGACCCAGACCCGGTCGATCCGGATCCGGTTGATCCCGACCCGGTCGACCCGGATCCCGTAGATCCGGCAAACCTTTTGACCAATGGCAGCTTTGAAACCTCAGAAGAGGTCACAAACTGGGAGACACACAGCTCCCTGACCGGCTGGCAATCGAGCCGCAACAATTTCGAATTGTGGCAGGACGGCTACGAAGGCATTGCAGCCACGGACGGAAAAACCGCTCTTGAGATCGATTCTGAACGCGGCGTGATTTCGCAATCGGTCGCCACACAGGAAAACAAGACCTACGACCTGACCTTCGACTATGAAGTGCGCACCGGCCACAGTGACCGGGCCGGTATGGACATTCTGTGGAATGGATCTGTCGTTCAGACGGTAAAACCGGGCCACTCGGACCCGGGCAGCTACAGCGTCACGGTTGTCGGCACAGGCGGCAATGACGAACTCTCCTTCCGGGCCTCTGACGGAACGCATCCGTCCATCGGCGGGCTTCTGGACAATGTCGTACTGAAGGAGGGCGCTTCTGCGCCAGTCGATCCCGACCCAGTAGACCCAGACCCGGTAGATCCCGACCCGGTAGACCCAGATCCGGTAGACCCAGATCCGGTTGATCCAGACCCGGTAGATCCAACAAATCCGGTGAACGAAGTCAATGACATTGCCACTGAAACCCAATGGGTCACTGGCACAGCCGACAAGGATGTCTTTGTGATCAATGGACAATCCAAGGACTACGGCTGGGGTCCGACCGAGGACGGCACCGGGACTGTGGTTTGGGGCCCGACCGGCTTCGACATCTTGAAAGATTTCGAAGAAATCCGGTTTGACGATCTTTCCGTCCCGCTGACATCCGAAGACGGCAGCTACCAGGATGTTGCCGGGGTGACCCAGTATCTGACCGGAACCACGGACAATGACCGGTTTGTGATTGACGGCAAAGCCTCTGATTTTGGCTGGGGGCCGACCAACGACGGAACTGGCGTTGTTGTCTGGGGTGCCTCCGGCTTTGACATTCTCCACGGCTTTGAAAGTCTTGAGTTTTCAGACATGAGCGTGCCGCTGACAACCGGTAGCGGGCAGGTTCAGGATATCGCTGGAGTGACCCAATATCTCACCGGCACCGAAGGCCAGGACAGCTTCAAGATCGACGGCAACGCTGCTGATTACAATTGGGGCGCCACCGAGGACGGCGCAGGTGTCGTCGTATGGTCCGGAAACGACTTCGACATTCTTTATGATTTCGAAGAACTGGCCTTCAACGACCAATCCGTTGCCATTGATCAACTCGCCTAACCACTCAGTTTCCGGGCGGGTGTTACTCCGCCCGGAACACCCCACTAAATTGTTCATCGGCGTGCGTCTTAAAAGACGGTGAGGACACGCCTTCTTTGTCCCGGCCTATTCAGGCTGATCCTTGGGATGTTAAAAAATGTCTGATCAAACCCGCCATATTCTGAAATCTGCGCGTGTGCCGCTGGCTCTCTGCGGTGTCCTCGCCGCCGTCAACATCTACCTGTTCTCCAGCGGGGCTTACGTCGACATTCAAGCGCTCCTGGAGGCGATCTGTTTCCCATCCATGGAGACCCTTCAGCTGCGCGGCGCTTTGGGGTTTTCAGGCGAGGTGATGACCGCCAGCCCGCATCCGGAGCCCGGCTCTTCCAATCATCTGCAAGACATGGTCGCCATGTGGACGCCAGACCTCAGCTGGGCGTCGGCCTATGTGGATCTCATCCGGCTTGCGCATCTGGCCGGTGTTGCAATCGGGCTCGGAACCGTCGTTTCTGCCGCCCTGTCGGTCCGTCAGATGATAACAAAGGGCATGAGCCGGCAACTCCTGGAGTTTGTCGACAAATCACATCGCCAGATCGCTTGCGCCATTGCCATTCTCTGGATTTCCGGACTTGCTTTGATTGGAGTGCGCACCAATTTCGATCCAAGTGCGTTCTCTCCAAAACTCGTCACCAAGCTGGCCGTCGTCACGATCCTGACGATAGATGCGGTTTTGATGCGACAGCTGGTGGCCCCGCTGCTTAAGGAATACGCCGGCCGGCCGCTGGCGGCCTTGGCCTTACCGCAAAAGTTGCTGATTGCAAATTGTGCCGCGCTGTCCGGCGCCAGCTGGCTCTATGCCCTGATGCTCGGCGCGTCATCCATTCTCAAAACGGCTCAGGCACCCCTTTTGGTGTCCATTGGTCTGGCTGTTTATGGCGGCGCTTATCTCATTGCTATCGGGTTTTCCATGGCATTGCACAGATCAAAACCAGTCACCCTATTCAGATATTCAGTGCCTTTGCGCTATCATAATATTTTTCAGCAGTAGCACTTTGGCCTTAGGTTTGACTTGGTCAACCCAGCTGCGCTTGCAAGGCCACTTCCGCTAGCGGTGGCCTTGAACTCAAGAGCTTCAATCCCGACCTAGTGTGAAAAGCCACTCGACAATCTGAAGGATAAAGTGTTTTGTGTTCGTCCCGGCCATCGCCTTCCTGCCGGGCGCTTTGAGATTGGATTTTCATGTCTATCGGATTTGTTCGCTCGGCCATTGTGCTGGGCCTTTTGGCCGTTGTCGGCCCATTCGCTATCGACCTTTATCTTCCGGCCATGCCGCAGATTGTGGCAGACCTGAATACCGACGATGTCGCCGTGCAGCTGACCTTTTCGGTTTATTTTGCCGCCTTCGGCGTCGCACAACTGCTTTATGGGCCGCTCGCCGACCGGTTCGGTCGCCGGCCACCGGTGTTTTTGGGTCTGGTCATCTACATTATCGGCTCGCTGATGTGCGCCTGGGCGGGCGATATTTCCGACCTTACTTTAGGCCGGTTTGTCCAAGCCATCGGCGCGGCAGCCCCGATGGTCGTCGTGCGCGCCGTGATCCGGGATCTTCACACTGGCACGGAAGCCACGAGGCTCATGGCCCTTGTCATGCTGGTGTTCAGCATTTCGCCGTTGCTCGCTCCGCTTGCCGGTAGCGGGATCATTGCCTTCGGCAGTTGGCGGCTGATTTTCATGATCTTGGGGCTTCTGGCGTTTGCGTCGATGGTTATGGTCTTTTTCCAGCTCCCTGAGACACTGGCGCCTGAACGCAGAACACCGATCAATGCCGCTGCCATGCTGCGCAGTGCAATCTATTTGTGCAAAGATTTCAAGTTTATGGGCCTGACCTTGATCAGCGGTTTTTCCCTGGCGAGTTTCTTTGTTTTCATCGCTTCCGCACCGCTGGTCTATATGACCCAATACGCACTCACACCGACCGAGTTCAGCCTCGTGTTTGCCTTTGGCGCGACCGGCTTTTTTGTGTCGTCACAATTCGCCGCGCCACTCGGAGAACGGTTTGGCATGGCGCCTGTCGCATTGACAGGTGTCGCCGGATTTGCCGCGGGAACCTGCACCCTGTTCCTACTGGTCTGGAATGGCATTGATCATCTGTACGTATTGATGACGCTGTTGTTCATCGCCAACGCGTTTCTGGGCCAGGTCATCGCCCCGACCATGGTCATGGCGTTAGAGGACCATGGGGAACATGCCGGCATGGCCTCCTCATTGGGCGGAACCCTGCAAATGGTTGCCGGCGGCATCATGATTTTCATTTGCAGCCCGTTTTTCGACCGCTCAGCCCTGCCGATGGTCGGTGCGATTGCACTGTGTGCTGTGTTTGCTCTGGTCCTTGCACTGGCAACACTCCGGCCCACCCGCCGGAGCAAAGCCGCAGCTTAAGTCGCACTTTTTGGAAGCGCAATATCCATAACGCTGCACACCTGCCCTATCAGGCCGCTTATAGCGACGTTGCGCTTCCAGAAGACAAATGGAGGCTTTACTCAAGCCGCCAGATTTCGCTTGTCATTCCCTCAAAGACCTGATGACTTGCCTCCTTGAATTGATGCGTGCCGCGCATGACTGCTTGCAGCGGCACCGGCATTCCTGTGACTTCAAACTGTTCTTTCTAAGATGGTTTCAAGTGATGGTTTGCGAATCGAAAGGCCAGGAATGTCAGAAGCGGATTTTCCGGAACAGGAATTTGAAGACCGGACTGAGCGCGCCCAGCGCCTGATGCATGCGCAAAAGCTCGATGCGCTCCTGTTCACCACAGAAGCAGAAGTCCGTTATTTCACTGGCTTCCGGACACTTTTCTGGCAAAGTCCGGCCCGGCCCTGGTTCTGCGTCCTGCCTAAGTCCGGCAAACCCTTCGCAGTGATCCCGCAAATCGGTGCCCATCTGATGGCCAGCACCTGGCTGGACGACATCCGGACCTTTGCCGCCCCGCATCCAACCGACGAAGGCGTCAGTCTTTTAAGCGCGGCGCTCAAGCCGTTTAAAACCATCGGCATGCCGATGGGCCGGGAAAGTTCCCTGCGCATGCCGCTTGTTGATTTTGATGTCGTGAAAGCAAATTTGCCGGGCGCGGTATTTCTGAACACTTCAGATCTTGTCCAACAAATACGCCACATCAAATCGGAAGCGGAGATTGCGATCCACCGCGAGATTTGCCAGATCGCCTCGCGAAGCTTCGAAAATAACCAGGCACTCTTTCATGAAGGCCAGAGCCTGAAAGAGGCCTTCCGCAAGTTCAAGATCGATCTGCTGGAACGCGGCGCCGATGATGTGCCCTATCTGGTCGGCGGGGCCGGTCAGGGTGGCTATGGCGATGTGATTTCACCACCCACAGATACGCCGCTTCGTGCAGGTGATGTCCTGATGCTGGATACCGGCTCGGTCAAAAACGGTTATTTCTGCGACTTCGACCGGAATTTTGCGATTGGCCATGCGAGTGATGATGTCAAGAACGCCCATCGGAAACTGGTTGAATCGGTTCAAGCCGCAGCTCGCATCGCCCGCCCCGGAAAAACCTGCGCGGATCTCTTCAAAGCCATGACCGATGTTCTGGGCCAATCTGACGGCGACGTCGGCCGCATGGGCCACGGGCTAGGCATCCAGCTGACCGAAACCCCATCACTCACCAGTTTCGATCAAACGGTTTTGCAGGAAAACATGGTAATTACCCTGGAACCGGGCATTGATCTCGGCGGCGGCAAGATGATGGTACACGAAGAAAACATCGTCATCCGGGATGGTGCGCCGGAATACCTGAGCACCCCGGCGGATCCGGACATTCCGGTCATTCAATAACAAGAGCGTACGACATGGATCTCAATTTCCAAACAGACAACGGCCTTGCGCATAAAGCTGCTCTTGGGCTGATCGTTCTGCAAGCCGATGAGACCATCGAAAATGAGTTCCGGCCGTTGTTTGATCAAGACGGCGTGACGCTCAATCACACCCGCATTGAAAGCGATCCGGAAGTCACGCCAGAAACTTTGATGCGGATGAAAGCGCAGCTGACGGGAACCGCAGCCCTTCTGCCAAATGCCCGCGATCTGGATGTTATTGGATACGCTTGCACATCGGCGTCAACCGTCATCGGGTCAGGGGAAGTTTCCAAAGCCGTTCAAAAAGCTCATCCAACCGCCAAAGTAACCAACCCGGCGGCGGCTGTGCTGGCCGCGCTTGAGCACTTGAACGCAAAAAAAATCGGGGTGGTCACACCCTATATCGCCGAAGTTTCCGAAGCAGTTGTTTCTCTGCTTAAAGACAATGGTCTTACGGTTGTGAACCTGGGCTCGTTTGGTCAATCAGAAGAAGCCGTCGTGGCCCGTATTTCCCCGGCCTCGGTTGAAGAGGCCATTTGCTCGGTCGGCAGTGCCCCGGAAATCGATGCCGTGTTCGCCTCTTGCACCAATCTGCGCACCTTCCCGGTGATTGAAGCCTGCGAAGCAAAACTTGGAAAACCAGTTATCAGTTCCAACTCTGCGCTCGCTTGGCACATGATGACGTTGGCAGGCCTTCCAGCGAAGGGCCAGGGGCCGGGGCGTTTGTTCGATTAACGCAAAATTCGCCGCCTTTGCGCAACAGTGTGAAAACCAATGCGCCGATCAAGGCGCTTTGCATATTGACTTCCGCCAGTTTCCGGGCAAAAACACCGCCGTCTCGAGTTTTGTCGATTGTGAGCACCTGATGACCCGGCTGAAAGCCGACATTCTGGATATGATGTCTGAAGCCCTTGCCAGCGCAACCTTTCTGCGCGGCGGGACGAAGACGGCTGCCACAACCACATTCAAACACACGACAAAGACAACCAAGACCACCGCTTAAGGTGCCGCTCATCCTGCCTCCCCGGGGATGGGAGGCGCCAGGAGCCAGCCATGCCCTGAAAGATCCGGGCAGCTGGTGAAGCGGGGAGACGGACAAGGACAAGTCGAAAAATGGGTTTCAAGATCGCAATCGCTGGAGCGACCGGCAATGTTGGCCGGGAGATGCTCGACATTCTCGCAGAACGTGGCTTTCCGGCAGACGAAGTCGTTGCATTGGCGTCCCGCCGCTCGCAGGGCACCGATATTTCCTTTGGCGACAAAACGCTGAAGGTTCAGGCGATGGAGAATTACGACTTCTCCGACACCGATATTTGTTTGATGTCCGCTGGTGGCTCCATCTCCAAAGAATGGTCTCCGAGAATCGGCGCAAAAGGCTGTGTTGTCATCGATAACTCTTCCGCATGGCGCTACGATGCGGACGTGCCGCTGATCGTTCCGGAAGTGAATGCCGACGCCATCACCGGCTTTACCAAAAAGAACATCATCGCCAATCCAAACTGCTCAACCGCGCAGCTGGTTGTCGCGCTGAAGCCGCTGCATGAAGCCGCCAAAATCAAGCGCATCGTCGTCTCCACCTACCAGTCGGTGTCCGGTGGCGGCAAGGAAGCGATGGAAGAGCTGTTCAACCAGACCCGCGCTGTCTTCGTGAACGATCCGATCGAACCGGAAAAATTCACCAAACGCATCGCGTTCAACGTCATTCCGCACATCGATGTCTTCATGGAAGACGGCTACACCAAGGAAGAATGGAAGGTGCTCGCCGAAACCAAGAAGATGTTGGATCCGGCCATCAAGGTGACCTGTACCGCCGTCCGTGTGCCGGTCTTCATCGGTCACTCAGAAAGCGTCAACATCGAGTTCGAAAACGAGATCACAGCAGAAGAAGCCCGCAACATCTTGCGCGAAGCGCCAGGGTGCCTGGTGATTGACAAGCAGGAAGACGGTGGCTACATCACCCCTTATGAATCGGCCGGTGAAGATGCGACCTACATTTCCCGCATCCGCGAAGATGCGACCATCGAAAACGGCCTCAATATGTGGGTTGTGTCCGACAACTTGCGCAAAGGCGCGGCACTCAACACGGTTCAGATCGCCGAAGTTCTGGTCAACCGCGGCCTGATCACACCGAAAAAAGCTGCTGCCTAAAGCACTTATGCGGGCGCCATCCGGCGCCCGTTTTTTCTTCTCTTCCCAGATATCATTGAGACAAGGAGCCCGGCGCCATGCCCGAGGCTTTTTCCGGTTCTTTTCAAGACTTCCAAGCCGTAACACCAAATGCTCGCTTCTCCGACTGGCTGGCAGCTAGAGCCGAGCCCTATTGGAGCGAGGCAACCGACCATGCGTTCACCCACGCGATCGGTGACGGTTCCGTGCCGGATGAGGCTTATGTCCGATACCTGATCGAAGACTATACCTTCATCACAGATCTCGCCTCTACACTGGGATATCTGGTCGCAAAAGCACCAACAATGCGCTCCAAATCTCGGCTCTCCGGGTTTCTGGCGTTGCTGACATCGGAAGAAAACGACTATTTTCTTCGGTCGTTTGAGGCTCTAGGCTTTCCGGCAGCAACTTATGAAACGGCAGCTCAAGGACCGGTTACACGGGCTTTCGCAGATCTGCTGCTGACCTCTTCCGGCAAAGGCACCTATGCCGAAGGCCTTGCCTGCCTGCTTTGTGCAGAATGGTGTTACCTGACTTGGGGTTTGCGCGAAGCGGGGCAGCCGCGTCCAGAAAAATTCTATCTGGCCGAATGGATCGATCTGCACGCCGTTGAGGGCTTTGAAAGTTTCGTCAATTGGATCCGCGAGGAAATGGATGCCGTTGGCGCTGCGCTGCCGCCGGCTCAACAGGAAAGTCTCGCAAAGATCTTCTCCAAGATGAGTGCGCTGGAAGTTGCATTTTTTGAGACAGCCTGGACCGGAGAAGCCTGTCTGCCGGAAGTGAACCCAGAAAAGGTCTGATCCTCTCATGTTCGTCTACGAGGCAGCGGCCCTTGGAGCTGCAACGCTTTGGGCCCTCACAGGCCTGATTTCTGCAGGCCCGGCTCAGCATTTGGGCGCCATTGCCTTCAATTGTACCCGCATGGCGCTTGTTGCGGTGATGCTTGTCATCTGGGTCGCCGTGACGACAGGGTGGAGCTCAATTGCCGGTGAACATGTGATGCCGCTGATCCTTTCAGGTGTGATCGGCATCTTCATGGGAGACACAGCGCTTTTTCTAACGCTGAACCGGATGGGTCCCCGCCGGACCGCAATGCTGTTTTCCCTGAATGCGCCAATGTCCGCTGTACTCGGCTGGCTGTTTTTGGAAGAACATCTGTCAGGCACACAGATTATCGGGATCTTGATCACCTTTACGGGTGTCCTGCTCGCCATCCGCTTCGGCAAGCGCAAATCCCAGCTGCACAAATGGGAAAGCATCCGGGGGCCGCTTTGGGCCGGCGTTTTGCTAGGACTGGCCGCAGCCTTGTCTCAGTCGGTCGGCTCACTGATTGCCCGGCCGGTCATGGAAACCGGCGCGGATCCAGTCGCCGCTTCCAGCTTGCGGGTCGGGATGGCCGCCCTCTGCCTTCTAGCCCTGACACGGTTGCCGGTCTCCTGGGTCAAACCGGCTGGCCGTTTTACACCATCCATCGTCGGCATCATTGCCGTTTCCGGATTTCTGGGCATGGGTCTCGGCATGACGCTGATCTTGTTCGCGCTTTCCGGTGGCGAAGTCGGCATCATCGCAACCCTGTCGGCCACAACACCTGCCGTGATGCTGCCGATGCTCTGGTGGCGCACGAAGGAAGTGCCAGCACTTGGCGCCTGGGCCGGGGCCGCGCTGGTGGTTATCGGCAGCGCACTGCTGTTTGCAAGTTAGCCGGAAACATCCTGTTGCAACAGATCCGGCATGAAGGGCAGGTCGGTCTTGCCGATGTCAATCCCCGCCTGCATATAGAGCGTCGACAGCTGGCCCCGGTGATGGGTCTGATGGTTGAACATATGGGTCAGGCATAACCAGCGCGGCCGCGTCCGGGTCTTGCCGTCGCTGCGGCTGGTCCATTCCAGAGAGCCATCCAGCCATTCACAGGTCAGATCATCTGCGAAATCTTCAATGTCACCGCACATGGCCCGGTGTGCAGCCTTCAACGCACCATAGTCTTCATAAAGGTCAACGCCGATTTTTTCGACATAATAGTCGCGACCAGTGAAATGGCGCATCCATGCCCGATCGCCGAAAAGCAAGTGATTGAGGGTCGAATGCACCGACTTAAAAAATGCGCCGCAGTCTTCCTTGCGCGCCGTATCGCTCATCTGATCGGCGGCCACATAGGCCTTGTCTGTCATCCAAGTATTATACTTCGCAAGGCGCTGATAGAGCGCCGGATCAATAGACATGAATCGTTCCAATCAAATTATCGAAGCCAAAGACCATGTGTCTTCAAAACACCAGGCCACCCGGGCTTTTTCCCAGTGAGAGCTAAAAACAGGTCAGAATTGTGAAATTCTTTTGGCAAGTCGAGACTATCGGCCTGCCGTTTGAACACGATGTACCGCCGTAGAAGGCAGATCGGCCTTCAACTGATTTGCCTTTTAGGCCTCAGATTAGCTATCAGACAACACAGCGTCCGGCGCGGCTGATGCAAACCGTTCCGTCTCTGAATTCATCACCCGCAGCTCACCGGAGCCGATGTCGAACCAGGCACCATGTAGGTCGAGCGTTCCGGACTGAACAGCCTCTTCAATAAACGGGAAAGTCACCAGATTTTTCAAAGACTGGCGGATCCCGGCATATTCCATCGCAAGCTGCGGATCGTCCGACTTGTCGACTGGCATACAGGCCATTGAAATGGCCGCAGGTTCCAGAAGCTTGATCCAACGTCCGATGAACTCGCCGGTCGCCATCGGATCATTAGCATTCTCGCGGAAAGCCTTCACACCACCGCACTGGCCATGGCCCATGACGACGATGTGCTTGACCTTTAGGCCCTTCACCGCAAATTCGATGGCTGCGCTGGTGCCATGCTGACCTTCTGTGTCTTCATAAGGTGGTACAAGATTGGCGACGTTCCGCACAACGAACAATTCGCCAGGCCCAACGTTGAAGATGCCTTCCGGCGTGACGCGGCTATCACAACAGGAAATAACCATGACATCCGGCTTCTGACCATAAACGGCCAGCCGCTCATGGGTTTCTTTCACACGGACAAAGCCCTTGTTCAAATACCGGCCATAACCATCCAATAAGTGTGAAGGAAACGTCACTGCACTACTCCTGTTGTCGTGGCACTTTTCCGCGCCAGGAATTTGGAGACGTGTCTTACATTTGTTTCTTGAAAAGCACAATTACGCTGAAAGGCCGATTTTCAGCGGTAGTTGTATTTAAAAACGTTCGGCCCTTAACACCTGACAGTCGGTTACACTGACCACACCAATGTGCCTTTCAACCACTTCAAAGGCGCTTTCCAGCAATTCATCAAGGCGTTCCGGGCGGATGATACACGTGATCGCGACCATCCCCCCGGCACGCGAGACTTGCCCTTCCCGGCTCCAGCGGCCGGAGCGGCCGCTGCCGCCAAGCACCGGCAAAATCGTGTAGCCGGTAACTCCCGCTCTTTCGATGGCATCGGTCAGGCGGCTTTCCATCGGGGCTTCGATAATGATTTCCACCCGTTTCGCTGGGTTCATCTCCATTGGTTTAATCTCCCACGGCCTGTGCAATGCTCAGATAGAACGGGATTCCGAGCGTCAAGTTGAATGGGAACGTGATCCCGAGCGACATGGTTAAATAAATAGAGGGATTGGCTTCCGGCAAGGCCACCCGCATGGCGGCCGGAACCGCGATATATGAGGCTGAGGCACTCAAGGTCATCAACAGCACGGTGCCGCCTGTTGAGAGACCGATCAGGCTTGCCGCTGCCAGCCCCGCCGCTGACCCAAGGACCGGCATCAAAATGCCGAAACTGATGAGACCCGGACGCATCTGATGGGCGCTGGCCCGCAAACCCCGGCCGGCGACCAGCCCCATATCAAGCAGAAACAGACACAAAACCCCTTTGAACGGGGACACAATAAAGCTCTCGATCTCTTTCAAGCCGTCCTTGCCGGTCAGGAAACCAATCAAGAAGGACCCGACGAGAAGAACGATCGATCCGTTCAACAGGATTTCCCGCCAAAGGCCTTGTGTATCCTTTTCCCGGGCCTTTGCGGACCCATTGCCAGAATACTTCGCGACAATCCAAAGAGCGGACAGGATCGCTGGCGCTTCCATCACTGCGGCAACAGCGACCAAATATCCCTCACTGGTGATGCCTTGGCTTTCCAGCACGGACGTTGCGGCAACAAACGTGACGATAGATATGGATCCATAGTGGCCGGCAACCGCCGCGGCGTCGACAACGCTCAATCGCGTCATGACGCGCAAGAGCGCAAACGCCAGAAACGGCAATGCAAAAGACAGAATGGTACCGGCGATCAATGAGAGGATTAAAGTTCCATCTATTCCGTGAGCACTGACGCTGACGCCGCCCTTAAATCCGATCGCAAACAACAGATAGATCGACAGTGTTTTGGCCGCTGCTTCGGGGACCGACAAATCCGAGCGGACAAGCGCCGCTACCAGTCCAAGCGCAAAAAACAAGATGATGGGCGACACAAGATTTTGTGCCGCCAACCCAAGCACCGTCTCAACCACGTTATTCTGCCCCTATGCGGTATGCCTCTTCGGCATTATCCGAGTTTATACGTAACAATACGTATTCGGACGCATGTGGGCATTGTCTGGCTCAGGTCAAGAAGAAAGGTGCCGAAAATCAGATCTATCGGCCTGGAAAAGCTCAGGTCGCCACATTCACTTTATGCGGCGGGTCATCCGCTTCGGGATGATCCTGATAGGCATGCCGCACGTTTTGCGGCGGCACTCTATCAACGGGTCCCGGCAAAGGATGCACCGGCCCGTGGTCAATGCCGGGCTCTAGTACTTCCAGAGCAGCAGCCTGATAGGCCGCCATACCATCTAGAACGTGACTTTCAATGTGATGATCGTCAATGAGTACGGCCGGCGCCTCATCTGGGCTGCCGGTGTCTTGATCTTGGCGCTCTGCGGTACTCTTTTGTCTGCGGCCGTAGCCGGTGCCATCACCGTCCCGGTCGGCTGGATACTCTGTCGCATGCGCCACGACCTGGGCCGGAACCGGCCGTTCAATCGTCGTCGCCATTTGGGCCTCCTGGCCATCAGAGAAGGACCGCCTTCTGGCGGACCTCCTCCGAGTTTCTCAACAAACAGTTAACGAATCTTTACGTTAGGTTAACTGCTTGTTTCGATAGACGCAATTCTACCAATGCCCGTTGATACGGCTCACGCAGCCTGTTCTGCGCGGCTGCCGACGATCTTAACGACATCGGCCATAATATCGGTCAGTTGGAAGTCTTTTGGCGTATAAACCGCCGCGACGCCCATAGCCTTCAGCTGTGCGGCATCTTCATCCGGGATAATGCCACCGACGACAACAGGAATGTCATCAGCACCGGCAGATCTCAAACGCTCTATCACATCGCGCACCAGCGCCAAATGAGATCCGGACAGGATGGACAGACCAATCACATGAACATCTTCTTCCACCGCCGCATTGACAATCTGCGCCGGTGTCAGGCGGATGCCTTCATAGACAACTTCCATGCCGCAGTCGCGGGCCCGCACGGCAATCTGTTCAGCACCATTGGAGTGACCATCAAGACCCGGTTTACCAACCAGGAACTTGAGCCGCCGGCCGAGTTTTTCCGACGCAGCTTCCACATCCGCCCGGACTGCAGCCAGATCACCAGCATCATCGCTGACGGACTGACCGACGCCCGTTGGAGCCCGGTACTCGCCAAAAACTTCCCGCAAGGTCCGGCCCCATTCGCCGGTGGTGACACCGGCTTTTGCCGCTGCAATGGACGGTTCCATGATGTTGCGGCCTTCATTTGCCGCAGACCGCAATTCCGCAAGCGCGGCATCGACAGCACCTTGATCCCGAGCGTCGCGCCAGGCCTTGACCTTTTCAATTGCCTCGTCTTCGACATGTTCCGGAACAGTCAGGATGCCACCGTCTTCTCCCGCTGCCAGCGGTGACGGCTCGCTTTCGGTCCACTTGTTGACACCAACAACAACCTGATCACCGCTCTCAATGCCAGACAGGCGCAAAGAGTTTGATTCCACCAGCTTGCGTTTCATGTAGCTGGATTCAACGGCTGCAACCGCGCCGCCCATGGCGTCAATCCGGGCAAGCTCGTCACGCGCTTCTTCTTTGAGCGCTTCCACCTTCCGGGTAATTTCCTCAGACCCATCGAAGATGTCGGCATATTCCAGAAGATCGGTCTCATAGGCCAGGATCTGCTGCATCCGGAGCGACCATTGCTGGTCAAACGGGCGCGGCAGGCCCAGCGCCTCGTTCCAGGCCGGCAGCTGAACAGCCCGAGCCCGCGCGTTCTTAGACAGAACCACGGCGAGCATTTCCACCAGGATCCGGTAGACGTTGTTTTCCGGCTGCGGCTCGGTAAGCCCCAAGGAGTTGACCTGAACGCCATAACGGAAACGGCGGTAGCGCTCGTCTTCAACGCCATAGCGCTCACGGCAGATCTCGTCCCAAAGTTCTGTGAAGGCGCGCATCTTGCACATCTCAGTGACAAAACGCATGCCCGCGTTCACAAAGAAAGAGATACGGCCGACGGCTTTCGGGAAATCTTCTTCTGGGATCGCACCGCTGGCCTTCATGCTGTCAAGGATCGCAACGGCGGTTGCCAAGGCAAAGGACAGCTCCTGGACCGGCGTCGCGCCTGCTTCCTGCAAATGATAGGAGCAGACGTTCATCGGGTTCCATTTCGGCATATTGGAATAGGTCCACGCGATGACATCTGTCGTCAGGTTGAGCGATGGTGCCGGCGGGAACACATACGTGCCGCGTGACAAGTACTCTTTGATGATGTCGTTTTGCGTGGTGCCGGAAAGAAGCTTGCGGTCCGCACCTTGTTCATCGGCCGCCGCAATATAAAGAGACAGCAGCCACGGCGCGGTCGCATTGATCGTCATCGACGTGTTCATGCGCTCCAGCGGAATGTCATTGAACAATGTCCGCATGTCGCCCAAATGCGCGACCGGTACGCCGACCTTGCCAACTTCGCCTTTGGCCAAAAGATCGTCAGGGTCGTAGCCAGTTTGTGTCGGCAAGTCGAACGCCACCGACAGGCCGGTTTGGCCCTTGGCCAGATTACCCCGGTAGAGTTTGTTGGATTCGGCGGCTGTGGAATGCCCCGCATAGGTGCGGAAAATCCACGGACGGTCCCGCTCTGTCCTACTATCGCCTGCTGCACTCATGCCGCATCTCCTCCTAAGGCCTTATTTTGCCAGTTCTCTTTATCCTGTAGCACCGGTTTGCGGGCCATTCTCCCCAGACCGCAGTGTGCCGGAGTTTCCGCGCGCGCGAAACCCTTTCTCTTGCAATGCAAAATACGGCTGGTAAAAAAACGCAAGTTAAGCAATAGTCGTATAGATACGTATGCTTTTTTGAACAATAGTTGCGTGAATTGGGGTTTTGCCCCGACCGAGCCTTTTGCAAGTGCGAAAGAAATTGGCGCCAAAGAGCCCTGGGAGGGGAGAGTGACAGCAGCAGCGCAAGCCAACGATAATCAAACACGGGGAGATGCTCCGTTGAAAGATCTGTACGAGATTGGTGAAATCCCGCCGCTCGGCCATGTGCCTAAAAACATGTATGCCTGGGCCATCCGCCGCGAGCGCCATGGTGCTCCGGAAGATGCCATGAAACTGGAAGTCGTGCCGACTTGGGAACTGGACAGCCACGAGGTGCTGGTTCTCGTGATGGCCGCCGGCGTCAACTACAACGGCATCTGGGCCGGCCTCGGTGAGCCGATCAGCCCGTTCGATGTGCACGGTGACCCATTCCATATCGCCGGCTCTGACGCCTCCGGCATCGTCTGGGCGGTTGGCGACAAGGTCAAACGCTGGAAAGTCGGCGATGAAGTCGTCATCCACTGTAACCAAGATGATGGCGACGACGAAGATTGTAACGGCGGCGACCCGATGTACTCAACGTCCCAGCGGATCTGGGGCTATGAGACCGGTGACGGCTCCTTCTCACAGTTCACCCGTGTTCAGGCACAGCAGCTGATGCCGCGCCCGAAGCACCTGACCTGGGAAGAAAGTGCGTGTTACACGCTGACGCTCGCGACAGCCTACCGCATGCTGTTCGGCCATCACCCGCATGAGCTGAAGCCCGGTCAAAATGTTCTGGTTTGGGGGGCTTCCGGCGGTCTTGGGTCTTATGCGATCCAGCTGATTACTGCTGCCGGCGGCAACGCAATCGGTGTGATTTCCGATGAAGACAAACGCGACTTCGTAATGGACTTGGGCGCCAAGGGTGTGCTCAACCGGAAGGACTTCAATTGCTGGGGCCAGCTGCCGACGGTTAACTCACCGGAGTATGCGGACTGGTTCAAGGAAGTCCGCAAATTCGGCAAGGCCATCTGGGACATCACCGGCAAGGGCAACAACGTCGACATCGTCTTTGAACACCCGGGCGAAGCTACGTTCCCGGTCTCGACCTTCGTCTGTAAAAAAGGCGGCATGGTCGTAATTTGCGCGGGCACTTCCGGCTTCAACTGCACCTTCGACGTCCGCTACATGTGGATGCATCAGAAGCGTTTGCAGGGGTCACACTTTGCTCACCTGAAGCAGGCATCGGCTGCCAACAAGCTGATGATCGAACGCCGGATCGACCCGTATATGTCGGAAGTGTTCCCGTGGGATCAAATCCCGCAGGCACACACAAAAATGTGGAAGAACCAGCACGCGCCGGGCAACATGTCCGTTCTCGTCTGCGCTCCGACCACGGGTTTGAGAACCCTGGAAGACGTCATTGAAGCCGGTAAACGGTAACCACAACTCCCCGAAGGCTTAGACTGAGCCTGATGCAGCCTGCCGGCCCGATCACTCGGGCCGGTTTTTTTATTTTCGCACGAAGCAATTCTAAACGGCGGCCAGCATCCTGACCTGTTTGGTAAAACGGGAGTGCTTCAGGCCAAAGATGTGATGAAGGATCGTATCGACATCTTGCGGGTAGAAGGGTTTACGTAAAAACGCCCTGGCCCCCACATGCTCTGCCGCGGTATCAAGATCGGCGCTCATTTCTGTCGACATCAGCACCACTTCAGAACGCGTCGCATGAGCCGCAATCTTCTGCGCCAGCTCAATTCCGTTCATATTCGGCATGTTAAAATCACTGAAGATGATTTGGTACCGCTTTGCCTTGATCATCTCCAACGCCGACGTGCCATCATCCGCCTCATCGATATCCAGGTCAAAAATGCTCTTCTTCAAGACCTTGCCCACGATCTTGCGGACGGTGGTTGAATCATCGACGATCAACGCATTGTAGCGGGCGCGGATCGTATCGTATGTCTTGAGGATCTGGTGGACTTGTTTGTTGGTAAAGGGTTTTTCCAGGAAGTCGTAGGCGCCGAAAGATTTCAGCTTTTCCTCGGCCGATGCATCCAGCGAGTTCGACATCGAAATTGCGAAGGTTTTGCCGCCCATCACATGGATGGCCGCCATCACTTCGACACCGCTCATTTGCGGCATGTTGATATCGAGAAACGCCAAATCGTAGGCTTGTTCGCTGAGCTTTCGAACAGCTTCCTGGCCATCTTGCACCATTGAAATGTCTATATCGCGGCCAGTTTGCAAAAGAGCCCGCTCAATAAACTTGCAAACCGTTGAAGAGTCATCGGCGATGATCGCCCGAACCTTCTCCATATTGTCATTTTTCCCAATAACAACTAAAAACTTTTCACCCAAAACCTATAAAAGCAACAATATACTTAGATTTTACTAAAGAAACACAATCACTTAGACACACGAAATCTTATCCATTTCTACGTGGCTATTTTTTACGACCCTATCCTGCCAGTCCCATTTCTGCTTTTTTTTGCCGACACAGTCACCGTGTCGAATCACTAAATCGCTCCAGCAACAGGCCGTTGTCTCAACATGCACGCAGCTCTCCGGAAAAATTCCGCTCGTTTCCTTCTGTTTCCTGTGGTGCTGGCAGCGGCATTGCTTTCCGCCTGTATGAGCGAAAGACTGCAAACACCGCCGTTTTATCAAGATCTTGCAAAAACAGATGGCCAGGTTGATGCAGCGACCGCGGCCCAGATGATTTCTCAATACCGGATCAACAATGGCCTTCCAGCCGTGACACCGGACCCGCAATTGAGTTCCATAGCGCAGACACAGGCCAATGCCATGGCATCAGCCGGCTCAGTCCGGGCGTCGCTTGCGCACAATCTAAAACTGGAAACCCGTCTCGCCGCCATTGGGGAACCCAAAACAGCCGCGTCTGAAAATGTCAGTGCCGGCTATCGAACATTTGCCGAAGCTTTCTCCGGTTGGCGGGAATCCCCCAAACACAATCAAGTGCTGCTGGCAAAAAACGCAACACGGCTTGGCATTGCAACGGCTTATTCCTCCACTGCCAAACACAAGGTTTTCTGGTCACTTATTCTTGCGAATCCAAAACCGGGCCAATAGTTTGAGTTTGAACCCTAGTTTCACAAGTAGCGACCAGCCTATCAACCGCGGAGCATTTTGAGCGTCGCGGCAACAAAGGTCACTTTGTTGGATAGGCTGCCCCCTCTTCCTGGTTGCCAGCAGCGGAGGAAGCATGCCGGTGCAACCATAACCATCGATCACCACTTCTGCGGAGAACGACAGTCCAACGAAGGGGAACAGAAAGCTTTTCACCATCAAGATCAAGATGGATCGTCAAAGTGGTTGCGACCACGGCAGCGGTATCTCGGACAGTTGTCTTCGTCCAATGCCACTCAAACCTTTCGGCCGAGGCTTCCTCGAAATTCCGGGCAAACAAATCCCTTATCGCCTGAGGGCCTGCGCACAACTCGTCTGAGCCGGTTCCAATGACTGTGATGTCGTCGCCGTCATCAAACAAGGCCATGAGGCCATCAAGATCCTTGGCACAATAGGCTTGTGCGTATTGCTCCAGCGTTTGCAGGATTTCTCCAACCATCACCGCCCCCAGGTCAAACGACTTAGTTGATCGGAATGTTGGAGTGTTTGCGGCTATTCCGCAAGTTTATAACCGCAGTAAACTTCTTACCGATACGGGTAAGGCTGCACCCTCACTGGACCGCGTCCGTAGACCGGATAATTTCCGCGATAGCGGGGTACTCCGACGTAAATACCGGATCGTGGAATGGGCTGTCCATAATAACGCCCCTGAGCGCCATAGCTCAGATATTTGCCGGACACCCAGCCTTTCACCGTCGAAAACGCCGCATCGCACCACTTAAAATCCGCGGTGCAGCCAAAAACGGTTACCCCGCCGCCCTGCGGCACGGTGGTGATCACGGGATAGTTGGTTCCAGGCCCCGCGCGCATATTCAAGTTTGCGGTTGTATAGGCAATGGCGGGCCCTCCGGTCTGGGCCAATGCCGGCGACAGCATTACGATCGCAGCAGCAAGCGCAAGCGGCAAGCGGTTCAACATCTTTCAAAACTCCAAAAATATGCACCCAGACCCGCGTACATGTGGGTCTACAACATGGCAAAAATATAGCGCTGTTCCGTGTGGCCCCTCCGGCAGCCTCGATAATTTCGGCCTTGATTCTACCCCCCTGAACAGACTTGATAGAAGATCAGGTTCAAGGGGCACTCAAAACATGACTTTCCACATTTCCAAACTGCTCGGCCAGAAATCGAGATCACTTCTGGCCGCTGCGGTCGTAGCTGTTCTGGCGCTTACTATTCAGACACATCCAGTCAGCGCCTTCGATAGTCATGCCGGATACTATTATCCTGAAGCGCAGACGCGCGAACCGTATGTTTCTGAAATTGAAGTTGCCCCGGATGCAAGCAAACGGTCGCGGGCGGCTTTTGTTATTGGACTTGCCGCCCAACAGGCCAAACAAGCCTATGCCCCTGGTTATCACCTGTTCGCCAAGGGTGGTGAATTGGAAAAACTGATCATCGTCGCAACAGGCGATGGGCAATACGACACGCTCTTCCGAATGAGAGCCCTTTTGGCCTCCCTGACGTCAATGGCGCGAGGGACGGAGCTGTTCGCCCGGACAGACGCTCCTCAGGATCTGAACTTTTTGGATTTCTGTAAACTGATCGGCTTCAAGCAAGTTACAGTCAGCAACGGCAAGGACGTTACGCACCAAATCAAAGTGCAGTAGTCAGCTTCACGCCCGGGAGAGATCCCGGGCAGTTCTGCAAAAACCGTTGATGATCCGAAGCCTACCGCTTCAAATCACCGTTCAGCCAATCGCGGAACTGCGACTTGGTGCCGAAGAAGGCGTTGCGGTCAACGTCCCCTTTGATGCCTGGGATCCGGCCTTCGGCCGTATACTGCCAGAACACCCAGTCATCACGCTGGTCATAGATGTTGTTGGGATAGCTTGCGACCGACCGCAGCCAAAAGTGTTCGCCTTTTAATGCGCCGACGAGGCGGTCCCGGTGAAAATCAACGGAAGAATAGATCACCGGCCGTTTGCCGTAATACCGTTCCATTTCATCCAGGAAGACCTTCATATCCCGAAGGATCTTGGTCCGGCCAGGCCGCTTTTGACAGGTCTTGGAGTGCGCATTCCACTCCATATCCAGAACCAGTGGCAAAGCCTGCGGGTCCTGAGGAACGATTTCCTTAACCCAGGAAATCTGCTCTTCCACCGGCCGGCAGAAGTAATAGAAGTGATAAGCACCGCGCGGGACCCCGGCTTTTCGAGCGCCAATCCAGTTGTCGACAAAACGCGGATCGACGTGATCGCCGCCTTCTGTCGCCTTGATCCAGGCAAAGGCCACACCAGATTTGCGGGCCTGGTGCCAATCGATATCACCTTGCCATCGGGAGATATCAATACCGTGGACGGCAAAGTCCTCAGGTGTCGGATCGGGGAAATCGTAAGCGGAACAGCCGCTTAAAACCATAAAACCAATCAGCGAACAAAACGTTTTGACCAGTTCCAGCACAGCCACCTCGACAAGGTAAAGAAAAGCTTTCTCTAGCCGTTAAAATGCGAAGAAGTTCCTAACGGAAGATGGACAAATTCAGAATTTCTCCGCAAAAACACGTAATCCACCGGCTGGGCACTCCGGTAACTGCGGAATACGGCGGTTCAAAGACGAGAAGGCTGGAATTGTGGCATTCTCATGTGGATGATTTTTCTGAGATTGGTGCCGGCGAAACCTGTCCTCTTTGGAGGAGATTTCAGACAGTGATGAAATCGGGTTGACCGCACCCCCGCAATTATTGACGATCCGGCGTCTGCAGGCTAACCCGCTTGTAGAATTTCATCTCGACCTTGCCTAAACCTTCAAGGAACCTCATGACAGACCGGCTGAAACTCGTCACCTGGAACATCAACTCCGTGCGCCTGCGCATGCCGATCGTCGAACAGCTGATCGAGGAAATTGCACCGGACGTCATCTGCCTGCAGGAAACCAAATGTCCGGACGCCAATTTTCCGGAAAAGGCCTTCCGGGCCGCTGGCTTTGAGCACATGGCGATTAATGGCCAGAAGGGGTACCACGGCGTTGCGACCCTCTCGAAACAACCCTTGAGCAACATCGAAAAACGCGATTTCTGCAATGTCGGCGACAGCCGGCACGTGGCCGTCGACGTGGCCTTCAACGGCTCCAGTCTGCGTGTGCACAATTTCTATGTTCCAGCTGGCGGTGACGAGCCGGATCGGGAGAAGAACGACAAGTTTGGCCATAAGCTGGATTTTATGGCCGAGATGAAGGAGTGGCTGCAGGGCGCTGAGACCGCCAAACCGGCCGTCTTGGTCGGCGATCTCAATGTCGCACCCTATGAGCACGACGTCTGGTCACACAAGAAGCTCTTGAAAGTGGTATCGCACACGCCGGTGGAAACCGAACTCTTCGAAGATGTCCGCGAAACCGGCGGCTGGCTGGACGCCATGCGCCAGTTCACGCCGCTGGAAGAAAAGCTCTACACATGGTGGAGCTACCGGGCGAAAGACTGGTCTGGTGCCGACAAGGGCCGCCGTCTGGACCATATCTGGGTGTCGCAACCCGCGGCTCCGCATATCAAAAGCACAGAAGTTCTGCGCGACGCCCGCGGCTGGGAAAAACCTTCTGACCATGCCCCGGTGATTGCCGTGTTCGAGGCGTAAGAAGGCCCAACAGTCTACTGATCATTTAGCGATTGCCGGCTCCGCTGGCGATGAGCTTCGACCTTGGCCCGGTTGCCGCAGGTTGCCATATTGCACCAGCGCCGCCCCCGTCCACGCCCCGTGTTCAAGAAGAACCAAGTGCACCGCTCGCATTGACGCAGGCGGTGCAGCTCCGGTGACTGCAGCAAGTCGTGGACCAACAAGACAAAACTGTCGGTGAAGCAGAACCTTGCATCCTGCGACACCGTCCATACGGCCGGAGTTTCTGCCAGATCGAGAGAGGCCCGCAGCAAAGCGGTTCTTAAATACGCCTCCAGCGCCTTGTAGGCCGACACGGATTTTTCGGTGCTGCCCAGCCGGGCGCACAAGGCCTCGTAAGTAGCCTCCCGAAATCGAACCACGTCTTGGACATCTTTCCCGGTGGGTGACCGATCCACCGGAAACCGGTTTGCCGCACCACATGCCGCAATCCACGCGGCAAGATCGGCCGGTGACTGCAGCCGGTTTTCTGCGCGTGATTTACCCACATCACTGACTGTGTTGAGAAAATCAAGGGCGGGATGCCCTGCAATAAAATTCTCCTCAGCCCACATGTGTAACCTCTATTTTATTTTTTAAGGTTACAAAAAGCAGACGATACTGTAACCGTTATTCTGAGATATTCCATTACATCGAGAAAAGCCATGCTGACTTTGTCCGACCGTTATACGCATAATGGAAATGCCGTTGCCTGGGGCCGCCTTGGCAGCGGGCCACCTCTGGTGCTTGTGCATGGCACCCCGTTTTCCTCCCAGGTCTGGCGCAAGATCGCCCCACTCCTGGCCGAGCGCTGGACCGTCTACTTTTTCGACCTGATCGGATACGGCCAGTCGGAGCAGCGAGAGGGGCAGGACGTGTCGCTGGCTGTCCAGAACGGTCTGCTTACCGCCCTGTTCAAGCATTGGGGACTAGAGCGACCGGAGGTGCTGTGTCACGACTTTGGCGGCGCAACGGTGTTGCGCGCCTATTATCTCAATGATCTCAGATACAAACGGGTGACGATTTTCGATCCAGTCGCCGTCGCGCCCTGGGGATCCCCGTTTGTGGCCCACGTCCGTCAGTACGAGGCGGCGTTTGCCGGCCTGCCAGGCTATGCCCATGTGGCGCTCTTGCGCGCCTACCTGCAAAGCGCCGCCCATCACCAACTGACTGAAGACGCCCTGCAGACTTATATGGCGCCCTGGCTTGGCGATGTGGGACAACCGGCATTTTACCGGCAGATCGCGCAGATGGACCAGAAATACACGGACGAAGTCGAAGGCCTCTATGCCGCCCTCGATTGCCCGGTGAATCTGCTTTGGGGCGAAAAGGACGAATGGATTCCTTTGGACCGGGGACAAAAACTCGCCGGGCTGATGACAGGCGGGAAAATCAAGGTCATCCCGGACGCAGGCCACCTTGTTCAGGAAGATGCCCCCGAAGCCATCGTTGCGGCCATGTTCCAGCAAGAGCGTTGATCAACGTTTAGAGCGATTGGTCGGGATACCGGATTTCCGTGCGGTTTTCCGGCTGCGCGGCCCAGTCAAAATAGGCTTTGTGGAGCGCGGTGGTTACAGGGCCGGGCGCATCGTTTGAAAAGATCCGGTCATCCACGCGGCTGACCGGGGCCACGCCGCCGCCGGAGGTGGTGATGAAGACTTCATCACTTTCCAAAAACTCACTAAACGGCAAGGGCCGGATCTCCACGGCCAATCCCATTTCTCGGGCGATGTCCAAAACAGTCTGACGGCTGATGCCTTCCAGAACGCCCGCATCGGCCGTCACCAGTGTGTTGTCCTTAACCGCAAAGACATTGAAACCAGGCCCTTCGGTAACATTGCCGGAGGCATCCAGCAGGATCACGCTCTCCGCCCCGACATCTTTGGCCTCGAACAAACCCTTGGTGAAATCGCCCCAATGGTAGTTTTTGACCTTCGGATTGACGCTTTCCGGCGGTATCCGGCACACCGTATTGGCAACGTGCAGGTGCGCGCCTTTTTCGGCAATTTCCGGCCGGATGACGTGGATATAAGGCACACACCAGGCAAAAAAGTGATTGCGGCAATCCCTCGGATCACGGGAGCCCGGCACCGTATTGACACCTCTGGACGTCACCATAGCGACATAGGCTTTTTTCAAACCCGTTGCGGCAACCAGTTCATGAAGCACCGCTTCGATGTCCTGATCGCTCAAGCCCGGATCAAGCCGCAGTTCGGCCATCGACCGGCGGAACCGGGCCAAATACAGCGGTAATCGGAAGAACGCGCCATCCAACACCGGCACCACATCATAGGTGATGTCGGAATGAATCAGCCCCCAATCGGTGACCGGCAGCGCCGCCTCGGATACCGGCATAAGTTTGCCACTCATCCAGGCAGCGCCGGTTGAAAGATCAGAGGTGGCCGCTGTCAGGGGAGTTTCATTCTGGGAGAGCATTCTATGTGGCTTTCTCAAGTGTCAGCGGCAGAAAATGAAACCACCTGGACATCTGCAGGGTGATCGGGCTCATCTTTGCAGGTTCGCCAGAAAAACGGCAAGAGATTGAAACAAGCGCAGTCTGCCCAAAATTTCAAACGCAAATTCAGTGGTCTAGCAACTCTTTAAGGGAAAACCGTGACCAGTTCATGGTTTGCAGCGGCCTTAAGGCGGGCAGTGTCATCAGCGGGGCGATTGGCTGCAGCGGCGCGAACGGCTTTAACGGTGTCATGCCCCGCCCTGGTTTCATCGGCCCGCCTGCAGCATCTTCTGAAAACACAACCGCATGACCTGAGCGATCGATGATCCAACCATTGACCAGGTAACTGACAAGGTCCCGTTTCAACGAATAAACAGCATCGTTCTGCACATAGGCTGCTGGTGTGCCGTCCCAATAATGCAGATAGCCGTCCCGGATATATGCGACCGGCTGGCCGTTTTTATCGAATAGATCCATGTCGCCTCGCCAAGGCCTCCTCCAACACTGCCAGAGCATAGGCCTTAATGCGAGGCTGCCAAGCTTATGGCGTCAGGATCACCTTACCAAAGACCTTGCGCGCAGCAATCTCATCCAGAGCAGTGCCGATATCCTCCAGCGGATAAACCGCATGAATGTGTGGCTTCAGCTTACCTTCCTGCACCCAGGTCAGCAGCTGCTCCATGTTTTTCTGGTGGCCTGCGGGATCTTTTTTGATCGCCGCCCCCCAGAAAACACCCCGGATATCGCAGCCTTTCAAAAGGGTCAGATTGAGCGGGATTTTCGGGATATCGCCTGAGGCAAAACCAATTACCAAAAACCGGCCTTCCCAGGCAGTCGCCCGGATTGCTTGCTCAGCGAGATCACCGCCCACCGGGTCATAAACAACATCAACGCCGGCCCCGCCGGTTTTTTCCTTCAGCGCATCCTTAAGCGGTGTTTGGGAGTAATCGATCAGCTCGTCGGCACCGAGGGATTTGGCAAAGGCCAGCTTGTCTTCCGACGATGCACAGGCGATTACTTTAGCGCCCATGATCGAGGCGATCTCAACGGCCGCCTGACCAACCCCACCGGACGCACCAAGCACGGCAACGGTTTCGCCGGCCTTTAAGTCCGCCCGGTCACGGAAAGCATGAAGGGTCGTGCCGTAGGTCACGGTCAGACCCGCTGCAGTCTCAAAGGAAATCCCTTCCGGCATTTTGACCAGTGATCCCTGGTCAATCGCGACCTTTTCCCGGGCCGCACCATAAACCATATAACCCATCACCCGGTCGCCAACGGCAAAATCCGTGACACCGTCTCCGACCGATTCAACAATCCCTGCAAATTCAGCGCTCGGCGAGAACGGTGGTTCTGCCTTGAACTGGTATTTGCCCTGAATGATCAGCGTATCGAAAAAGTTGAGCGCGCAGGCTTTGACCGTAACCACAACCTCACCAGCCGCAGCAACCGGATCGGGCAGGTCTTCAATGACAAGGTTAGACGGAGGACCATAAGACGGGCAGATACAAGCTTTCACGGGCGCTCTCTCATCGCTGGAACTTAAGCAGTGTTACGTATGCTTAGCAGGGGTTGGGGGCGGGCGAAACCTGCGCAAAAGTCTGAATTTTTGACGACGCAACGTCACCCCCAAATGGATCTTACGGTTCACTCCGCTGCTGCATTCGGCTATGAGACGCCGCAACACACACATGAATTAAGAACGGAATGAAAATGCGCGGATACTTCGCGGTTGGCGCCGAAGGCCTCTCGAAACGGATGAATCTTGGAACCCTCATGCGGTCCGCCCATGCGTTTGGCGCCAGTTTTTTCTTCACAGTCGATGCCGAACAAAAAATCCGCAGGGCACCAAAGTCTGACACCTCCAAAAGCCCTGGGCATTTGCCAACTTTCGACTGGGACAGCGTCGACACCATGGATTTGCCGCGCGGTTGCCAGCTGGTTGGCATCGAGCTCACGGACGATGCCATCGACTTGCCGAGCTTCGGCCATCCACTGCAGGCTGCCTATGTCCTCGGTCCAGAACGTGGATCACTGTCACCGCAGATGCTGGAGCGCTGCGATCATGTCGTGAAAATCCCGACGAAATTCTGCATCAACATCGCCATGGCCGGCGCCATTGTCATGTACGACCGCCACCGCGCGCTTGGCCGCTATGCCGACAGAGCCGTATCGTCAGGTGCTCCTACCGTAGAACGCCCGAAACATGTCAGCGGCGGCCCGATCAGCCGGAAAGGCCGGATTGTGCCTGGGAATGAGCGCTAAAGATTCAGGTCAATTCACATCGACAGATGCGTCAGCCTCGATCAACTGACGCAGACGTCCGAAGGCCAGTCGGATGCGCGACTTGACGGTTCCGAGCGGCAATCCAGTCTGTTCTGATATCTCGCTGTGCGACAGGCCGATGAAAAAGGCCAGACGGACCACGTCCTTCTGCTCGTCGGGAAGTTCCTTCAAGGCAGCCCGGACCCGTTCTTCGCGCAGGCGGGCATCCATCTCATCGGCAACATCGGGCAGTGGCGTTGGCTGCAAGGCCGGTTCATCCGGATTGAGTTCGGCTGTTTTTTGCCGGCGCAGCCGGTCAATACGCCGGTTTCGGGCAATTCGAAACAGCCAGGTGCTTGCGGACGATTTTTTCGGATCGAACAGCTCCGCCTTGCGCCAAAGTGTCACCATGACGTCTTGGGTAACTTCTTCGGCAACCGCGTCGTCCGCCCCCTGCTTCATCAGATAGCCCTTAAGACGCGGCGCGAAATGATCGAAAAGCTCAACAAAAGCCGTTTTGTCCCGGCTTGTCGCGACTTTTACAATCAATTCGGAAAAATACTGCGTCTGCGCCAAAGGTTGATGAACTCCACTGCACTCTTCTTGTTTAGCAGGTTCGGCGTAATTCGGAAGAGGGAACAACAAGATCGCCACACTGTCGCCTAGTTTTCCCGCGACAGCCAAGAAACAATGTTATGCACTCAAAACCGGCCGAAGGGCTTCAACCCTTTCGTAACTCGCTTTAAGTTATCATTAAAGCAACCTTTATATGTGTGTCGGTAATTGAATTAAATTTAACTGGAACCCCAAACCAAACGGTATGGAGATCATGAAAGCAAAAACGCTGGTACTGGCCTTAGCAGGTTTAGCCGTTTCGAGTGCAGCGGCTTTCGCACAGACCCCAACGCTTTTGAAGCAGCACAAGGACTGGGCGTCCTATGCGCTGACCAGCGGCAGCGGTAAAGTCTGTTACGCGCTGACAAAACCGACAACTATGCTGCCTGGCGACAGGAACCATGGTGACGTCTTCTTTTTCGTCACCTCCCGCCCGGCGGAAGGTGTGAGCTCAGAGCCGAGCTTGCTGGTTGGTTATCCGTTCAAGGATAAGTCTTCCGTGTCGGTTGATGTCGATGGCAAGGCCTTCACGTTGTTCACCAACAACGATGGTGCCTGGGTTGAGAACGCGGCGACCGAAGCTCAATTGGTTGCTGCCATGAAGGCGGGCCGGGAAATGTCTGTAAATGGCGAATCCAGCCGCGGCACGCGCACGACCTATAAGTTTTCGCTCTCCGGCGTCACCGCCGCGATCAATACAGCCGCGCAAGCCTGCCAGTAACGGCTCTCGCCGTTCCAACTCCGAAATCGAGCGCATACCAGCGCTGCGCCTGGAAAACTTGATTTTCCGGGCGCTTTGTGGTTTTGGGTGTGACTTAAAGTTTCCCTGACAGGTACAGGCGACCCGGCAAACCAGCCGCTGAGGCGAGCGTGGTTAAGAAGTGGCCGGATAAAAAACGGATCACAACATGGCGGTTACGCTTGATATCGCGCGGGACAATCCGAACGCGCAGACAATCGCAGGCATTGCGGACGACACCCAATTGGACGACGGCAAATCGACCTTGATCGGTCTGAACCGGGACGAGCTCGGCGAAGCGCTCGGAACCATTGGTGTGCCGCAAAAACAGTGGCGCATGCGCGCATCCCAGCTGTGGCATTGGCTTTATGTGCGCGGCGTCTCGGATTTTTCCGAGATGACCAACATCGCAAAGGATCTGCGCGCCAAACTTGCTGACGCTTTCACGATCGCCCGGCCGAAAATCGTTTCCGAACAGATTTCCGTTGACGGGACCCGCAAGTGGCTGTTCCAGTTCCCGCCGCGCGGCGCCGGCCGGCCGGTGGAAGTGGAAACCGTCTATATTCCGGAAGAAGGCCGGGGCACACTCTGCGTTTCCTCGCAAGTCGGCTGTACCCTCACCTGCACCTTCTGCCACACCGGCACGCAAAAACTGGTGCGCAACCTGACACCAGAAGAGATCCTGTCGCAAATCCTGATCGCCCGTGACCGGCTCGGAGATTTCCCCGACGCCCAAACACCGCAAGGCGCGATTGTGCCGTCGGAAGGCCGCTTGGTCACCAACATCGTCATGATGGGAATGGGCGAACCGCTCTATAACTTTGAGAACGTCAAAAAGGCGCTTTTGATTGCCTCGGACGGCGACGGGCTATCGTTGTCCAAACGGCGGATCACCCTTTCGACCTCTGGCGTTGTGCCGGAAATCTTCCGCACAGGCGATGAAATCGGCTGCATGCTGGCGATTTCGCTGCATGCGGTGCGCGATGACGACCGGGATATCCTGGTGCCGATCAACAAGAAGTGGAACATCGAAGCCCTGCTCGATGCTTGCCGCAACTATCCCGGCCTGTCGAACGCCAAACGCATCACATTTGAATATGTGATGCTGAAGGATATCAACGACAGCAATCAGGATGCGCTCGAACTGGTGCGGCTCTTGAAAGGCATTCCGGCGAAAATCAATTTGATCCCGTTCAATCCTTGGCCGGGCTCGCAGTATGCGTGTTCAGACTGGGAACGGATTGAAGAGTTTGCCGATATCGTCAACCGGGCCGGCTATGCCTCGCCGATCCGCACCCCACGCGGCCGCGATATTTTTGCCGCCTGCGGCCAGCTGAAATCAGCGTCCGAACGCATGCGCAAGAAGGACCGGGAAGCTCTGCAGGCGAAAAAGGCTGCCGTTTATTAAGTGGTCAGAGCAAGGGCACTGAAAACAGCAACTGTTTTTGCTCCAGGATAAGCCCTCAGTACAGGCCTATGAAAGTGACGTGGGGCTCCATTGGAACCCCACGGTCAACATTTAGCTTTCGACAAAAGCCAGCAAATCGGCATTCACCAGGTCCGGATGCGTGGCAAAGAACCCGTGGGACAGGCCCGCATAGGTTTTCTGAGTACCGTTTTTCAGAAGCTTGATCGCCTTATCCGCTGAATTGGCGATGGGAACCACTTGATCATCATCGCCGTGCAGCACCAAGACCGGGACATCAATGGCCTTCAGATCTTCCGTCTGGTCGGTTTCAGAAAACACCGCGATGCACTGGTAATGCGCAGACGCGCTGCCCATCATGCCCTGGCGCCACCAATTCTGGATGAGGCCCTGGCTTATCTCAGCACCTTCCCGGTTGAAGCCATAAAACGGGCCAGACGGAACATCTAAAAAGAACTGCGCACGGTTATTTGCGAGCGCTGCCCGCAGTCCGTCGAAGACTTCCAGCGGAATGCCATCCGGATTGTTCTCCGTTTTCACCATCAGCGGCGGGATTGCACCCAGAAGAGCGGCTTTGGCCACGCGGCCTGGTTCCGCTCGGGCCACATAGCGGGCCGCTTCTCCACCACCGGTCGAATGGCCGATGTGGACCGCGTTTTTCAGATCCAGTTCCCGAACGAGCTCAGCGACATCGGAGGCATAGGTGTCCATGTCGTGACCTTTGTCGGTCTGCTCCGAGCGGCCATGGCCGCGGCGATCATGGGCAATCACACGGTAGCCTTTACTCAAAAAGAACAGCATCTGATTGTCCCAATCGTCCCCACTGAGCGGCCAGCCATGATGGAAAACAATCGGTTGAGCGTCCTTGGGTCCCCAATCCTTGTAGAAGATTTCAGTCCCATCGGTTGTCGTGAACGTCGCCATTTTCAAGTCTCCTGTTTTATTCGATTGCGCGTGTGCTGCAGTCAGGCCTGGCACAACAGCCACTGCCAGAAGCGCACCGCCGGTTTGCAGCACATGCCGCCTATTCGGATTTGGTCCCTTGAGATTGTTCATTGTTATTGGCCTCTGTCGTTTCTTGGAGTACGTGGCCTTGTCACGAGAAGCGCGACAATACCTATTAAATACCAATTGTCTACTCTCTTCAAAATTGACCGATTTCTTAACGAAAATATGACCAATTATGCTTTTTGGTATTCACATATTCTACGTATCGAGAATATCTGGTTCTATTTTGGTATTTTCAATAGAGCTCTTTAACTTGCTGTCCGGGGCATTGCCTTGCTCCCAAATTGACCGTGTGACTGTTTCGACATGGACAGAGATAGACGCTGAGCGATACGATCAGAATTGGCGGAAATGACATCAGTCGAGGCATAAGTGACAAAACAACAGCATCGATGTCTGGCGGAAATTGCCTTGCTGATTTATCCGGAAAGCCAGCTGGCCGCGGTGCACGGTCTCACAGACTTGTTTCGCATTGCCAGCGAATGGGTCGGCGACGATCCAAAACCCTGGATCCGCGTGACGCACTGGGTTCCGCAAGAAGATGAGACGGAAACTGGCGTGACATGCATGTGGGACAGCCACCCGGATAACCCTCATCGATTGGACTATGTGATCGTCCCGCCGAGCATCGCCATGCCGGATAAGATGCAGTCAATGCCGGAGGCTGGAAAATGGCTGAAAGACCAGCACGGCAGGGGCAGCCGCATCTGTTCGGTTTGCGCGGGCGCCTTTGTGCTGGCAGAAAGCGGCCTGATTGATGGTCGTACGGTCACCACCCATTGGGCTTTTGCGCAGGCGCTGTCTTCAAAATTCCCGCAGATCGATGTTGCGGACCAGCACATGGTTTTAGATGACGGCGATATAATCACAGCGGGTGGTATTCTTGCATGGACCGATCTTGGCCTGACCCTGGTTGAGCGCCTGATGGGCCCAAGCGCGATGCTGGCAACGGCCCGCTTTCTCCTGATCGATCCACCGCGTCAGCTGCAGCGGCCCTTTCGTCAATTCATCCCGAAGTTCCATCATGGAGATGAATCGGTGCTCCAGGTTCAGCATCACATTCATGCGCACGTCGCCGAAGCACACAACCTTACCGATCTCGCAAACCTTGCCGGAATGGGAGGCCGGACATTCCTGCGCCGGTTTTCAAAAGCAACTGGGCTCAAGCCAACAGAATATGTTCAAAACGTCCGGATTTCGAAGGCGCGCGAGATATTGGAACTGACCGGAAAAACCGTCGATCAGATCACCTGGGAGGTCGGTTATTCCGATCCGGCCGCATTCCGGAAGGTTTTTCAGCGTCTGACAGGGCTTGCACCGAACGCCTACCGGCAGCGGTTCGGGATCGCTATGGATTAAAGCGGCCCCTAAACCAACAAAAAAGCCGCCACGAGGACGGCTTCTTCAAGTTCAAAAGGTTCAGCCCTTTGCGTAGGCAGCAAGGCCCTTAGGCGGCCATCACTTCCTCAAGGAAAGTCGCAACAGCCTTGTTTAAGTCCGCCAACTTGGCACTTGCGTCCAGCGCAGCCTGATCAACAGCGCCAGCAGATTGAGACGTTGTTTCAACAGCGTTGCTGACATTGGCCATATTGTCACTGGCTGCCGATGTCCCAGTGGAGGCTTCAGCCGCACTGCGGCTGATTTCGCCAGTTGCAGCGTCCTGCTCTTGGACCGCAGCTGCAATTGACGTGGTGTTTTCGTTTGCCTGCACCATGACGCTGGAGATTTCCTCGATCGAAGCCACAGCTTCTTCGGTCGCAGCCTGAATATCCGCGATCTGTGTAGAGATTTCCTCGGTTGCCTTGGATGTTTGTGTCGCCAGTTCCTTGACCTCAGCGGCAACAACCGCAAATCCCTTGCCGGCTTCACCAGCTCGGGCGGCCTCAATCGTCGCATTTAGCGCGAGCAGGTTTGTTTGTTCTGCGATTGCTTGGATCAAAACAATCACCTCACCAATGCGCGCTGACCCAGTGGAAAGTTTCTCCATCTTATCGGTGCTTTCGTGGGTTTGCCGTGTGGCCGTTTCGATCACCTTAGAGGTTTCTTCGACCCGCTCCCCAATTTCAGAGATCGACGATGACAACTCTTCCGTGGCTGCCGCAACAAGCTGCACATTGCCCGACGCTTGCGTTGTACCGGCGGCCGCGCTGTTTACTTCGCCGGCAGCCTCTGTCGCAGTTGCCATCATGGACGCTGCATTTTCCTTCATACCTTCCATGGCATGGCCGACATCATCCAACATTTCAGTCGATTGCGACCGGAATCCTGCAATCAATTCGTCAACCCGTTGCTGGCGTTCGATCCGCGACCGCTCTTCTTCTTTTTGCAGCTCCGCTAGCCTCGCTTGTTCCGCCACCCCGTCACGGAACCCGGCAATCGCGGTTGCGATTTCTCCAATTTCATCCGACCGGCTTGCTTCAGCGAAATTCACGCTGACATCACCACCCGCCAGTTTGACCGCACTGGAGACCAGGTTTTTGATCGGCTTGACGACGGAGCGGGCTGCCCACCAGCCGGCCCCAGTCATGACCAAAAAGATACCGAAGCAAATGATTGCGATTTGATTCCGCAAGTTGGCGACCGGCTGCAATATCTCGTCATGGCCTTCGGCGGCAATGACGGCAAGATTTGCGCCGTGAAACTGAAGAGGCACAGCCGCTGCAACAAAATCCATCCCGCGGTACTCTTTCAACACGCCGACGGTTTCCTGTCCGTTCAACGCAGCTTCCACCACAGCGCCATCAAGTCTTGCATTCAGAATGTCGTTTTCGTCCGGCGTCTTCGCCGAATCATTGCGGAACATCTTGTCGGCACCAACGAGGATGGCTTCTCCCGTTTCGCCCAATCCGGCAACATCACTCATGATGGCGTTGATGTTGTCGATTGGCATTTGAAAGACCAGCACACCCAGTTTTTTGCCGTCTTCATACAGCGGCGTAGAAATGAAACTGGCCGGTGCATCAGCACTCGGGGCATAGGGTTTGAAGTCGAAGAAGTGGATTTCACCTGGGCCGCTGTTTTTTGCAGCACGGAAAGCGTTACCCAAGTCAGTCGATTTATATTCGTCACTGACCAGATTTGTGGCGTAGTCCAACTCCTTGAAGACGGTGTAGATCAAAGAGCCATCTTCAGAGAAAAGAAAAATATCGTAGTAGCCCCGTGTCTTCAGCATCTTGCGGAACCACGGATGATACTTTTCGTGAACCTGATCGTAGACAGTATCCCCAGCACTCATCAAAGCGTCTTTTTCGCCGAGCGGATGCGGGTTGTCGTGAATATAGGCTGCTTGCAATACCGAGCGCGGATTGCCTTCAACTCCCTTCCAGGCTTCTTCAAATTCGACAACTGCTGACTTAACGAACGGGCTCCCCGCGGTCACTTCGAGATCTTGCACGATCGAATCGAGATATCGGGACAAATCGCCAGAACGCGCCTTTGCCAGCGCCGTCAAACGCGTCTCTGCCAAATTCTCAATGTTTGATGAGCTCACCCAGTAGGCCAAGGCCCCCACGACCATCGCCGCAAAAACGGAACAACCCGCGATAAGTGCCGGCAGCCGGAAACTAAGTTTGGTATTTTTCATGATCATTCGCCTGGACCAAAAACTTTGCTTAAAGCTAGGCAGGCAAGAGCTACAACTAAGTTAATTTGTAGAATACAATTAATTTTCGAGATTTTTTTACCAGTAAATAAAACCTAGAATGCCAAAAAATTCGCAGAACAACCGAAATAATCATATATTTCTTTACTATATCTGCTAAATCAATTTAAAGATGCATGGAAATTATTACATCAACCTATAAAATTCTAACGTAGCATACTGTCAATATTACCTAGGAATGAAAAGCTGCCCTAAGGCGGCTTATCCCTGAGCAACCTTTCTAAAGCCAACCGAACATCTACACGCCGTCCGCGTCACCAAGGCGCGGCAACTGACAAACCCCTGAGCAAAGCTGCCAAACTCATTCAAGTGGTGGGCCGACCATTTCCATCCCATGTTTGCCGGCTAGGCCTGCGATTGCATCCTGGCTCTGCGTACCATCAGTTAGGATCGCATGAATCGATGGTATGAATTCTTCGAATGTGCCGGCAGGTGACAAGATGTATCTGAGTTTTCCAACGGTGGATCCGACATTTTTGAAAGCATGCACAGTCCCGCGAGGCACAAAACCGACATCACCCGGTTTCATATGATGGCGCTCCCCCGCGATCTCGACATCAAACTCGCCCTCAAGAAAAAAGAAAGTTTCGTCCTGGTCCCGATGGATATGGCGCGCAGGGCCTTGCCCAGGATGAACATCATCTTCGAAAATCGCCAGTGTCCCATCCGTCTGATTGCCAGACAGCAAAATTCTAAACGTGATGAAATCTGGTATCTCGAAAGTTTGAATACTCGAGGGAGTAATATGCAAAGGCTTTGGCGCATCCTCGCGCTCTTCAGATTCTGACATGGTCCCATCTCCCGATTCTGCGATTCAAAGGCCCGCAAACACACCGCAAGGTCGTAACGAAAAAGGCCGCGCAAAAGCGGCCTCCTCCATTACTTGGAACCTGTTTGGATTAAATCAAACCAAACCGGCCTTGGTCAGCGGCAAACTGGTGACCCATTCACCTTTCGCCGCCGCAATTGCATTGGCAACAGCCGGACCGATTGGCGGTGTTCCCGGTTCACCGATGCCGGTCGGGGATTCGGTCGAGGCAACGATATGCACCTCGATTTCGGGCATGTCGGAAATGCGCAGGGACTCGTAGGTGTCGAAGTTTGTCTCTTCGACATACCCGTCCGAGAGCGTCACCTGGTTGCGCAGGATCGCACCGAGACCATAGCCAATGCCGCCTTCAACCTGTGCACGGATGTTGTCCGGGTTGACCGGCACACCGCAGTCGACGACCGCCGTGACCTTTTCCACCTTGACTGTTCCATCCTCGCGGAAGGAGATCTCGACGACTTCCGCCACATAAGACCCGAAAGACTTGTGAACGGCGACACCACGATGACGGCCTTCCGGCAACGGCGTGTCCCAACCAGCCTTCTCAGCAGCCAGCTTCAACACGTTCGTCTTGCGCGGATCGTCCTTCAGAAGTTCAAGACGCAGCGCCACAGGATCCTTGCCGGTTTCCATGGCGATCCGGTCGACAACCGTTTCCATGACATAGGCCGTGTGGGTGTGCCCTACGGACCGCCACCACAGAACCGGCACCGGTGTTTCCTGGAATGCCTGATCCATGTTCATCATCGGGAACGAATAGGTGGTGTCGGATGCCCCTTCGGTCATGTTGTGATCCACACCATTCGGCATCAGCATCGGCTCAAAAGCAGTGCCTTTGATGATGGACTTGGCTGCAATATTGTATTTCACCGCCGTGACATTGCCATCGCCATCGAGGCCAACTTTGACTTTGTGCGCCGACATTGGGCGGTAGTAACCACCCCCCATATCGTCCTCACGGGTCCAGACGATCTTCACCGGCCGAGTGTCCATGCCGGTTTCCCGCATAGCCTTCAATAGGAAGGAAATCTCCGAGACAGGATGCGCATCCCCTTGCGCACGGCGTCCAAAGGATCCGCCAGCCCACAACGTGTTGATGCTGACCTTCTCGAACGGAATGCCGAGGATGGTGGAGGCAACGTTGTGGTCGATGGTCGGGATTTGCGAGCCAAACCAGAACTGAGCCGTTTCACCATCGAACTCGCCGACAATATCCAGCGGCTCCATGGCACCATGGGCAAGGAACGGGAAATCGTAGTCGATTTCCATGACCTTCGCCGACGCGTCCAAAGCAGCGTCGACGTCGCCGTCTTCGCGCACCGAGAGGCCCGGCTTGGTGGTCATGTCCTTGAGTTCGGTCATCATTGCGTCAGTGGAGCGGGTTTCAGCCGCACTGTCGTCCCACTCGATCTCCAGAAGATCGCGTGCCTTGATGGCCGGCCAGGTGCTTTCTGCAACCACGGCAACGCCATTCGGGATCTGGATGATATCGACGACACCTGCGACCTTCTTGGCTTCAGTCGCATCGAAGGACTTGACCGTGCCGCCAAACCGCGGCGAACGCGCAACGGTTGCCGTGAGCATGCCCTCGCGATTGAAGTCGATGGTGTAGGTGTTCGGCGCACCAACCGTTTTGTTCTTGACGTCCTTGCGCGGGAAAGACTTGCCGATATAGACCCACTGGTCCGGTGTTTTCAGGGCCGGTTCAGCCGGAACATCTTCGTTTGCTGCCAAACCTGCAAGCTCACCGAGCGTTGCCGATTTGCCGGAAGCGTGGGAAACAACTCCGCCGGAAACGGTGATTTCACCGGCCGGCACGCCCCATTCCTTGGCAGCTGCGGAGACAACCATTGCCTTGGCAGCGGCACCCGCCTGGCGGTACTGCATGAAGGCGTTCGGCATGGCGGTGGAGCCACCTGTGCCCTGAACGCCGAACAGGCTGTTGGCATAAAGCTGCGGGTTGGACGGGGCCAGCTCCAGCACAATTTGCTCATGAGACGCGTCGAGTTCATCGGCAACCAGTGTTGCCAGACCGTTTGCCGTGCCTTGGCCCTTGTCGAGGTGCTTGGACAAGACAACAACCGTGTTGTCCGGCCGGATGTGCACAAACGGCTGAACGAATTCACCCGCATCGGCAGCGGCTTTCGCTGCGTTTGGCATCTTGGCTGCGATGATCAGACCACCGACAGCACCCGCTGACATTTTCAGGAATGTCCGGCGGCTTGGTTTTTGAGCTTCAAGAGGTTTTTGGAGGAAATGCAACATGACTTAGGCCTCCATCTTGTCGGCTGCGGCATGGATCGCCTTACGGATCCGGGCGTATGTCGCACAACGGCAGACGTTTCCGTCCATGGCTGCATCGATGTCTTCGTCGGTCGGTTTTGGAGTGTCGGTCAGAAGCGCAGTGGCTGCCATGATCTGACCGGACTGGCAGTACCCGCATTGCGGCACGTCCAGCTCGTTCCAGGCTTCCTGAACGGCTTTGGCGGCCTTTCCGTTCACGCCTTCGATTGTGGTGATTTCGGCGCCCTCAAGATCCCCGACCATGGTTTGGCAGGAGCGGATCGGCATACCGTCCCAGTGGACCGTGCAAGCACCGCAGGATGCAATGCCACACCCGAATTTGGTGCCGGTCATTCCGAGCTCGTCGCGCAGAGCCCACAGCAAAGGGCTCTCGGGATCCGCGTCGAGCGTGCGCGTTTCCCCGTTAATTTTCAAAGTTACAGACATGAGGAGGCGTCTCCCTTGGCTGGCCTGGACTGGCTGAAGGATGTAAACTACACTGTGTAGTGTAGACTTTAGATCTGCATCTGTAAACGCCCTAGTTTACATAGGGCCCAAATTTTGGGATTAAAGAGCGATAAGAAGCGCTGGGTAAACAATGTCGGTATCCGACCAGAAAAAGAAACAAATCGTCGAAGCGGCCATCGCCGAGTTTCAGGAAAAGGGATTTGCGGGCGCCAGCATGGACCGCATTTCCGAGCGCGCCCAGGTTTCCAAACGCACCGTCTACAATCACTTTGAAAGCAAGGAAACACTGTTCAAAGCGATCAACCAGTGCCTCGCGGATCAAATCAATTCCGCGCTTGAAGTGCCGTATGATCCGGACAAGCCAATTCGCGATGCGCTCATAGAGCTCGGCTGGGCCGAAGGTGAATTGATGGTCAATCCCTGTTTCATGAGCCTTGCCCGCATGATCATGAGCGAAACCATCCGCGATCCAGAGCTGGCTGCCGATATGAACGCCCGCATGACCAAGTTGACCGTTTTTGCCGAGTTCATGGAACGGGCAACATCGGAAGGCCGCCTTGCCGTAAACGATCCAAATGTCGCGGCTGAACAGTTTCTTGGTCTGATCAAGTCCCGCAGTTTCTTTCCCAATATTTATGCAAACCGCGTCGCAGAACGTGATGAGATGGACAAGATCATCAACGAGAGCGTGGATCTATTTCTGGCGCAGTACGGAAAAACCGAACAGGCAACCGGCAACAAAGTCGCCTAACTTTTCCCCTTGTCTTCCACAGGCTTATGCAAAAGCTGTCCCCAGCGGGTGCGGTCCGCCATTTGTTGGCGGGTCTTGTCGGAAATCAGCCCATCGACATTTTCCGGCACCCAGCCACCGCCAAGCCCCTTATAGACCGCGATCAAATTGGTCAGCACATTGGCTTCTGCCGCGATCAGCCGCTCTTCAGCAACCAGCAAATTCTTCTGCGCATCAACCACACGATTGTAGGACGCCGTGCCGTCTTCATATTGCGCATCAACTTCGCCCACGGAACTGCGCGCCGCGCGAAGGCTTCTGCGCAAATAAACCGCCTGCTGTTTGGACCGCAAAAACGCTATCAGCGCATTTTCCACTTCCGCATAGGCGGATAGGACCGTGTTTTCGTAGTTCAGCAAGGCTTCCTGAAACTTGGCATCCTGCACCCGGACATTGTTTTTGATCCGGCCATAGTTCAAAAAATTCCAGGAAAACCCGGGATTGATGAAGCCGGTTGTCGACCCGCCGGAAAACAGATTTGAAAAGTCGTCGGCCCGAACACCAATCGCCCCGGCGATTGTGAAGGCGGGAAAAAGATCCGCCTTGGCAACGCCGATCTGGGCCGATTGAGCCGCTGCGATGTATTCCGCCTGCCGGATGTCCGGCCGCCGGCGCAGCATGTCCGCCGGAACTCCAACCGCAACTTCCGCCGGCACGCGCGGGAACCCGGACCTGTTGGACAGGCGTGTCTTCATTTTGCCGGGTGGTTCGCTCAAGAGAACGCTCATCGCATTAAAAGCTTGCGCAAGCTCAGCCTCATAGCCTGGGATTGCCGCCAATGTGTTGTTGTAAAGAACTGTGGCTTCATCCACGTCGAGCTTGGTCGCGGCACCGTTTTCCAACCGTAGACGGGTCAGGTTCAGGGATTTCTTTTGCAAGGCCGCATTTTTCCGGCTCGAGGCGATCAGCTGCTGCAATTCGCGAATTGTGACATAGGTGGCTGCAATGTCCCCGGTCAGCGTCACCAGGGCATCGTCGTAAGAAGCCAGATTGGCCCCCAAGCTCGCATTTGCCGATTGAACATCTCGCCGGATCTTGCCCCAGACATCGATCTCCCAAACGGCATCGAAACCGACCGACACCCGGGAAATATGACTGTCGACCAGCCCAACGCGCTCCAGATCCCGAATGAACGGATCGCGAGTGCTGAAGCGGATGTTTTCCGAATTTCCCTTGATCTCCTGAACCTGCGGGAAGAGCTCCCCCCGGGCAATGCCGAGCTGCGCGCGGGCCTGATAGACCCGAACGCCCGCTGCCTGCAGTTCCACATTCTGCTGATAGGCTTTTGAAATCAGGCCATTCAGCGTTTCATCCTTAAATACATGCCACCAAGGCACGGAGACGGCACTCCGGCTGGTGAAACCGGTCCGATGATCGACCGGCAGGTTGGCACCCTTACTCCAGCTGTCGAGAACCGGCGCTTCCGGACGCTCGAAATCCGGACCGACCATGCAGCCGGACAGGATCAGTGCGCCCGCCAATCCGGCAAATCTACGAAATAATGGAAACAGGTTCACCGGCATTACCTACACATCAAACGGAATGATGAAATTGACCCAAGCGTAAAGGCGCATATTTACCCGCCGCAACACCGACACCCATTCGCCGCCGCCGCCCGTATAAATCGCGGCTGCGCCATGCGCTCCTCCTGGGAACCGCTTCAAGGCAGGATCCTCATCCAAGACAATTTCCACCGCGAACCGGCCTTGCGGGCTCATGAATAGGAAATTCGGCACATTTCCGCTCGGTTTAATCTGCCCTTGCCCTGTGCCTTCCCAGATGGCTTTCACTTTACCGGTGAACACCTGACCGGGATAAATATCCAGCGCGACCTCGACCGGCTGGTCCGGCTCAACGAATTTCAAATGCTCTTGATAGAAGGTCGCCAAGAAATAGGGATCGGCATCGGCGACAAACGCCGCAATGGAACCGATCCGGAACCCACCGACCACAAGACCCGGCCGCGCTTGCTGGCTGATAATCTTGCCATCTTCAGGCGCATAAATGGTCGTCTGGTCCAGATAATACTGCGCCTGATCCACCTGGGCTTGCGCGGCAGCGACTTGGGCATTCACCCCGTCCACTTGAGCATCCGCCGCCAGTTGCGCCTTTGTCACATTGGCGGCCGCCTCCGCGACCTGGGCCTTTGCGGCCGCCAACTGCGCAGTCCACTTGTCCAATGTTTCCTGTTTGGCACCGCCACGTGGCACGAGGTTCGTATACCGGGCGACTTGCTCCGCCGCATAACTCTCATTGGCTTCCGCCTCTGCCTGAGCATCCTGGGCTTGCGCAATATCCTCTTGAAGGATCTGCGCATTTTGCTGCGCCCCGACGAGATTGGCCTCGGCCTCGGCAAGCTGCGCTGCATAAAGCGTCGTCTCGAACTGATAGAGCTTGTCGCCCTTTTTCACCGCCTGGTTCTGGGCAACATAAACTTCCTGGAGCATTGTTGGATGCGGCAAGCGCGGCGCAATCTGAACCGTTTGGCGGATCACATGGCCATCGATGGTGTAAGGGGCAAAAAAGCGCAGGAAAACCACCAGCAAAAACAAGACATGGAAACCGACCCAGAACGTCACCACGCCCCAGACAATGTTAAATTTCAAAAGTTTGTATTTGTAAAAGACGACCCAGCAGACGATCGCATAAACGGCGACAATAAGAAGCGCGATGGTCATGCAGCGCCTCCTGGTTCACCAGCATTTTTTTGAGTTTCTGTCGCTTCAGACACCCCTTCGGCTTGAACAGATGCACTGGCCGCCAGCCCTGTGTCACCCTCAGGTTCCGGCGTGATTTCGGCCCCCTTCGGCAGTTTCCGTATATCGATGGTCAGACTGTCGTGATAGGCCCACATCAGCGCATGGATCCAAGGAAACACGGTGAACAGCCCGATCCAGCCACCCAACTTGACGGAATCCGCATGTGGGTGCTTGCGCTTTTCCGCGAGTTTTCCCGGAAGACCGCCGAGCGTGATCATCACATAGAAAAACGCGATGACCGCCAGAACCCCGATAAAAAAAGTCAGGTAATCATAGCTGTCCAGTTTGAAATCAATCAGGCCCATTGCCCCTCCGCGTCGGCACCCGAAACCGATGAATTAACGTTTCAGAACACCCTCAGACGCCAAAGATCCAAAAGCAAGTCTCTTTATCAATTTTGGACAATCTGTTGCCCGATCCTCGTCTCATGCCAAAAAGCCGCATGATTGACCGTTTCGGGGGCTTGCGCGGCCCAAAGAACCGGCTAAATTGCCGCAAATTTTCAACAATGCGGCTCTTCCGCAAAAACACACGAACTGGACCTTCCCTAAATGGCGCATGGTGATATCAAGAAAGTCGTGCTGGCCTATTCCGGCGGCCTCGACACGTCCATCATCCTGAAATGGCTGCAGACCGAATTCGGCTGCGAAGTGGTGACATTCACGGCCGATCTCGGCCAGGGCGAGGAACTGGAACCGGCGCGCAAAAAGGCCGAAATGCTCGGCATCAAGGAAATCTATATTGATGACCTGCGCGAAGAGTTCATCAAGGATTTCGTGTTCCCGATGTTCCGCGCCAATGCGGTTTATGAAGGGGTTTACCTGCTCGGCACGTCTATCGCCCGACCGCTGATTTCCAAGCGTCTCATCGAGATTGCCGAAGAAACAGGCGCCGACGCCATTGCCCATGGCGCCACTGGCAAAGGCAACGACCAGGTTCGCTTCGAACTGTCGGCCTATGCGCTGAACCCGGACATCAAGGTGATCGCACCTTGGCGTGACTGGTCGTTCAAGTCGCGGACCGACCTTCTGGATTTCGCAGAAAAGAACCAGATCCCGGTTCCAAAAGACAAGCTTGGCGAAGCCCCGTTCTCGGTCGACGCCAACATGCTGCACTCATCATCTGAAGGCAAAGTCCTGGAAGACCCGAACGAAGAAGCACCGGAATACGTCTTCCAGCGCACCGTCGACCCGACCAAAGCCCCGGATGTGGTCACCGAAATCGAAATCGGCTTTGAAAAGGGCGATGCGGTTTCCCTGAACGGCGAAAAAATGTCTCCGGCAACCTTGTTTGCCAAGCTCAATGACTATGGCCGCGACAATGGCATTGGCCGCCTCGACATGGTCGAAAACCGTTTTGTCGGTATGAAGAGCCGCGGCATCTATGAAACGCCCGGCGGCACCATCCTCCTTCAGGCCCACCGGGCAATGGAATCGATCACGCTCGACCGTGGCGCTGGCCACCTGAAAGATGAGCTGATGCCGCGCTATGCAGAGCTGATCTACAACGGCTTCTGGTTCTCTCCGGAGCGCGAGATGCTGCAGGCCCTGATCGACAAGAGCCAGGAGCATGTCACCGGCACCGTCACGCTGAAGCTCTATAAAGGCAACGTTATCGTTGTTGGCCGCGCTTCACCGTATTCGCTCTACTCCGAAGAGCTGGTCACCTTCGAAGACGACCAGGGCGCCTACGACCAGAAAGATGCTGCCGGCTTCATCAAGCTGAACGCGCTGCGCCTGCGCACGCTCGCCAAGCGCAACCGGCTCGGCTAAATCATGGATCTTCCCGCTGCAACCCGCTTTTCCAAAAAGCTGGGCGCAGCGGGTTTTTTGTCCCTTGGCGGCTTCCACCCGGATGAAGACGACCAGGTGCCGGCACCAAAAAAAGGAAAACTGGCCCGCACGGTCCTCATGATCGGCAGCGCCGGCCGGCCCTTCTGGCAAAGCTACCGCAAAACTCCTGAAGCCAACGACGGAAAATCCGATCCGATGGACCGGTTTACCCGGCGGGTTCTCACCAGCCTTGCAAGCGAATTTGGCTTAACGCCACTCTTTGTTTTCGACGGGCCGCCTTATTATCCCATTCAACGCTGGGCCCTGAAGTGCGGCGGGTTCACACAAAGCCCGTTTGGTCTTTTGGCACACGCTAAATACGGTCCCTGGGTGGGACTGCGGGCTGCGTTTGTTTCGCCAAACCACTTCGAAACTTCTAAAAAATTGGGATCGCCAGGACCTTGCGGCGCCTGCCAGGAAAAACCTTGCCTCAGTGCATGTCCCGTGAATGCCATTTCATTGAAAGGCGGCTACGACGTCCCGCGCTGCCTGGCCTATCTAAGAGATACTCCGGACGCCACCTGCTGGGCCGGTTGCCTGGCCCGTCACGCTTGTCCAATCGGCGAAGACGTCGCCCAAACTCCCGATCAGGCACGATTTCACATGGAAAGCTTTGTAAAGCTTGTCTGACTAGAAAACTGTTTCTTGAGTTTTGGCCCTACCGAATCAGAACGTATAACCGACCCGCACACCAGCGTTGGTGATGCCGTTGTTGGCCTCGCACAATCCGGCGTTGGAGCCGTGCTCAACCATGGCAGACACGTTGATTTGGTCGTTGATCCGAAAACCGACAGACGCACTCTCGCGGAACATGACATTACAGCCAAGGCTCAGGCGGCTTCTGTCCGCACTGACATGCACACCATTATGGACCATGCCGCCGAAGCTGCCTTCGACGAATATGCGGTCCGTTAGATCTAAAGTCAGGCTGTAGCCGCCGTAAACAAAGCTGGTATGGCCCGCTGTATTCAGGCTGCCGCCGACATGCGGACGAAACGTGGCCCGCCACTGAACAACAGGGACAAAAAGATCGAAAGCGGCAAACCGGCTCAAATACTCGACGTTGAGATCAACCCCGGATTCCCGGTTCATCGTGTCGTGATACATGACCCCGCCACGGACTTCATGGCGCGGACCAGTGTTTCCGGACAGATCAGCCGCTTGTACGGCGGATGCCATCAAAAGGCCCAGACACGTTGATCCAACTGCATTTATTACACGGATCATCAGTGCCCCCTGTTCGATCCACGTGGTTTCCATGCCACACTAATCAACCAACCGCGCTAAGCAAGCCTCCAAAAGGCATCTGTTCCAAATTCTTAATAATTATTTACAGCTGTGACCGCTGAGACACAATTAGAGCCTGTCGCATCTAATGCTCCGGTGCGAAAAACAAGGTGGATTTGAGCCAACTTGCAGATGCGTTTAGCCAACAATTTTTACAACACCGTCTTGATCAGGACAGGTTTTCAGAGCCTCTGCTGCTGTCACTCCAGCTCCAAGCGGCGCATCCGGCCAGATCTCGGCAAGCGGAATCAATACAAAGGCCCGTTCACTCATTCGCGGGTGCGGCAGCTCCAAATCCGGATCGCTAACCGTTTCCGACCCGTAAATCAGCACATCAACATCGATGGTACGCGGACCCCAGCGGATCTCCCGAACCCGCCCCAGTTCGGTTTCAATCGACAAACACCGTTTCAGCAGCGCATGCGGCGATAAAACCGTATCGACCAAAACACAGATATTCCTGAAATCATCTTGCGGAACTGGTCCCCATGGCGGCGTCTTGTAGTCAGACGAGCGCGCGACAACATTGATCCCATCGCTTGCATCTAAAAGTTCCAGTGCTTTCTCGAGATGCGCAAGCGTGTCGCCAATGTTGGATCCAAGCCCCAAGGCACATCGTGTCGGGGCATTGGCGGAAGCTGAAATTATGTTTTCAGATGTCATACTAGGCTGGATTCCGTTCCAAACGTGTTGCTTCCAGCATACGCACACAATCGGCGTGTGGACGTACATCGTGAACCCGAATGATGCTGGCACCATTCTGGATCGCTGTTATATGCACGGCCATCGAGCCAAACAGCCTCTCATCCGTTTCGACACCAAGAACCGCCCCAATCATCCGTTTCCGCGAGGCACCAGCCAAGATCGGAAGCCCGTGTTTCTTCAAGGTTTCCAGCCGGTTCAGGATGATGAAATTCTGATCAATGGTTTTGCCGAATCCAAAACCTGGATCCAGGATTTGTTTGTCCCGCGGAATACCGGCGCGATCGGCCAAAGACATTGAGATTTCAAAAAACCGGTCGATGTCGGCAAGGATGTCTATTCCGGCGTCCGCCTCATCCCGGTTGTGCATCATCACCACAGGAAGACCCAGCTCTGCAACCGTATCAGCCATCGCCGGATCTTTTTGCAAGCCCCAAACGTCGTTGACCAATGCAGCCCCGGCGGATCCGGCCCGCCGGGCGATTTCCGCTTTATACGTGTCGATGGATACGGGAATGCCCAAATCGATTACGGGCTCGAGGATTGGCGCAAGGCGCGCCCATTCTTCATCCAGCTCAACCGGTGTCGACCCGGGACGCGTGCTCTCTGCCCCGACATCCAGAAGATCCGCGCCTTCTGCGATCATGGATTTGGCATGCTCAAGCGCAACATCGGCCGCGCTGAAGCGGCCACCATCAGAAAAAGAATCCGGCGTGACGTTCAAAATACCCATGACATGGGCGCGGCGTGTTGGCAGAGCGTAGCTGGCGGCCTTGGCCATTCTCAGTTCCTTGATAACTCAGGACTGACTGAATGCCCGCTTCAATAGCCAAGGTCAAGCAGCGGCAGCACCAGGCCGGAACTGGAACAATTTGAGCCGCTATTCAGCAGCCGCATGCTGAGAACTCTGGCTTTTGAGCACCAGATAACTCACGACACCGAGAACCGGCATTGCAGGAAGCACCAGGGCAAGCCCCAAGACCGGGTCGCCTACCAGAGCGATAATCAAGCTCGCAGCCACCCCGCCGCCAAATTGCAGGAACCCAAGCATGGAGGCTGCAGCGCCGGCAATATGCGGAAAGGGCGCCATGGATTCGGTGAAACTGGCTGGCAGCACAAAGGCGAGCGAAAACACAAACAGCCCTACCGGGGCCATCACGGTGGTGATGGAGAGCGGCTGTGTGAGTGTCAGAAAACACATGACGCAGGACGCGACAATCAGCATCACCAAGCCGAAGGGCACAAGCCGATGCGCTTCAGTTACTTTCAACAAACGGCCGGTAATCACCGTCCCCAAAATGAACGACCCGGACTGCAAAATCATGGTCAGGCCAAACTCGGACGGCGTCAAACCAACTTTATAAATCAGGACAAACGGTAACACCGTTGCCAATGCATAAATATTGCCAAGGCCGCAGCCAATCAAAAGTGCCGGCGCCAAAAACCGAGGATCTTTTATGAGAGCCAGGTAATTGATCCCGAGCTGCCGCGGATTGAGGTGGTGTTTGCCCGGATTAGGGTTGGTTTCCACCTGAAAAACCGTAACGGCTGCCATCAAAGCCAGGCCATAGATCACCATGCACCAGAAAACTTCGCGCCAACCGAAGAGCTCCAGCACAAAACCACCGATGGTCGGCGACAGCGCCGGCCCAAGCGCCAGCATCATGGCAATCGTGTTCATGATCCGCGCCGAATCCTGCCCCGTGAACTGATCGCGTACAAGCGCCCGCGACACGGAAATGCCGATCGCCGCCCCGACACCCTGAAGCGCGCGGGCAAAAACCATGAATTCCACTGTTGGGCTGAAAGTCGCAAGCACACTCGACACCAGATAGATGCCGAGGAACAGGATGGTCACAGGCTTGCGGCCAAAAGCATCGGTGAGTGGGCCACAAATCAGCTGTGTGGCCGCAAAGCCCGCAAAATAGGACGTCAGCGTGAGTTTGACGGCAGAATCGGACGTGCCGAACACCTCTACGAGCGTTGGCATCGCTGGCGTGTAAAGCGCCATCGATATCGGCCCGACAGCCACCAGGCCGGCGCCCAAAAGCGCGGTCCTGCGCGCACTCATCATGGACGCTTGTTCCGTCATTTGCCCTTCCCGTTGGCCGATTGCAGGAACAGGCTGTCTTTCATGTTCTGAAGAAGGTGTTCCAGAGTTGCCCGGTCTTCACCGGTTACACCTTCCAGCGCCTTGGTGCGCACACCTTCCAGGGCGACACTTATACTCTCCAGAAGCGGGTCAGCTTCCGGCATCAATTCAATCAACTTCGCGCGTTTGTCTGATGGGTCCGGGCAGCGTTTGATCAACCCCGCCTTTTCCAGCGAGTCCAGATAACCGACCAGGGTCATCGGCTCGACATACATGGCATCAGCCAGCACAGCTTGCCGCTGGCCCGGCATTCGCCAGACATAAAACAGCGTCCGCGCTTCTCCAACGGTCAATCCCGTCTCGACATCCGACAAGGCAGCCTCAAACCGGCGGCGGAGCATCCGCGCCAAATCAACGATCAGCATTGTCACGCCCACATTGGGGGGAGGTAAGGTCATAACCCACCAGATAACAGCAATTTAATAAGGATACCTTACTATCTAGGGTGCAGCCGCACTTCTGTCAATGAGCAGAACTGCCACTGCATTGCACAATTGTCGCACTGCGCGTATATAAGGCGCCAAATTCGGCAAATGAGCCGATCCCGGAAATTATTATCCAGACGTGCTGCGGGCTCTTAACGGGCCCGCTTCATGTCTTTTGGAGCCCAACTCATGAACTTGCGAAATATTGCCATCATCGCACACGTTGACCACGGCAAAACCTCACTCATTGACGTTCTATTGAAGCAATCCGGTGCGTTCCGCGACAACCAGCGCACCGAAGAACGGATGATGGACAGCAACGACATCGAGCGTGAGCGCGGCATTACCATTCTTGCCAAGGTCACCTCGCTGGAGTGGAAAGACACCCGTATCAATATTGTGGACACTCCGGGTCACGCCGATTTCGGCGGTGAGGTCGAGCGTATCCTGCACATGGTGGATGGTGTGATCCTCCTGGTCGATGCTGCCGAAGGCCCGATGCCGCAGACCAAATTCGTGCTTGGCAAGGCGCTGAAACTTGGCCTGAAGCCGATTGTTGCGATCAACAAGATCGACAAGCCGGAACAACGCGCCGACGAAGTGCTTGATGAAGTCTTCGACCTCTTTGCGTCTTTGGATGCCAACGAAGATCAGCTCGACTTCCCGGTTCTTTATGGGTCCGCCAAACAGGGATGGATGGCTCTCGAGCCGGAAGGTCCTCAGGACAACATGGAGCCGCTCTTTGAGATGGTTCTCGACAAGGTCGAAACACCGAAGTCTGAGCCGGGTTCCTTCAAGCTGCTGGCAACCACCATTCAGTCCGACCCGTTCCTCGGCCGCATTCTAACAGGCCGCATTGTGTCCGGCACCGCGACCCCGAATATGGCCGTAAAGGCGCTGTCTCGCGACGGCAAGCAGATCGAAGCAGGCCGGATTTCCAAGGTTCTCGCTTTCCGCGGCCTTGAGCGCCAGCCGATCGATGAGGGCGAAGCCGGTGACATCGTCTCCATCGCAGGCCTGACCAAGGCGACCGTTGCCGACACAATTTGTTCGCCGGATGTCGACGACGCCCTGCAGGCCCAGCCGATCGATCCGCCGACGCTCTCCATGACCTTCCGCGTCAACGACAGCCCGCTCGCCGGCACCGAAGGCTCCAAAGTTCAGTCGCGCGTCATTCGTGAGCGCCTGATGAAGGAAGCCGAAGGCAACGTTGCGCTGAAAGTCGAAGAAACCGACGAGCCGGACGCCTTCACCGTCTCTGGCCGCGGCGAACTTCTGCTGGCCATCCTGATTGAAAACATGCGCCGCGAAGGTTTCGAGCTTGGCGTCGGCCGTCCGCAGGTTGTTTTCCAGCAGGACGAAAACGGCAACCGTCTTGAGCCGATCGAAGAAGTCATCATCGACGTGGATGAAGAATTCTCCGGCGCCGTTGTTCAGAAGCTGCAGGAACGGAAAGCGGACCTTCTGGAAATGAAGCCGTCCGGCGGCGGCCGCACCCGTTTGGTGTTCAACGCCCCGACCCGCGGTCTCATCGGCTACCAGGCCGAACTGATGTCCGACACCCGCGGCTCTGCCATCTTCAACCGCCTGTTCCACGGTTATGAAGGCTACAAGGGTCCGATCCAGGGCCGCCACACCGGCGTGCTTTTGTCCAACGGCACCGGCGAAGCGGTCGCCTACGCCCTCTTCAACCTGGAAGACCGCGGCCCGATGATGATCGATCCAGGCACCAAGGTGTATCCGGGCATGATTGTCGGCGAACACACCCGCGGCAACGATCTGGAAGTCAACGTTCTGAAAGGCAAGCAGCTGACCAACATCCGCTCTGCCGGTAAGGACGATGCGGTCAAGCTGACCACACCGATCAAGCTGACCCTGGAAGCCGCGCTTTCCTACATCGCCGACGATGAGCTGGTGGAAGTGACCCCGGATAGCATCCGCCTGCGCAAGGCACTTCTGGACCCGCACGAGCGCAAACGCGCCGAACGCGCCGCCAACAAAGAAAGCGCCTAAGCGTTTTTGAGTTTGTGATTAAAAAGCCCGGGTCGAAAGATCCGGGTTTTTTGTTTTATTGCTCATGCTGTTTACCCTTTCCCGAAACGCAGGAAATCACCCTATCCTGGTGACCGGGCGACATACAATTTCGATCTATCGACTTCAGAAAAGGTCAACTAATGATTACTCCTGAAGATTTAAAAGACAAACTCTTCGCACTGATGCGCAACGGCGACTTAATTGACAATACCCACAGAGGCGAAGTCGCCGAACTAATTGTTCTAGAGGCGTTAGGTAATCGGTACGAACACGCTGGTGGTTGGGGTTATGCGGATATAGTCTCGGGACCAGTCACGATACAAGTAAAACAAGCAGCCAAAAGACAAGTTTGGGGACAATCCAAAACTTTGAGTTACAACATAAAAAAACAAAAACAGTATTTTGAGGAAGACAACCTAACCGTCGTCTTGGATACCCCAGAGCGGCTGTGCAACGTTTACATATTTGCGATGCACAACAATCCTGAAATCGATGCCAATCATTGGGATGCAAGCCAGTGGGTTTTTTGTGCAGTTCCAACTAATGCGCTGAATGAAAAATTTGGTGACCAAAAAACAGTCTCATTCAACGTTCTTCAGCGATATTTCGAGTGGGTCGATTACGATAATCTGGCTGCAACGGTTACCACTTTGCGAGCATGTTTTTGTTCAGACCCCACGCAACCACCTAAAACCTGCTGATCGAGTGCAAACGGCACCAATGGATCCCCGCACAAGGCGGGGATGACACCGGTCAGACCGGTGAGACTGTGCCTTTCCCTTTGGTTCTGGAAAATGGTTGTCGTCAGGACAAATTCAGGGGCTGATGACTGTGGCTGTGATAAGGCCATCACCTTCCCCGCAGCGGTCATCCCCGCCTTGTGCGGGGATCCAATCGCGCTCACTATGGCGGATGGCGTTTTATGTCTACCTGTTGGTGAGCCGCAAGAACGGGACGTTTTACACCGGGGTTACCAACAACCTCGCGCGCCGCATCCATGAACATCGCGAAAAACAGGCGGATAGCGTCACACGCCGCTATGACGTGACCAGGCTTTTCTACTACGAAGTCTTTGAAACAACGGAAGACGCCATCCGCCGGGAAAAACGGCTGAAACGATGGCCGTGGGCATGGAAAATCCGGACAATTGAAGCAGACAATCCGGGGTGGCGAGATTTGTATGAAGAATTGAATCGGTAGACCGACGCCGAACTGGATGCGCAATGGATTCCCGCACGGAGGCGGGGATGACGTCAGTCGGAGCAGTCAGGCTGCGCCTTTTCCTTTTTGCACTGGAAATGGGAGACCGCCGGGACAAGTCCAAGGTGACGACCGCGGTTGTAGTCAAGGCCCCGCCTTTCCCACTTTGGTCATCCCCGCCTTGTGCGGGGATCCAATCCACAGCTCACCATCCGCCGTAGGTGATTTGCTGTTCAAACCCGGACTGCCACTCTCCATCCAATCCCAAACATTTCAGGAACCAATAGATCCCCGCACGCAGGCGGGGATGACAACCGAAGTTAGTTGCCCCTTCTGACACCACAATAAATCTTATCCACGCCCCTCCCCACTGCCCGTATACTTCTCCCGTGCCTGTTAACCGGGCTTTCCGGGGGACCGCCCTTCGGAAGGGAACAGGCCGCCACATTGATGTTTCTGGGGGCTGGGGGAAAGAGGTAACGGTCTTTCCTGGCAGGTCCGGTGGTAATGATCCTGGGAACCGTAATCCCGGGTGGAGCGGTGCGGCTCTGGTGGGCGCGTTGCGGGGATGGTGACATTCAAGCGCCTGTTCGACAGCCGGATCCACCATTGCCATGAGAAACAGCCCGGGCGGAGCGCGGTGCGCTTTTGCCGAAGAAACACTTTGAACAAGTAGCGCAAGGCGAAAGCCTTCCGCGCTCCGCCACTCCTGTGACTTTCAGGAGAGTTTTTGACCGAACGCCGGAGGAATACCTCGCGGCGCACTTGGCGCTGGACCGCAGTCCGTTGCCGATCGCCCGTTCATCGCAGTGATACCGGCCCTCATTCCTGATTTGGATCACCGGATCAAGCTCATTGCTGTCCGGTTTAGCCTGGAGAGCCTTTACTCGAACGGACCTGCATCTTGCGCCTCTCTCCACCTCAAAGACGGAGACGGGAACAACCGGTGGCCGGAGTTTGATGTCTGAAGAACCAGATATCCGGGAAAAGCATAGAAATTCGTCAAGAAATACAAGATCTACCCGACTTATCCGGACAGGGTTGGGGTGACACCGCCGGAAAGTCCTCTCGGCGGTCATCCCCGCTTTATGCGGGGATCCAGTCGTCCGAACCGGCAAAAAAAGACTGGCATCCGCGTACAAATCCGTCCGCTGCGCAACTCTTAAAATGCCCCAACCGCGAGCTCCGCTCCTCATGAAGCACTGCTGAAACTGTTTGACAGTCTTGGCAAAAAAGTATCCATCGGAACGCTGATCAGAAGAGCGGCCGGTCAAAGCAAAAGGACGGGACATGACATTCAACCTCGGGGTCGACACAGGGGGCACCTATACGGACGCGGTCATCCTGCGCGGCGAAGACGAGGTTGTCGCCTCGGCCAAGGCCCTCACCACCCGGCACGACCTGGCAGAGGGCATCAAGGAGGCCGTCCAGTCGGCCTTGGCGCAAGCGGAAATCGATCCCGCCTCGGTCGGATTGGCGTCCCTGTCGACGACGCTGGCAACCAATGCGCTGGTTGAAGATCAGGGCGCGCGGGTGGCGCTGATTGCCATTGGCTTTGCGGAAAACGATCTTGAACGGGCCGGATTGAGCAAGGCGGTGAAGGATGATCCGGTGCTGCTGCTGCGTGGCGGTCACAACCACGCCGGCACAGAGGCCGCGCCCCTTGATGAAGACGCGCTGGAGGCTTTTCTGAACACCCTGGACCCCGGAGTGACAGCCATTGCCGTTGCCGCCCGTTTTGCAACAAGAAACCCGGCGCACGAAATCTCTGCGGCAGAAAAGGTGGCGGAGATTGCGGGCCTGCCGGTCACCACGTCACATACGCTCTCGGCCAAGCTGAATGGCCCGAAACGGGCACTGACCGCTGTGCTCAACGCCCGACTTGTCGGCATGATCGACTGTCTGATCGGCCGTGCACAGGACGCTCTTCTGGACTTGAGCGTAACGGCCCCTCTGATGGTCGTACGCGGCGATGGAGCGCTGATGACCGCGAGCGAGGCGCAGCAGCGCCCGATTGAGACCATCCTGAGCGGACCTGCCGCCTCCGTGGTCGGGGCGCATTGGTTGACAGGAGTGGACACAGCCCTGGTCTCCGACATTGGCGGCACCACCACGGATATTGCCCTTGTTCGCAACGGGCGCCCGGCAATCGACCCGGATGGCGCACAGGTCGGATCGTTCCGGACAATGGTCGAGGCCGTTGCCATGCGCACCAGCGGTCTCGGCGGCGACAGTCAGGTTCACCTTCTGGACAAAGGGTTGAGCGGCGGTGTGCGCTTAGGACCCAAACGGGTACTACCCGTCTCGCTGATGGCAAGCCTTGCTCCTGACAGTGTCCTGCCGGTTCTGGAACAGCAGGCCCAGTCCGGGACGCCGGGTGATCATGATGGTCGGTTTGTCCGCTGCGTTGGCGGTGCGATGGCCGGGCATGGTCTTGAGGCCCGAGAAGCGCAACTGATGGAGCGGATTGGCAGCGGTGTCCGCCCGGTTTCGACGGTTGTCCAAAAACGGATGGAAAGCAGTGCGCTGACCCGCCTGATCGATCGCGGATTGGTGCAAGTGTCCGGCGTGTCTCCCTCTGATGCAGCCCATGTTCTCGGGCTGCTCGATGCTTGGGATGGCGCGGCAGCGCGACTTGCCCTAATAAACCTGGCCCGGCGCAGGCGCCGAGATGGCGAAGTTCTAGCGCCCAGCGCAGAAGCCATGGCGCAGATCATCATTGACCAACTCACCCGGCAAACCGTGGACACGTTGCTCGAAGCAGCCTTTACAGAAGAAGGCGAGCGATTCGAAGAAAGCCCAAATGTGCTGGCGCGTCACGAACTGTTGCGGGCCGGACTGTCCGGCCACTCCGGTTTCATCGCACTGCAGGCGCGCCTCAACGTCGATGTTGTCGGATTGGGGGCCTCCGCACCGACTTACTACCCGGCCGTCGGTGAACGCCTGGGATGCCGAATGCTGCTCCCGGAGCATGCCGGTGTTGCAAATGCCATCGGCGCCGTGGTTGGCCGCATCACTTTACGCCGCAGCGGAACAATCACCTCGCCATCTGACGGATATTACCGGGCGCATCTGGAAGCAGGCCCGGAAGATTTCGAAACTGCGGAAGCGGCTTTGGACCGGCTTGAAACAGCGCTTCGGGAAGACGCTTTCAACGCTGTCAGAGAAGCCGGGGCGGTTGGCATCCAGGTTTCGGCTCACCGCGATGTTCGTACCGCGGAAGTTGAAGGGCGCAGCATGTTCATCGAAGCCGAGATCGCGGTCGAGGCAAGCGGCAGACCGAGAGTCGCGGTCTAGAGTTTGTTAGGCGGCCTCATTGTCCATCGATAGGGGCACCTCTCCTCACCCGACCCCAATCTGTACGTGCCGATTGGAAGACCTCCCGCTTCAATCTTTCTTCGGCAGATCATCATCGACGTCGATGATCCTGAGGACCGTAATTCCAGTTGGAGCGGTGCAGCTCTGGAGGACGCGTTGCGGGGGTGGCAACATTCAAGCGCCTGTTCGACAGCCGGATCCACCATTGCCATGAGAAACAGCCTGGGCGGAGCGCAACGCGCTGTTGCCGAAGAAAAACTTTGAACAAGTAGCGCAAAGCAAAGCCTGGCGCGCCCTGCCACTCCTGCGCCAAAACGGGAAGCGACACCGCAAAACGCCGGAGGAGATCCTCGCGGCGCTTTTGGTTCTGGCGCAGTCTGATTGTGCAGTCCAGGTCTCCGAGCCGGGACCAAACCGCGGGAGTAGGTCCCGGTCAGGTGGTCCTTTGCTTGAATGGAGAAAAACGCACCGCATTAATCTGCCGGACCACACTCAAGAGGCACAGCCCGCCAATCACCAGCTCAACCACCAGCGCTGTCACCAGTCCACTGTGCGGTGCGCCATCCAGACCCATGCTAACAAACCGGCCGAAGGCATAGGCGAGAAATACGGTGGCACCAAGCGCTGCGGAAAGTCGGCTCGCACCGGACAGGAAGGCTCCGGCCAGAATGAGAGCCCCAAGCGCTGCGAGGTTCGCGCCCGGTGCGCGCAGCTCATTCAAAAGGCTCGGATTGCTGCCAAGGACGATGTCATAGGCGGCGTAAAAGCCTGCCGGGACGACGGTGATAGCAAGGCCGATGCCGAGCGCCGACACACCTGCGACGCCAAGGATTGCTCTGTCAAACCACGGGATATGCATGATGGATCTCCTTCTTCACACACGTCAGGCAGCTGCCGACCAAGCACCGGAGCGCGCAGCATCCCGGGCATAGTCCGTGAAATCTTTCGGCGGGCGGCCAAGGGCGCGCTGTACCCCATCGGTAAGATGGGCGTTGCGGCCATCCAGTGTTTCGCGGGCGATCTCGGTAATGACACCGGCGATCATCTCGCCGCTGGAGCGGGCAACTTCTGCATGAAATTTTTCGAAGGAGATCGGCAAATGCTGAACGGTGCGTCCGATCGCACTAGAAAGTTCCTGCGCCATATCGGCAAAGCTCATCAGACGCGGACCGGTGACTTCGTAGAGTTCGCCGTCATGCCCGTCCTCGGTCAGCGCGGCGACCGCCACCGCCGCAATGTCATCGACATCAACGATCGGTTCGCGGATATCACCGCCCGGCATCGGCAGCACACCGGCCATGACAGGCTCAAACAATGCGCCTTCCGAGTAATTCTGCGCAAACCAGGCGGCACGGACGATGGTGAAGGCAAGTCCGGACCTGCGGACAACTTCTTCGGCACGTTCCGCGTGATGTTCGCCGCGGCCGGTCAAAAGCACCAGTTTTTCAACACCGGCATCCTTCGCAGTTTTAGTGAACGCCTCGACCTGCTCCACAGCGCCGGGCACCGCAATGTCTGGAAAGTAAGACACATAAGCAGCCGAGACGCCCTGAAGCGCCGGACCCCAGGTTTGCGGCTGCTCCCAATCAAACGGCACCGGCGCGCTGCGAGATCCGCGGCGAACGGAAATACCTTTGTCTTCAAGCGATTTGGCGATGCGGGAGCCGGTCTTGCCGGTCGCGCCGATTACGAGAATGGTCTTGTCTTGCATGGGTCCTCTCCGGATTAACTGTTGCGATGACCCGAAGATATGGATTTCAAAGAGACGAACAATTCTCGAACGTCTTCACTTCTTACCCGATCGTCCAGATCATGTGGACGAACAGGAAACTTCGTGGCACAGTCCTGCCCATGATGATGACCGCTACCCCACATGTGCCGAACCCGGATGCCATTGCCCAGCCGCTTGGCGACCCTCTTGGTGAAATCCTGCACCTTCTAAAACTCACCGGCACGTTTTATTGCCAGTCCCGGCTTACCGCCCCTTGGGGCGTTGCGATCCCGGGCTTCGACAATGTGATGAGCTTCGCCGTGATCATCGGTGGGCGCTGCTGGATGACGGTCGGCGGCGGTGACCCGTTTCTAGTGGAAAAGGGCAACCTGGTGCTGATGACCAAGGGTCAGGAGCTCAATTTCCGAAGTGATCTAAATACCCCGCTCTTAACGCTCGATGAGTTGCCGATCCGAAAGGTCACCGAGCTTTATGAAACGCTAGAGTTTGGCGGCGGCGGTGAGGAAACCAGTATCATGTATGGCATCGTCCGCCTTGATCATGCCGCCAGCGGACTGTTGATGCAGCTCCTGCCTGAAATCTTGAAGATCGACACCTGGACCGAAGATGCCGGCAGCTGGTTGCAGGGAACGCTTCAATTCATAGCCCGAGAAGCGCGGGAGCTCAGACCGGGCGGAGAAACCGTCATTACCCGGCTTGCCGATGTTGTGGTGATCGAGGCGATCCGCCGCTGGATCAACACCGCGCCAGAGGCCAACAGGGGCTGGCTGAAAGCCACCCGCGATCCGCAGATCGGCCGGGCGGTGCTGGCAATCCACCGGGCTCCGGCCGAGAGCTGGACGCTGGAAACGCTGGCCGACGTTGCCGGCATGTCGCGTTCGGCCTTCTCCGCCCGCTTCACCGAACTCGTTGGGATGCCGGCAATCGAATATCTGACGGTTTGGCGGATGCATCTCGCCCGTGCACGGCTCTTGCAGAGTAGCCAATCCATCGCTGCCATTTCGGCAAGTCTCGGCTACCGGTCCGAACCAGCCTTTAACCGCGCCTTCAAACGCGTGTTCCACGTTCCGCCTGGACAGGTCCGGAAAACCCATGTTGCCAACGCCTAACGCAGAGTCACTGACACGCGGCCTCCTTTCGCCTTTTGGGGGCCTTTTCTTGTGCGGCGCAAACAGGTTTAATCCAACCAACACAAATGAATTGGGAGGCATCGGTGAGCAAGACGAACGCGGGCAATTTTTTCGAAGATTTTCAGATCGGCCAGGTGATCAAACACCCGACACCGCGCACGGTCACAGCCGGCGACCAGGCGCTTTATACCGCCCTTTACGGCTCCCGCTTTGCCGTTCAGTCTTCTGATGCCTTTGCCAAGTCTCTTGGGTATGCCCATGCCCCGGCCGATGATCTGCTGACGTTCCATGTGGTGTTCGGCAAGACCGTGCCGGACATTTCTCTGAACGCTGTCGCCAATCTCGGATATGCCGGCGGCCGGTTCCTGGCCCCCGTTTATCCAGGCGACACGCTGTCGACCGTCTCTGAAGTCATAGGCAAGAAGGAAAACTCCAACGGCAAGACCGGCGTCGTCTATGTGCGCTCCACCGGTTATTCGGACGATGGCACCGAAGTGCTTGATTATGTCCGCTGGGTGATGGTGAAGAAACGCGATATCGCCAGCCCGCCGCCGGATGCTCTGGTCCCGGATCTGCCGGCGGCGATTGATCCACAAGCGCTTGGCAATGCGGTACCGCTGCTCGATACAGCCCACTGGGACAATGATCTGTCCGGCTCGCCGTTCCGTTTTGACGATTATGAGATCGGCGAAAAGATCGACCACGTCGATGGCATGACCGTGGAAGAGGCCGAACATCAGATGGCGACCCGGCTTTATCAAAACACGGCGAAGGTGCATTTTAACCTGCATACGGAATCGGCCAGCCGCTTCGGCAAGCGCTTGATTTACGGCGGCCATGTGATTTCGCTCGCCCGGGCGCTGTCCTTCAATGGCCTCGCCAATGCTTTCCATGTCGCCGGGATCAACGGCGGACGGCATGTTGCGCCGCTCTTTGCCGGTGACACTGTTTATGCCTGGTCTGAAGTGTTGGACAAAGCCGAGATTGACGGCCGCTCTGATGTCGCGGCCCTCCGCCTGCGACTCGTCGCGACCAAAAACCGGGCTTGCGCCGATTTCCCGCTCAAAGATGCTGAGGGCAATTACGAAGACGGTGTCATTCTCGACTTTGACTATTGGGCCTTGATGCCGAAGTAAGCCAGGTTACTCCGTCAGCCGGAGAGGGTTGGCCCGCCGCGCTGCGCCGGGTTATAGTCTCCCTGTTGGAGGAGCCATGCTGACGACCCTTTCGTCCCGCGAAACTGCTGTGCTGGTTCAGATCATGCAGGATCTGACCCGGATTGGCGACGGTCCGGAGCTGCGGAGCAGGGTCGGCGAACGGCTTTTGGATCTGTTAAAGGCCGACTATTTCGCCTCCTATGTCTGGAGTGCGGAGACGGCTTCTGACACTGGGCGTGTTTCGATCAACATGAACTCGGCCAATCTCGCCGCATACGAGAGTTACTACCAGTACCGCGACCCGATTACCCAAAATCTGCGCCGCCGCCGCCGTGCAACTCATGTAAATGAGATCCTCTCCCAGAAAGATCTCGCCAAAACCGAGTTCTTTAATGACTTTCTCGCCCGCGACGGGCTCTGTCACGGCATGAATTTCCATGCCCATGAGGGGGCCGCACATATCGGCGACATCCGCATCTGGCGCAGCCGGAACCGGGATACTTTTGACCGGCGGGACATCGAAATCCTGGAGGCAATCGGCCAAGCCTATGCCAATGCGCTACGCTCGATCCGCGCTTTCGAACGGCAGTTGAACGCCGCCGATCCCAACCGGCGGATTGAGGATTGGGCTGCTCGGTTCGGTCTGACAGCGCGGGAGACCGATGTTGTCCGGCTGGCTGTTTGCGGTCACCGGGATGCCGAGATCGCCGAAAGCCTCGGGATATCGGTAACAACAGTCCGAACGCATCTCGGAAATGTGTTCCAAAAATCCGGCATAGTTGGCCGGGCAACACTTGCTGCCGAGATCAACGGCATTCGGCTGAATTGACCCGCACGGCGAATTAACCGCAGCGCCTCCTCAATCCTGAGGATGTGGCCGCACAATCGCTGCTGTTTCATGAAACTCCCAAAAACAATGACCAAAGGGACCTTCCATGAAACGGTACTTTCAGGCGAGCCTACTCGCTTTTCTACTCTCCGCCGGTCCAGCGCTGTCCGCATCGGATCTAACCGAGCTCACGGCGTCTGAGGCCGCAAAAGCCATCGCTGACGGCAATATGACATCCCTGGAACTGGTTGAAGCTCTGATAGACCGCACCGGCAATGACGCCGGCAAGGCCTACATTACCTTCGATCCAGACGGCGCACGTGCAGCAGCAAAAGCCGCAGACTCCTTCCAAAAGGACGGTGCGGAGCTCGGTCCGCTGCATGGTGTCCCGATTGTGGTGAAGGACAACATAATAGCTGAAGGACTGCCCGCGACCGGCGGCACACCTGCGTTAAAAGACTGGGTTCCATCCTCAGACGCCCAAGTTCTCGCAAAATTGAAAGAGGCCGGCGCGATCCTTCTTGGCAAAACAAATCTGCATGAACTGGCCTTCGGCATCACCTCCAACAATGCCGCGTTTGGGGCGGTCGCCAATGCGTACGATTCGAGCCGCTTTGCCGGCGGCTCCAGCGGTGGCACAGGAGCCGCTGTCGGCGGGCACCTAGCACCAGCAGGACTTGGAACTGACACTGGTGGATCGGTGCGCATTCCGGCGGCTCTCAACGGCGTGGCTGGCCTACGTCCCAGCAGTGGGCGGTATCCGCAAGGCGGCATCATCCCGATTTCGAAGACCCGCGACACAGCCGGCCCATTGGCACGGTCTGTCGAAGACTTGGTCTTGATTGACGGTATCATTACCGGAACCGGCGCAGCGCTAACTGCGGCTGATCTGAAAACCATTCGTATAGGCGTTCCCGCAACCTTCAATGAGAACATCGACCCAGAAACAGATCGTTTGATGAAGGCGGCATTCGCTGCGATGGAGGCGGAAGGTGTAGCGCTGGTTCCGGTCGACACGACCACAATCGTCGATCTTGCTAGCAAGATCGGGTTTCCAATCGCCCTTTGGGAGGTGAAGCGTGACCTTGCAGAGTTTCTAAAAGACAACAACACCGGTAAGTCCCTTGAAGACGTTGCCACCCAAGTCGCAAGTCCGGATGTTAAATTTGTGTTCGACAATCTCATCCTTGGAGACCAGGCCATTCCAGACGAGATTTATGAAACATCAATCAACGACCTGCGCCCGCAGCTACAGGCCGCCTATGCGGATCTCTTCGCTGCCAACAAGTTGGACGCCATTGCCTTCCCGACAACACCACTGCCAGCACAGCCCATCCAAGGCTCCGACATGAATGTGACGTTGAACGGCAAGGAAGTTCCGACTTTTCAAACATTCATTCGCAATACCGACCCTGGTTCGAATGCGGGAATTCCGGGCCTGTCGCTGCCAATCGGACTGACAAAAGACGGCTTGCCGGTGGGACTAGAACTGGATGGTCCTGCGTATACAGACCGGCACTTGCTCGCGATTGGATTGGCGCTTGAGTCTGTATTGCCTGAAACGCCAAGACCTCAACGCCAATAACAGTCGCAAACTGTTTCGCGCCACCTCGACCGTGGCGCGGAACACACTTACCGATGTCGCAATCGATATAGACAGACTCAGCATCTCCAGCTCAATATACTATCTGAACAGCGGAGAGATGAGGCCATGAAAACCGTATCCTTCACTCAAATGAAAGATGGCACCAAGGCAGACTATGACCTTTTGGCTGAAGCCGAAAAACCATTTCATGCACTGACTGCGGACCGGATCCTGGCGGAACTCAAACGTCAGGGCGAAGACACTATGACGGGCTATAAAATCACCCGCATGGAGCATGGCCTGCAGTCCGCAACCCGGGCACTCCGGGAAGGTGCGGATATCGACTGGGTGGTTGGTGCACTGCTACACGACATTGGCGACGGATTGGCACCGCAGAACCATGACAGATTCTCTGCCGAGGTTCTCCGGCCCTTTGTCCGAGATGAAGTTGCCTGGGTGGTCGAGCACCATGGCATCTTCCAGATGCTCTACTACGCAAAACACTACAATTGGGATGAAAACGCGCGCGACCAGTTCAAGGATCACATCCACTATCAGGCATGTGCCGACTTCTGTGAGCGCTGGGACCAGGCATCCTTCGACCCCGGCTATCAAAGCGAACCGATCGAAACCTTTGAGCCGATGGTGCGCGAGGTCTTTGCCCGTAAAGCCTATGACCCGGAGGTTCTCCGGGAAGGTATTTCTATGGGACTACCCGAATTGACCGCTTAGATCAGCGGCTGTTCAGGTGGAATCGCTTGAACAGCCAAAAGCTGATCGATTTTAAAGTGGTAGAGCATCTTGTCTGCGTTCACCGGAACGCAGGATGCTCTAGCCTTATGCGATCACGGCTTGGCCGCGGGAACCACTTCGGTCGCGATTGGCCCAACACCAGCTTCCGCAGCTTTTGAGCCAAACGGTATCCAGCGTTTGAAGAACCCGGTTGCTGACCGGCCCGGTGCACTTTCCTTAGCTGCATAGGCCGTTTCAACCGGCTGCTTTTCTGCTGGACTTGCCGTTATAGGAGCTGGTGTGGCGGGGGCTGCAGCAGTTTCTGTTGCGGCAGTTTGCGGAGCATCAGCCTCGCCGGCGGAAATGGCATTAGCAAATGTCTTCTGGCGCGTTTCCCAGCGTTTTTTGAGCTCTTCCTTGGCATCCATTCGTGCGGCCAGCTTTTGAAACTTTTCGTCATCCCGGTTCTGCTTAGCTTGAACGGCCATGGCAATCCGCGGGTTCACTTCATAGGCCGGACATTTTGAGCTGGCGCGGAACGGAACGCCATCGACCAGTGTGGTCGCATCAAAAACATACTTTTTCTCGCAGACCGAAATCTTCGGCGGCGTATTGGTCACCTCAAAGTGGTCGTAACCGGTCTTCAGCATCCGCCAGAAGTCTATGTGCTCATTGTTCCGGTGACGCGCCATGTTTTCCGCCGTCATGCGGAACGGAAAGGCCTGAACCTGAAATGTTCGCTGACCGCCTTTGAAACTGTCGCGGGCGAGCGCATAGATGTCCGTCACCTGCGCATCGGTCATGGCGTAACAGCCGCGCGAGGAACACGCGCCATGGACCATCAGGTGCGACCCGGTGCGATTGTGTGAGCGGTCGTACTTGTTCGGATACCCGAGATTAAAAGCAAGGTGATAGCTGGATTTTGGGTTCATCAGGGACGGGGTGATCTCATAAAACCCTTCCGGTGCCTGCCGGTCGCCTTCCTTGAACTTCGGTCCAAGCTTGCCAGACCATTTGCAGATCTCGAATTCTTCCAAGAGCTTGAACTTGCCAGTGCGGGTCTTTTTCCAAACTTCCAGTTCTGATTCTTCCTTGAAGATCCGGATCATGATCGGCGATGTCGAGGACATGTTGAGATCGGTCATCTTGCGCTTGATCGAAGCGTTGACCGGAGCCTTGTGCCGGTTTGGACCGGAGGCAAATTCATCGGCCTGACACCCCGCCAGAAAACCAGCCGTCATGACAGCTGCAGCAATACGCAAGGGTGTGCGTTTGGAGCCGGTGGTGTCTGCAATACGCTGGCTGTCCGCCGAAGACGGGAAACGCCCGAAAATCATATGACTGTCCCAAACTGATCGGATCTCTGATCCAACGGCTTCACAGCCATCGGCTCAAAAACGCCCATCTCGCCCCCACGCCAAAGCTAGGCAAGGATGGTTGACGATAAGTTACTGTATTGTCTGAACCGCAGCGAACCACATTCCGGTGATAAGCACAGCAAATCGTAATCCCATCGCAGCAATGCCTGATTGACGGCAAATTCTGGCCACACAATGGCAAAAAGCCGCCTACCGGCGGCCTTTCGTGAATAGTTTGCGGTTTTCCCGCTTTAAGAGAGCGTGCGGCCGATCGCGATGAATTTTTCGCGACGCTGCTTGCGCAACTGATCTGAGCTGAGGCCGGACAGTTGTTTCAACTCTGCTTCAATCGCGGCCCCTGCAGTGTCGATGACGATTTCGCGAGCGCGGTGCGCACCGCCAACCGGCTCATCGACGATCCCATCGATCACGCCGAGCTGTTTCAGATCCTGCGCCGTGATTTTGAGGGCTGTGGCCGCGTCCTGAGCTTTCGCGCTGTCGCGCCACAAGATGGATGCCGCTCCTTCCGGTGAAATCACCGAATAAATCGCGTGTTCCATCATCAGAACCTTGTTGGCCGTGGCGATCGCAATCGCGCCGCCGGAGCCGCCTTCACCGATCACAACCGCAACCGAAGGAGTTCCAAGGCCAAGACCGGCATCCGTGGAGCGGGCAATCGCCTCGGACTGACCGCGCTCTTCTGCGCCCCGTCCCGGATATGCGCCAGACGTGTCGACAAAACTGATCAACGGCAAACCAAAGCGTTCAGCCATTTCCATGACACGAACAGCCTTGCGGTAGCCTTCCGGACGCACCATGCCGAAATTATGCTTCAACCGCGTTTCGGTGTCGTGGCCCTTTTCCTGACCGAGCACCGCAACAGATTGACCACGGAACCGGCCGATACCGGCGATGAGCGCATGGTCTTCGGCGAAATTCCGGTCACCAGCGAGCGGCGTAAAATCTTCAACAAGACCGGTGATATATTCGATCGCATGCGGCCGGTCCGGATGGCGCGCCACCAGCGTCTTCTGCCAGGGCGTCAGCTTGCCGTAAATATCCTGCAGCGTCTGGGCGGATTTCGCTTTCAGCCGGTCAATTTCACTTTCGACATGGACGACTTCCCCATCTTCTGCGGCCAAAGCACGCAGCTCCTGGATCTTGCCTTCAATATCGGCGACGGGCTTTTCGAATTCCAAATAGCTGTGCATGTACTCGCTAACCTGAAACATGACGGACCCGAGCATGTCATCGGATCCGGAAAGAAGTACCTGGAACAGGAGCGTCCCGGAGGCATATCGGGAAGGGCTGTATCAAGAGACGCGAAGGGGCGCAAGTGTTGCTCTGCTGACCTATCGTGACTTTTAGACGAAATTGGCAACGGAAACCGGCATACTAAACGCCAATTCCGATGGCCACGCGTAAACGAGTTCTTTTAGCCGCCTCGAGCGTTATCGGGCTGCCTGGTCGCTGCCGCTGCCATCGATATTCAGTTTGGAAGCTTCAACCAGCAGGCGTCCGCTTTTGGTCGCAATCGAAATCCGGTAGGGGATCAACACATTGTTGCGGCCCATCGGCGCGATCCAGACTTCCATGGGCGCCTTCGCCATATATTTTACCGACGCTTTCGACGGCCGGTGTCCAGCGACAGGAACCCAGCGGGCCTTACAGACAACCACCGGACCGTCATAGCCACGGCCGGAAACTTCTTTGATGCCCTGATAAGACAGTTTGATATCAAACCGCGTCCAGCCATCAAAAATCGGCAATTTGCGCGAACACGCCTTTGGCCCGAGGCTGTCTTTGGCTCTGCGCACCGGCATCAACGCGGCGCTGAGCGGGTCCATCGCATTGCGGCGGTGGCGTTTGGTGACCTTGATCCGTTCCGCATTCGGCTTGAATTTCGGCGCAACTTCCATACGGCGGATGTTGCCGGATCCCTGTTTTAGATTGACGTAAAAATCGAGGTTCGCGGCGTGAGACGCCATGCGGTACCTAGACGGCACCACCTTAGAACCCACAAGCCAGCCGGACGCTTCTGCCCCGCCCTTGCCGGTCGAAAAAAGTGTTCCGATCCCGGCAGGTGCCATGCTGACCTTGGCGGAATAGGCATTGCCTTGCATCACCAAAGAGAGCGTCCCCTTGGCGACCTTAAATCCGGCGATCGAAATGGAATAGACACCGCCCACATGGTTCTTTTTTGCGTGAGCGGGCGAAATTAACAGCGCGCCAGCCAGAAATGGCAGTACTGCAATCCGTCCAATTGACTTTATACCAAACACTTTAAACCTCCGCGCCGCACTCACCGGCGGCGTTCGCGCCCCCGCGCCAAGGATGTTACGCAGGGTTAATAGTAACATGAAAATCAGCCCCACGAACCGGGACAATTCTTCTAAATCTTGGTAACTCACTGGTTAACGCCAGCGCAAAATCGGAATAAAAGCACTGAATCGTGCCAAAGGCATGTAGATGTCTTGACGTTGACGCGCACTGCCTTTATAGCGGGGCAACTTTTTCCGAGAATTGCCGGAGACGATGTCGCCGGGCCTCAGGTCCGCGCCGCTTCCGGTTGGTCTTGCTGGGTTCTTGTAACGGCCCAGCCACAAAAACAAAAGGTGATATGATGGCTCGCCGTTGCGAACTCTCCGGTAAAGACGTGATGACCGGCAACAATGTCTCACACGCAAACAACAGATCTCGCCGCCGGTTCCTGCCGAACCTGTGCAACGTCTCTTTGATGAGCGACACACTGGGCGAAACTTTCAAGCTGAAAGTCTCCGCACACGCACTGCGCTCTGTTGAGCACCGCGGCGGCCTGGACGCATACCTGCTGAAAGCATCCGACGCTGAACTGTCTGACAGCGCACGCAAGATCAAAGTCAGCATCAAGCGCAAGCAGGCAGAAGCCGCTGCAGCTTAACCCTTAAGGGGTCAAACATGGAAAATACCCGGAGTTTCTCCGTGGCCGATCTCGCCATCGCGGTTTTCGCGATGGCGATTGTCGTTGTGGCCTCGAATTTTCTTGTCCAATTCCCGGTCGAGTATGTGCTCGGCGGGGTTAATCTGGCCGATCTTTTAACCTGGGGCGCGTTCACCTATCCGATCGCCTTCCTGGTGACCGATCTGACCAACCGGCGCTTCGGACCGTCGGCGGCGCGCAAAGTCGTTTTGACCGGCTTTGTGCTTGCTATTGCTGTACCGATGGTGTTCTGGACGCTGGACGAAGCCTTTACGACGCCGCGGATTCTGGTTGCCTCCGGCACGGCCTTTCTGGTGGCTCAACTTCTGGATGTGACGATCTTTGACCGCCTGCGCCAATTGACCTGGTGGAAAGCACCGATCGCGTCTTCGCTGATCGGCTCCATGATCGACACGTTGCTGTTCTTCGGCATCGCCTTTGCGGCGGCCTTTGCCTTCGTCGATTTCAGTTTCGGTATGGACGACGGCTCGCTGGCGTTCCCAGTGCCGTTCCTTGGTGTCGCAGACGCTATTCAGGTTCCTCTGTGGATCTCACTCGCAGTTGGTGATTTCCTGGTGAAAATGCTGGTCGCTGTTGCCCTGCTGGCGCCGTACAGGATCATTCTGAGCCTGTTCCAGCCGCAGCCAAACGGCTCGGCTGCGTAAAGGCTCAAATCTCTGAGAAATATAATCAAGGCGCCGCTCCGGCGCCTTTTTTGTTCAAGGATCTAGATCCTTCCGCATTATGGAATTCAACCGTTTCTGTTCTTCAAAGGTCTCAAACGTTTCCCACCCGGCCTTCATGTAAAACCCTTCAGCGTTTGGCGTATAAAGGTAGAGCCGGTTTTCTCCCGCGCTTCGGGCCAGCGCCTCCAGTTCATCAACGAGACGGGATCCATATCCTTTTCCGCGGAATTCCGGCTCCACATACAATCCGGCCAGCCAAGGATTAAGGTCCGGCCTGTGTTCAACGTCGTTCAAGCAAAGGGTGACCATCCCAGCAGGCGTTTGCTCTTCCAGCAGCACCAAAACTGTCGGTATGAGATCTTCACTGCTTGCACTTTGAACATCAAAGTCCACAGCGTCAGCGCGTGTGTAGATGCTATCTTGCATAAACGCATTCCATCGCCATTCGGCGGTGATCTGCGCCAGTTCTGGCCTGTCTTTGGTTCTGATGATGCTTGGCTGCATGATAGTGTTACCCTAGGCCGATTAAACCTAAGATAGTATTTCGAGCCCACCAACGCCACTTCGTTGGATATTTTACCTGTTCAAGCGAAAACGCAGAAGCAAGGTCCTCTGCAACAGCGATCTGTTGTCGTCCGATAGCAAGGTCAGAATTGTGTCTCCAGCCGCATTCTGATGGACGGCGAGAGCTTCCATGTTGTCGATCTGGTAATTGAAATCAGCGTCCAGAAGATACTCACCGTCAAGAACCGCGCCCGGTTTTATGGCCTGACCTTCAATGCGGCGCAGGCGCAGGCCGATCAGATCCTTCATGTTGAACCGGCGCTCCATCAAGAGCAGGTTGCCATTTGGCAAAAAAGCAGCATCGGTAACGTCGAACCGGTCATGCCGCTTTACGGAAAAACGAGCTGTCTTTTCAGGACTCAAAATAAAACCGGACAGATCATGGGCATCGCTGGGCGAAGTCTCGCTGATGGCAATCAGTTTTCCCTCGAGAGCACTGCCCTCCGGGCCCGCCGCCAAGGCTTCGATCCCGGTGTTGCGCGGCAAAGATGCCAGATCGCGCGGCATCGCCACCTGTCCCAGCATTTTCGCCTTACCCGACAGCAACGGCCAGGCGTAATGATAGATGGCATGATTGCGCTCTGCAGACACATAGAGTCCTGATGGTGCCAAGGTCAGCGCCTCAGTATCATGCCCCCAGCGCGCCCGAAGTGTCTTGCCATCTGCCCCCAGAAGCGGGGCAAAGCGAAGATCGGATAGTCCTTTCGGCGCTCCGGTGTCCGTCTGCTCAACAGTGGCCGCAACCCAATGGCCATTGTCGGTGACCGCCAGCAGCTCATTGCCGCCATTCAAACTGATGACACCGGACAGTCCGCCGGTCTTGCGGTCAGACGCCAGAATTTCAAACCCGCCGAGAAATGTAAGTTCGCCAAACTCCCGGTCCGGATGACCGATATGAAACGTCTCAATCGGCCGTGTTCTAACCTTGACCGGCTCTCCATCCGCCAAGAATACGAGAGCCCAAACCGGTGTAGATATAAAAAGAACCGCAGCAGCCAATAAAGCTGCAACGGTTCTTACTAGATTAGGCAAACCAGCCATCACGCTCCCGCAGCGGCCTACCGTTGACCGGCCCGGCGCCGGCGGCCCCGACCATGTTGAGCGGCCAGTTGAACCTCATCATCAAAAAGATCGGCGAGCTGATCGGTCATCGCACCAGCCAGCTCTTCCGCATCGACGATGGTCACAGCCCGCCGATAATAGCGGGTGACATCATGGCCGATGCCGATCGCAATCAGTTCGACCGGTGACCGGGTCTCGATATCTTCGATCACGTAGCGCAGATGCCGTTCCAGATAGTTGCCCGGATTGACAGATAAGGTCGTGTCATCAACCGGTGCCCCATCGGAAATCATCATCAGGATACGGCGTTGCTCCGGCCGGGCCATCAAGCGATCGTGCGCCCACAACAAGGCTTCGCCGTCGATGTTTTCCTTCAAGAGGCCCTCACGCATCATCAAACCGAGATTGCGCCGGGCACGGCGCCAGGGGGCATCTGCAGACTTGTAGATGATGTGGCGCAGATCGTTCAAACGGCCCGGTGTTGGCGGCTTACCGGCCCCGATCCAGCTTTCCCGCGATTGACCGCCTTTCCAGGCTTTTGTGGTAAAGCCGAGAATCTCGACTTTAACGCCGCAGCGTTCCAGCGTGCGGGCCAGAATATCGGCACAAGTGGCAGCAACGGTAATCGGACGGCCACGCATGGAACCGGAATTGTCCAGAAGCAGCGTCACCACGGTATCGCGGAAGTTTGTGTCCCGCTCTTGTTTGAAGGCCAGAGGCGCCATCGGATCAGTAACTGCGCGTGTGAGACGCGCCGTATCCAAAAGACCTTCTTCCAGATCGAAGTCCCAAGCCCGGTTTTGCTGCGCCATCAGTTTGCGTTGTAGACGGTTGGCAAGCCGGGCAACGGCACCCTGCAAATGGGTCAGCTGCTTGTCGAGGAAACCACGCAGACGATCGAGCTCAGCCGTATCGCACAGCTCTTCGGCGGTAATCGTCTCATCGAACTGGGTCGTGAACACCCGGTAATCGGATTCCGGCGGTCTGTTGGAAAACGGATGGTCCTGCCGCTCACTTTCGCCAGCTTCTTCGGAATCCTCGGCCATGTCCTGATCGACAAGCTCGTCGAAATCAGCTTCAGAGGCTTCGGTCTCGCCACTGTCCTGCTCTTCGCCAGACAGTTCCATTTCCTGGGGAGCCGCTTCCTGCTCACCGCTGTCGTCTTCGGTGTCTTCGCCGGTTTCAGCTTCGTCGTTGTTGCCCTGATCCTCGTTCTGCTCGGGATCCATGTCATCGTCGTGATCGCCGAGTTCATCGGCCATATCGAGCGACTTCAACACATCGCGTAAGCGGGAGGCAAAGCTGTTCTGATCTTCCACCTCAGCTTCGAGGCTGTCCAGTTCGGCACCAGCCTTTTCTTCCACCCAGTCGCGCCATTGATCGACAAGCTTGGTCGCGCTAGCCGGTGGTTTTGCACCGGTCAGGCGTTCGCGGACAATCAGCGACAGCGCGTCTTGAAGCGGCGCCTCTTCCCGGCTGGCAATATCCGGTGCACCGGCCTTGCGGAACTTATCGTCCAGCATGACAGCCAGATTGTCGGCAACCCCTTGCATGCGACGGGCCCCAACCGCCTCACAGCGCGCCTGCTCTACAGTCTCAAAAATGGCCCGGGCGTCCGGACCCTGCGGCATGTTTTTGGCGTGAACAGCCTTGTCGTGACAGGCGATTTTCAGCGCCATGGCATCCGACAAACCGCGCGTGACCGCGACTTCATGGGCACTCAGTTTACGGGACGGTTCAGGCAAGCGGGCAGAAAGACCGGACAGGCCTGGCCGGTCGCCGGAGAAAATGACTTCCAGCTCCGCTTCTCCGGAAATTGCCCGCATGGTTCCGGCAACGGATTGCTTCAGCGGCTCCGTGGTCGGGGCGGGCTTATTGCCCGGAAGAGAATTGCTACCTGGCCGTGGCGCCATAGGGTCCTCAGCTCATTACGACGTTGACAGCGGATTCCGGCAAATCTTCACCGAAGCAGCGCTGATAGAACTCAGCCACCAGGGACTGTTCCATATCATCACATTTGTTCAGGAAGGTCAGGCGGAAGGCAAAGCCGACGTCGCCGAAGATTTCCGAGTTTTCAGCCCAGGTGATCACGGTCCGCGGGCTCATCACGGTCGATAAGTCACCGTTGATGAACGCATTCCGGGTCATGTCGGCCAGGCGGACCATCTTGGAAACGGTGTTCCGGCCTTCGTCCGTCTGGAAGTGTTTGGCCTTCGACAGAACAATATCGACTTCATTGTCATGCGGCAGATAGTTCAGCGTAGTGACGATCGACCAGCGGTCCATCTGTGCCTGGTTGATCTGCTGTGTGCCGTGGTAAAGGCCAGACGTATCGCCGAGACCAACGGTGTTGGCCGTCGCAAACAGGCGGAAGGCGGCGTGCGGGCGGATAACCCGGCTCTGATCGAGCAGCGTCAGGCGGCCGGAAGATTCCAGGATCCGCTGGATCACGAACATTACATCCGGACGGCCGGCATCATATTCGTCGAACACTAACGCGACATTGTGCTGGTACGCCCAAGGCAGAATGCCGTCTTTGAACTCGGTGACCTGCTGACCATCCTTCAAAACGATGGCGTCTTTACCGACAAGGTCGATCCGGGAGATGTGGCTGTCGAGGTTGACGCGGATACAAGGCCAATTTAGGCGGGATGCGACCTGCTCAATGTGGGTCGACTTGCCCGTGCCGTGATAGCCGGTGACCATCACACGGCGGTTGTGAGCAAAGCCAGCCAGGATCGCCAGTGTCGTCGCCCGGTCGAACAAATAATCAGGATCCGGCTCAGGCACATGCTCTGACGGTGTAGAAAAGGCCGGTACTTTCAGGTCCGACTTGAAGCCAAATACTTCTTCAACGGAAATCTCAGTGTCCGGCATTGCCATTGCCGCAGTCGTCGTCTCAGTCATCAGTCCTCCGCAATCCCGTTGTCCGGGATGGGTCGTTTGGAAAAAGCTTGCAGGGCCCTGTAAGCTTAAAGAAATCCGGCCTTCTTCAGGACATTATAGGCCTGAATGATTTCCCGTAGACGGTCCTCAGAAGAGCGGTCTCCGCCATTGGCATCCGGGTGGTTCAATTTCACGAGCTCTTTATAGCGCGCTTTGATCTCATCGCCACCCGCTGTATACGGCAGATTGAGCACATCAAGCGACCGTTTTTCAAGCGTCAAAAGCTTTCTTTGCCGCGGCCGGCGCACTTGTTCGTTCCGGCGTTGCGCATTGCCGCGCATCGATGCCCTAGCGTCAAACCCGTCCGGCCCCTCAGCGGCCTGCTTGTTGACCCCCATTTTCCAGGTCGGTCGGTGGCCTGTCAGACTGTCCTTCTGGTAACTGCGGACGTCATCATCCTGCATACCCGTGAAGTAATTGTATGTCTTATTGTATTCGCGCACATGATCGACGCAGAACCGGAAATACTGCCCCTCGCGATCCCGCCCTTTTGGTGCCTTGTGCACACCTGGCCGGTTACAGCCCGGATGTTCACACACCGGGTGGCGGTCTTCCTGCATCCGCTCCTTTTTCTCCTTGCCAGGTTTGACGCGGATACTGTCGAAAATTTTTGAATCCAGTTTCATGCGGCCGATTATGAGATCTTGAAGCCTGCGGACAAGCCTTAGGCGGTTGTAATTTGGAGAAGTCCAGAACCTTTGTGAAGCGAATCTAGGCTCCGGAGATCAAACAGCCAGACACAATATCAGCCCGAACGGGGCACGCATAGACTTGAACTTTGAATTGCGCATCTCCACAGTCCCGGAATGACTATGCAACAGACCATTACAAACAAGCTTACCGCCGCATTTGCCCCAAGTTTTCTGAATGTCATCGACGAATCAGAAAACCACCGTGGCCATGGTGGCTGGCGCGAAGGCGGCGAAACCCATTTCCGTGTGCAAATCACCGCCGATAAACTGCAGGATATGAGCCGGGTTAATCAGCACCGGGCGATCAACGAAGTTCTGGCGGATGAACTTGCCAGCACCGTTCACGCGTTGGCGATTGAAGTCAAAAATACCTGACCCAGCTGTTTTTTCAGAGATTGACTGCATTGCCGCTCGACATTCTCTGATTACCGCAAATCTTCCTTCACCTTAGGCTGATATGGTCTCCAGACCGTGTCAGCCACTGGTGACCTACATGCGGACCTACAAATTGCTCTTGGCAACATGGTTTGCCATCATAACCGCGCTCGCAGGCCCTGTTAGTGCAGATGCCTGGATCATTGCATCCGAATATGACTTTCCGCCTTACAATTATTACGAAGACACCAAATACAAAGGCATCGACACTGAGATTGTTCGGCTGATTGTCACCGAACTCGGCCACAAACCCTCGTTCGCACAGCTCCCCTGGAAACGTGTTGTTAAAAGCGTCGAAAGCAATGATGTTGACCTTGGGTTTCAATTTGTCGGAACCAAAGAACGGTTCGAAAAATTCCACATGGTCGGCCCCTTTCGAAACGGCATAACGACCCTGATGTTTCCAGTCGACAAAGTCATCACGTTTGAGGCGCTGAATGATTTGAAGGATTACGTCATTGGAACTGTCCGCGGATACGCTTACTCGCCGGAGTTCGATAATGCGGCCTTCCTGACCAAAGAAGAAGCAACCGACAACGAAACAAATGTCCGCAAACTCGCGGCAGGCCGGCTGCACGCTGTTGTGGGAGACCGGGATACATTGGCCTTTGTTGCAGGACGCCTGGACTTAGTCGGCCGCTTCCGCTTTGCAGATACCCCGCTCGCCGTTGTCCCACGTTACATCGCGTTTCCCAAACAAAGGGCCGAACAAGCCCTGGCGTTTCAGAAGGTTTTGAACCGCAAGCTGGACGAAGGTGCGATTGATGTGATCATCGCCAGCTACACCAACCTCAAAGTCACTCAAAACAGCCGCAAACAGGACGGCGAAACCGCCCCCACGCAACAACAATAATATTGGATACTGGAGCTCAAACCTTCGCCAGAACTGCGCAGATTGTTCTCAATTTTTCTATGCTTGGGCTGCCGCCCGCATCTGCCCCAAAGGCATGATGCGCAGCCGGGTGATCCGGTTTTTCTCCCGGCGCAGCACCGTGAAGCGGAAGCCGTGGAAGGTAAAGATCTGGCGCTCCTCCGGGATCATCCGCGCTTCGTGAATCACAAGGCCCGCAATCGTCGTTGCCTCATCATCCGGCAAGCTCCAGTCAGCCGCCCGGTTAAGGTCGCGGATCGGCACAGAACCATCGACGATCACTGAGCCGTCGGCCTGTGGGCGCAAGCCTTCCAGTTCGACATCGTGTTCATCGGCGATCTCACCAACGATTTCTTCCAAGATATCTTCCAGGGTCACCAGCCCCATCACTTCGCCATACTCATCCACGACCAGTGCAAAGTGGGATTTATGGCGCAAGAATGCGTTGAGCTGATCTTGAAGGCTGGTTGTGTCAGGTACGAACCAGGCCGGCGCCGCAATATCCAGGATATTGATCTTAGAGGAATCGCCGCGCGCAGAATTAAGCGCGCGAAGCAAATCCTTGGCGTGAAGAACACCAACAAAGTTGTCGCTTTCTCCGCGCCACAAGGGCAAGCGGGTGTAGGGCGAAGCAAGCGCGGCTTCCACCAGTTTCTCCGGCTCTTCGTCTGCGTTGAGGGCCACCATATTGGTGCGGTGAACCATGACGTCGGAGACTTCCAGATCGGCAAGATCAAGCAGACCGCCGAGGCGGTCGCGCTCACCTTTTTCAAGGCCGCCTTCCATGTGCTGAAGATCAACGGCTCCACGCAGCTCATCATGCGCTGACAGAATCAGGGCACCTTCGCCGATGTTAACGCCGACCAACTTCAGCAAGTGCCGGACAATCCATTCAACACCGGCGACAACCGGGCTGAAAATGGCAACGACAAACCGCACGATCGGGGAAACAGCCAGCGCAAAGCGCTCCGGATTGGAGATCGCCCAGGTTTTCGGCAGTACCTCCGCAAAGATAAGCACAAGTGCCGTCATGACCAAGGTGGCGATGGCAACACCAGCTTCCCCAAATAGGCTTAAAAACACACTGGTTGCCAAGGCGGAGGCCAAGATATTGACCAGATTATTGCCCAGCAGAAGCGCACCAATCAGCCGTTCACGCGAGGCAATCAACCGGCTCGCAAGGCGCGCACGCCAATCGCCGCTTTTTTCAAGCTGGTGCACCCGGGCACGCGAAGCTGCGGTCAGAGCCGTTTCCGATCCGGAAAAAAAACCCGACAAAAACAGAAGTAGAAAGATCGCGGCAATTGCCAGCCAGAGCGCAGTTTCGGTCATCAGTCCAATTTGTCCTTCAAGAACTCTGACACCAGATAGGGATCAACACCCTTTTCGACAAAGGCTTCACCGATGCCTTTGGTCAAAATAAAGGTCAAAGCCCCCCGGCTCACCTTCTTGTCCTGGGCGATCAGATCCATAAACACATCGACATTCGGCAATTGCCCCGGAATATCGGAGATCCGGATCGGCAAACCCACATCGGTGAGGTGCTTTTCGACACGCGCGACCGTTTCCGAACCTATCAGGCCGAGTTTTTCGGAAAACTCGTGAGCGAGCATCATGCCAATGGAAACCCCTTCGCCATGAACCAGGCGTTCGGTTTCATAGGACACAGCTCCTTCAAGCGCATGTCCGAAGGTATGTCCGAGATTGAGAAGGGCCCGGCGGCCACCTTCCAATTCGTCAGCCGCCACAACATCAGCTTTCGCCTCACAGGATCGGGCAACCGCTTCATCCCGCTCCGGCCCGCCATCAAAGATGCCCTGCCAGTTGTCCTCCAGCCACGTGAAAAAATCTGCATCGCCGAGCAAGCCGTATTTGGCGACCTCTGCATAGCCTGCACGGAAATCACGCGGTGGCAGCGTATCCAAGATCGCAGTATCGGCCAGAACAAGCGCTGGCTGATAGAACGCGCCAATCAGGTTCTTGCCATGACGCGAATTGATCCCGGTTTTCCCACCAACCGAACTATCCACCTGGGCCAACAAGGAGGTCGGCACTTGAACAAAGGCCATGCCCCGGCGCACGGCGGACGCTGCAAAACCGGTTAGGTCCCCAACCACACCGCCGCCAAGCGCCACCACCACGTCGTTGCGCTCTAGCCGTGCATTGAGAATCTCATCGCACAAGCGTTCGAATTCGCTGAAACACTTGGTCGCCTCTCCCGGCGGAACTGTGATCGCTGTGCAGTGAACTCCAGCCCGGTCCAGACTGTCCTCAAAAGTCCCAAGGTGCAGCTTGGCGACATTTTCATCCGCGACAACAGCGACACGCGCGCCCGGCAGAACAGCGGCAATCTCTTCACCAGCCTTTTCCAGCACGTTCCGGCCGATGCGGATGTCATAACTGCGCGTTCCAAGATCGACCCGAACGGTTTCTGAAGCTGGTTTTTCGGTGTTTTCCGCAGCATCCAAGCTTGCCATAAATCTCACTTCCACTTTCTTTGGGCTGTCTTCAGGACACGTTGGATTGACCGGGTCCAAACAGATGATCCGCAAGGGTCAAAACAATTTCATCCACGACGGCCTCATGCGGCACATCCTTGGAAGTCACGGTGAGCTTGGCCTTGGCATAAACCGGCTCCCGGTCGGCCATCAGCTTGCGCATGGTGCCTTCCGGATCCGGATTGCGTAACAGCGGCCGGGTTGAGCGCCGGCGCACCCGCGCCATCACCGTGTCGAAATCCACCTTCAGCCAGATCGACAAGCCATTCGCGTTGATCTCATCCCGGGTCGTTTCGCTCATGAAGGCACCGCCACCGGTTGCCAGAACCTGCGGCCCTTCCTGAAGAAGCCGGGCGATCACCCGCTCCTCGCCGCTGCGGAAATAGGGCTCGCCATGTTCAGCGAAAATCTCGGACACCGTCATATTGGCCGCCCGTTCGATCTCGCTGTCCGCATCGACGAACTCCAGGCCGAGCCTGGAAGCAAGACGCTTGCCTACGGTCGATTTACCGCATCCCATAATGCCGACAAGAACGATCGAGCGTGCCCCGAGGGCCGAGACCAAATGCTCCAGATCGACCGCGTCCGCACTCCCCGCATCAGCGCCTTTTTCCGGCATCTGCATGTTGTCATGTTTCTTCATGGCCGCGTTTTAGCATATTCGTAAAAAAAGGCACGAGGGACGGAGCGGAAACATCAGAATTTACCGCAAGCTCATTACTTGCAACACGTCCGCGCTTGGGGAACCATTCCAGGCGTGTGATTCGCCCATTTGGAGACCCTTGTGCCGACGATTACCCGCCTCTTGCTTGCGCTGATAGTTTTGGGTGCGATCGGCTATGGCACGCTCTATGCGCTTGCGACCTTTGTGGAGCCGAGGGAGCGGGAAATCACGGTGCGCGTGAAAAAAGATGGGTTCGGCCGCTGATGGCTACCGGGTTCGATCTGGAAAATTTTCTGGAGATGCTGGCCGCCGAACGCGGAGCCGCTGAAAACACGCTCGCCGGATACCGGCGCGACCTTGAAGATTTTTCGGGTTTTCTCGGCCGGACGAAACTGGCAGATGCCAATTCGGATCACATCTCCGGCTACATGAGCGATTTGAACCGGCGCGGTTTTGCAGAAAGCTCCCAAGCGCGGCGGCTGTCGGCTCTAAAACAGTTCTATAAGTTTCTATATTCCGAAGGCAGCCGGGAGGACGATCCAACACGGACCCTGTCAGCCCCAAAAAAGCGCGGCAGCTTGCCTAAAGTCTTGTCGATGGAAGATGTCGACCGGCTGATCGAAACCGCGCGCCAGCAAACCGGAGTTGCGCACACATCAACCGCCGCACGCTTGCGCGCGCAGCGGATGTACACACTCATCGAAGTGCTCTACGCCACGGGCTTGCGGGTATCCGAACTGGTGGCCCTGCCTGTCACCGCCGCATTGCGGGATGCCCGCCTGATTGAAATCAAGGGGAAGGGCGGCAAGGAGCGGCTGGTACCTCTATCGCATGCCGCCCAAGCGGCCATGAAAGACTACGTCGGCCTGCGCGCGGCAGAAGGCGCCTATGAGACCAGCCCTTGGCTGTTTCCCTCCCATGGCGGCAGCGGGCATTTGACCCGTCAGCATTTTGCCCGGGAACTCAAGGATCTGGCGATTGCGGCGGGATTGGACGCAGCAAAAGTCTCACCGCACGTGTTGCGTCACGCCTTCGCCTCGCACCTTCTGCAGAACGGTGCCGATCTCAGGGTCGTACAGCAACTGCTTGGCCATGCAGACATTTCCACGACACAAATCTACACCCATGTACTCGATGAACGCTTGCGGGAATTGGTCGAAAACGCCCATCCTCTGGCCCGTTAATAAGACCACTATTCCTCTGTTGCGCCGCAGCAATGCTGCTTCTAAACTCCGCTGCCTAAATTTTTCGCACCGGACCGGACCATCATGCTGCAACCCGCAAGCACCTACGCATCGCTGAAAACCGAGTTTAAGTGGCCACGACCCGCCACCTACAATATGGCGGCAGTTGCCAGCGATCATTGGGCGGCGGTATCTCCAGACCAATTGGCTATCCGGCACGTTCTCGAAAACGGAATCACGGAAGACTGGAGCCACCAGGAGCTGAACCGCGCTGCCAACCGTTTTGCAAACGCGCTTTTGGCCAAAGGCATCAAACGTGGTGACCGGGTCGCGCTCTTGCTGCCTCAAGTTCCACAAACGGCGATCGCCCATCTGGCTGCCTACAAGATCGGCGCTATTGCAGTGCCGCTCGCCGCGCTTTTCGGATTGGAAGCGCTGAGCTACCGGCTGTCGGATTCCGGCGCCAAGGCTTTGGTGACCGATACCGCAGGTCTCACCAAACTCAGCGAAATCCGGGACAACGTTCCGAACCTTGACCTGGTCGTCTCCGTCGACGGCCCAGCGTCGGGCGTTGAAGGTTTTCATAACCTCCTGGAACAGGCATCCGATCAATTCCAGACTCTGGCAACCACCCCGGATGATCCGGCGCTGATGATTTATACGTCCGGCACCACAGGCCAACCTAAGGGCGTGTTGCACGGCCACCGGGTTCTTCTCGGTCACATGCCAGGCATTGAGCTCTCGCAGAATTTTCTCGGCCAGCCGGGTGACCTTCTGTGGACGCCCGCCGATTGGGCCTGGGCGGGAGGTCTTCTGAACGCCCTATTCCCAGCGCTTAAACTTGGTGTCCCGGTCATTTGTCACGCTACGCGGAAATTCGATCCCGAATTTGCGTTTCATCTGCTTGAAAAACAACAGATCCGCAATGCATTCATTCCGCCTACAGCGCTCAGAATGCTGCGTGCCGTCGATCGGCCGGCCAGCCGGTTTGACCTGAAATGGCGCAGTGTCGGCTCCGCCGGAGAATCCCTTGGCAAGGAAACCTACGACTGGTTTTCAGAAGAGTTCGGCTTCCAGGTCAACGAATTCTATGGCCAGACGGAATGCAACGCTGTGCTTGGATCCTGCGCCGCGCTTGATGTGTCCCGCTCCGGCGCCATCGGCAAGGCGACACCCGGTCACGAAGTTGCGATTATCGATGAAGCCGGAGAGCCCGTTCCGGCCGAAACCCTCGGCCAGATTGCGATCAAACGGCCGGATCCGGTAATGTTTCTGGAGTATTGGAATAAGCCGGACGCCACCAAAGAAAAATTCATCGGCGACTGGATGATCACTGGCGACCAAGGCGTGATGGACGAGGACGGTTATGTGCATTTTGTCGGCCGGGATGACGACATCATTACTTCGGCCAGTTACCGGATCGGTCCAGGAGAAATCGAAGATTGCCTGATCAAACATCCCGCTGTCGCTTTGGCAGCTGTGGTCGGCAAACCGGATCCGCTGCGCACTGAAATCGTCAAGGCCTATGTGGTTCTGAAACCAGAAGAAACGGCAGACGCCGAACTTGAAGACAACATCCGCACCTTTGTGCGTCAGCGCTTGTCCGCCCACGAATATCCTCGTGAGATCGCGTTTGTCGATGCCCTGCCGATGACTACCACCGGCAAGATTATCCGCCGCATTCTGCGCAATCAGGCACGGGACGAGAGCGCCTAAAACAGGCGCCTCTTTTTAGGCCGCCAAAAGCGTGGAAAGGCTATCGTGGCTGTCGACGACACGGTGAGCTCCGGCTTGATGCAGACTGTCGGCATGGCCATCGTGGGAATGGCCTCCCCCGACAAACCCCCATACCGTCATGCCCGCAGCCAGGCCTGCCTTAATGCCATTGGCACTGTCTTCAATCACCAGGCACCGTTCTGGGGTAACAGCCAGTTTGCTGGCCGCAAACAGAAACAGATCCGGCGCGGGTTTGCCATTGGCGACCTGCTCGCCGGAATAGATATGCGGCGTAAAATAGTCATGGAGCCCTGTGTGCTTCAATTTGTGGATCAGCCGCTGAAGGCGTGACGAAGACGCCACTGCGCGCGGACCGTTGTGGGCATCAAGCAGGGATTTGATACCCGCAATTTCGTCCAGTTCCCTGTCGATCCGTTCCATGGTTGCCGCGTCCAGCTCAGGACCAAACGTCTCCGGCAGGGGGCCCTTGCCAAGCGCCCGGTGGTCGGCGTCCAAAGTTGCGAAGAAATCGGCTCCAGCCAATCCTTGAAACCGGCCCATATACTCATCGAGACTGTAGCTCAGGCCGATACGCGCGAGATGTTCCCGTTCCACCTCAACATAGATTTTTTCAGAATCGACCAGAACGCCGTCGCAGTCGAACAGAATTGCCTCAAATGTCATGGGTTTCCATTTTGTCAGTGTGAGCCGTCAAAGAGACCTTTAACCACTTGTCTTTGAAACAAGATGACAAGAGCAGCCGGCGGCAGAACCGCAACAACCGCCAACGTCACGCCATAAAGGCTTGTGCTGCCGAAGAACTGCATGCCCCGCACGACAGTATAAGACGCCTCTTCGGAGGTGATCATGACGGGCCACAGATATTGGTTCCATCCAGTCACGAACAAAACCAGAAATAGGGCAGATGCTGTCGGCAGACAGAGGGGCAGGAGAATATCAGCCAGGAATTTCAAGGGACCTGCACCGTCCATCCGGGCCGATTCTTGAAGCGTATCCGGCACAGTCATCAAAAACTGGCGGAAGAACAACGTTCCGAGACCAGAGGCTGCCAACGGCAGGATCAGGCCCGCACGCGTATTCACCAGACCAAGCTCCGCTGCTACGGAATAAGTGGCCAGAAAGCGGGATTCCAATGGCAGCATCAAAGTCAACAACAACAGCCAGAAAATGACGGACGCAAACCGGACACGAAAATACAAAAGCGCAAAGGCCGCTAGAAGCGAAACAAGTGTTTTCAAGGCGGCAAAACCGGCCCCGAACACAAAGGAATTCCACAACATGCCAATGGCTGTGATATCGCCTGAAAATCCGGAGCTCGCGGTTAAAAATGCGCCGTAGTTGTCCAAAACATGCGTTCCAAGGTCCAGACGTGGCATCACCCGCGTTCCTGGCGCATGTGTCGTTGCAGCAAAAAGCGCATAGACGGGCAGGCTCATGAAAAGCGCGCCACTCATCAGAACAAAATGATCAACGAATTGAGCGCGCAAACGCTGCCAGGAAAGCATCAATGGGACATCCAAATTTTCCGAAGCGCCGAACCTAGACCTATTCGCGGTTCAATTGAAAGCAATTTGGTCCAACATGCTCTAAAGCACAACAATGCCGGAATGTTTGGCTTTGTGCTCCGGCTCCACATGAATGGTGATACGGGCGCCAGGCACATCTTCGCTGATCGCTTCTTCGATCCGATCACAAATGGAATGGGCCGACTCAACCGTCATCGTTCCCGGCACGACAAGATGAAAATCGATGAAAGTCGTTCGTCCGGCAATGCGGGTTCGAAGGTCATGCGCTTCCAGCGCGCCTTCGCCCTGCTCCGAGATCTGAGCGCGGATTTTATCAAGAACATCGGCAGACGCGGCTTCATCCATCAATCCACCGACCGATTCCTTGACCAAGCCCCAGCCGGACCACAACACAGTCAAGCCAACCAAAACCGCGAGCACCGAGTCGAGGACATTCCAGCCGGTCAAGAGAACCAGAACGACACCAACCAGCACACCCAGCGAACTGATGACATCGGTGAAGAGGTGTTTGCCATCAGCAACAAGTGCTGGTGAGCGAGCCTTGCGGCCAAATCGGACAAGATAGGCGGCCCACAAGCCATTGATGGCAGCGGCCAGAACGTTCATGCCGATGCCGGGCAAGGAAAAATCGGGGCTGTCGCCTTGAACAAACCCCAGCCAAGCGGCTCGGAAAATCGAAAGCGCGGCCAGAACAATCATCACCCCCACCAAAACGGCGGCAAAATACTCTGCCTTGTCGTGGCCATAAGGATGGTTGCTGTCTGCAGGTTTTGAGGCAAACCAGATGGCTGCAAGGGCCGCGACCGAAGACGCTATGTTGACGATGGTTTCAAGAGCGTCGGAATAGAGCGCAACCGACCCGGTCAGCCAATAGGCGCCGAACTTCAGGGCAAGAACAATTATGCCGACAACAATGCTGAAAAAGGCAATCCGGAGCCGGAAACCATCCGCCATAAAGACCCCCTAAGGCCATGGCGGCCTGATGGTGTGCAGAGCGCTGCAAGGGGTATCAGGTTTTACTGCCAAGGCAACCGGCAAACCGGGATTTCAAAGGAAAAGCATCGCCGAGAAACGGCAAAAGGTTCTAAAAACCCTTTTTCCAATCCATGGCAGCCGCACCGATGATCCGGCCTGGACCATCATTGTCTTCCACTTGAACAAGAATGATGCACCTGGCATCGCCTGACAGGTTCAGTTTCGACTTTGCCATGCGGAAGGTTTCGTCTCCACCGGACCACATGCCCATCGGGACGAGGTCGCGAACCACGTTGACGTATTTGATCTCACGGCCAGCGTTTTCACCGCGGCCAATCTCGACCGTCGCTTCATCCTGAACCCGCAAGAAATAGACCGTTGCCATTTTGGCCCCTTTAGGCAGCGCGCCACCAACCTGCGCTTCCACGGCCATATCGGATATTTTTAGAGAAACGTTTGTGGACAGCGGGGAGGCCCGGTCAAGTGCTGCGCGCACATGATTTTCCCGGCTGCCAACCACATGCTCTTCACCGTTGATGACCATCTGCGGCGTATAAACAGACCGGTCTCCGCGCCTTTGCGCATAGGCCCGCTGCCGCTGGGAATGAACCGGACTTGCAAGTGTATCCTTCCAGCCGAGATAGTCCCAGTAGTCCACCGGCATCAACAATGTGAGCACGCTGTCGTCTTCTTTAACGAGCTGTTCAGCGAGCCGATCTGCAGGTGGGCAGGAGGAGCAGCCCTGACTGGTAAAGAGTTCAATCACCTTCCGCGGCTCTGCAATCGCATCATCAACAAATGCGCCAGTAGAAATTATCCCGCAGATTACAAAAAAACCCGCTCGGATAGCCTGTGTTGCCACCCGGGTGTAGCTGCCCGCCATTGACTGATGTCCCGTAACTGTTTCAATCAAAATAGTCGGGAGCCTTGTAAATCGCGAGTCACGTGCCAGTGATACTGGCAGATTTCCGCTGTTTTCGCGTGTTTGTGAATAAAGCCCGTATTCCGGTGATTATTCTTCAGAAGATTAGCCCTCAGCGATAATCTTCCGAAGCTCAGGCAAAAATCCTGTCTCGTAGTTTGTCGGATCCAGCGGACCGATGAACTTGTAACGGATGGTGCCGGTCTTATCGACGATGAAGGTTTCCGGCACGCCGTAAACGCCCCAGTCAATGGCCGCACGTCCGGTGTTGTCGACACCGATCCGGTCATACGGATTGCCTAGGCTGCCGAGGAACCGGCGGGCATTTTCCGGCTTGTCCTTATAATTGATGCCGATCATCTGAAAGCCGTCCAATTTGGCCAGATCTTCAAGCAGCGGATGTTCCTGGCGGCACGGACCGCACCAGGAGGAAAAGATATTGACCACAGACACCTGGCCGATCAGATCACCCCGGGAGAACCCCGGCATCTGAACACCGTCCTTTGACAGGTCTTCCAAGTGCGGCAGCGCGAATTCCGGCGCCGGTTTGTTGATCAAGGCAGACGGGATCTTGCTCGGGTCCCCGCCCATCAGAAGCTGAAACAGAAACAGGAATGCCAGGCTGACAAAAACGATCAGCGGCAAGAGCACAAGAACCGGAAATCCGCGTTTTTTCGGAGTCGTGCTTGTTTCATTTTCCATGGAACTCATGAGGACAGGGTGCTCCCGTGTTCCGGACGTGCCCGGGTAATGCCTTGATCTGCAAGATCCTTGAGCGCCTTTTCCTGGGCGGTTTTATCGATACGCACCCAAGCAATCAGTGCCACTACCGTCAACAGACATAGACCGTAGGAGGCGATGATAAATCCGGCGTGTGGTCCAAGATCCAAAATCGTCACTCCGCAGGTTGGGCGGCCCCGGCAGGGCCCTGATGTGTGGCACTCGCCGCGCGCATGCGCATGGCACGCACACGCCGGCGCAGGATTTCGTTGCGCATCGCCATGAAGTGAATGACGAAGAACAGCAGGGTGAATGCGGTGGCCATGACCAAAAGAGGCCATAGAATGTCAGGGTGAATGGTCGGACCATCCATGCGAACGACACTCGCCGGCTGATGAAGTGTGTTCCACCAATCAACGGAGAATTTGATCACCGGCAGGTTCAACGCGCCCACCAGGGTGAGAACCGCAGCTGCCTTTCCGGCCTTGATCGGGTCATCCATGGTCCGCCAAAGGGTCATCAGACCCAGATACATGATGAGCAGAACCAGCACCGACGTCAGCCGGGCGTCCCAGACCCAATAGGTCCCCCACATGGGTTTGCCCCAAAGAGACCCTGTCACCAGAGCCATGAAGGTGAAAGCCGCACCGATCGGAGCAGCGCTTTTGGCCGACACATCGGCCAGCGGATGTTTCCAGACCAAAGTGCCAATCGATGAAATCGACATCACCGTATAACACATCATGCACAGCCAAGCGGCCGGAACATGAATGTACATGATCCGTACGGTGTCACCTTGCTGATAGTCCTCGGGCGCCATGTAGAAACTCATGTAGAGCCCAGCGGCGAAGAACAGGACGCACAGACCGATGAGCCAGGGCAGTACGATCTGCACCAGTCTCAAAAAGCGCGTCGGGTTTGCGTAATCCCAGAAAGCCATGGAACCGTTCTAATCTAGTGACGTGCCTGCTTCAATGCACAAGCGCGTCACAAAACGCATTGCGTTTGGTCAAGTCGCAGAAAGACCACGCCATCACAAATATGGGAGACGCTGGTTTCGTTTCTATGAGGCGGCCCTCAATCGGAAGCGAATCGCAGAGCCGTCGCCGATGCAATCGGCCCAATCACTGCCGCGATCAGAGATAGGGCGCACAGAATCAAGAACGGTGTCAAAAACGGCACCGGGTCGTGAATCGCTGCATCAGCGGAGCTGACCCCAAAGATGAGCACCGGAATGGCGAGCGGCACCACCAGCACAGCCAGAAGCAATCCGCCGCGGCGCATCGAGACCGTCAGCGAAGCCCCAATAGCACCGATCAGCGTCAAGGCCGGCGTTCCGACCAGAAGCGTTGCGGTCACCGCCGCCATGGAAACCGGATCCAGGTTCAAAAAGATGCCGAGTAAAGGCGCTGCAACAACCAGCGGCAGGCCAGTGGCCACCCAGTGGGCCAGACATTTGATCAGGACAACCATCTCGAGAGGGCGCCCGGCCATTAGCATCAGATCAAGGGTACCGTCATCCCGATCCGCCTGAAACAGCCGGTCCAGCCCGAGTAGCGTCGCCAAAAGAGCACCGATCCAGAGAATGGCCGGCCCGATCCTGGCCAGCAGGTTGAGATCTGGGCCAACACCAAAGGGAATCACGGTCACTACTGCGAGGAAAAACAAAACCCCGACAAGGGCGCTGCCGCCAACCCGGACGGAAAGACGCAAGTCCCGCTGAAACAGTTCCGTTGCCCATCCGCTCATGTCAGGGTCTCCTCAAAGGTCTGCTCGGTCAGCTTGGCGGCTTCCAGATGCAGCACCTGAGTTTTGGCAAGGGCCAATTTGGTATGAGTAGCAGTCACGATCTGTCCGCCTGAGGCCAGATGCCCGTTCATAAGATCCAGAAGCTGTTGTTCCGACTTGTTGTCGAGTGCGGATGTGGGTTCATCCATCAACCAGATCGGCCGGGGGGTGACCAACAGCCGGGACAGAGACAAACGCCGCTTTTGACCGGCAGACAAATAAGCAGCAGGCAGATGGGCCGTGTGACCAATTCCAAGGAACTCCAGCGCCTGAATGGGCTTTTTCAGATCTGCGTCAAACCCGCTGACAAACGCAGGCGCGGTATAACTCCGCCAGAATTCCAGGTTCTCCAGAACAGACAGAGCGGGTTTCACTGCATCCTGGTGGCCGAAATAATGTGCGTGTTCGTGTGCGGGCTTGTCATCGTCGCCTCCAGTCAACCGGATCGCCCCACTAGCCAACGGAACAAGCCCGGCAAGCGTGCGCAGCAGAGACGATTTGCCGATGCCGTTGGCGCCGGTCACCACAAGGGCGGTTCCTTGATCTAGCGAAAATGAAAGATTTTCAAACACCCGGCGCCCGCCGCGGTCGATGGTCAGGTTTTCAGCAATTAAGGTCAGGGCACGGCTCCGGCGGCTTGTCCAGTTTGTCCGCCTTGTTAGTGCCTTCTTGTGGGATATGGCAAGCCAGCACGACGCGCATGGGCCATTTCGGGCAAAATTTGCTCTCGGCTTGATCTCTCAAGAGCGGCAGGAAGCCACGGAATGTTAATGTCCCCATGTCATAAATACGGAAGAATACGCATAAAGGAACTTTTCGTGCAGTCTCCGGACAATCCGACACCTACTCGCCTGCTAAATTTCCCCTTGGCAGCGCGCCTCGAAGACGTGGCAAAACGGATTGCCGGTCTTCTTGGCGCCAATGGATCGGACAATCAGGCCGCCCAATTGATGGCCTTGTTTACCTTCGCTATCCGCGTGGGTGGAGCTGCGCTCGCCTATCTGTCTCAGGTTGTTCTTGCCCGATTGCTTGGCGCGCATGATTACGGAATATTTGCCGTGGCCTGGACCGTCGTCATAATCCTTGGCGTGATGGCCTGTGGCGGTTTTTCGGCTTCTGCAAGCAAGTTCATCCCCAAATACCGGCAAGCCGAGGATCCTGCCAGCTTACGCGGGTTCATTCGCACCAGCCGGTTATCTGCTCTCATTACCGGCACAGGAATAGCCGCGATCGGGATCGCCGCGATCGCGCTATTGCGTCCGATGATTGATGCGTCCTATGTCGCGCCGCTGTCAGTGACGCTGCTCGCCCTGCCCTTTTTTGCATATGCCATGGCCCAGGATGGCATCGCACGCAGTCACGATTGGCCATTCCTCGCCATGCTGCCGACCTATATCTGGCGGCCAGCGGCACTCTTGATCATTCTGGTGATTGTGATCGCCTTCGGCTTGGGTGCGACCGCGTTGACGGCCGCCTATGCTGCGGTTTTATCCGCTCTTCTGGTAGCGCTTTATCAGCATATGCACCTTAATGTCCGCTTGAAGCCTTCCTTGCCGGACAAAGCCAAGACCACGGATCTGAAACTCTGGTTCCTGGTCTCGTTGCCGATGCTGGCGGTTGATGGCTTTTTGCAGCTGATCACAAGCGCAGATGTGATTATGGTCAGCTTCTTTGAGGACCCGGATCAGGTTGCAGTTTATTTCGCAGCCTCCAAAACCCTAGCGCTGGTGCATTTTGTCTATTTTGCTGTGCGCGCGGCCTCTGCGCACCGCTTTTCGCGTTATCTGCACAGTGGTGATATGGACGGCCTTGCCACTTATGTCCGCCAAGCGGTCGGTTGGACGTTCTGGCCCTCTTTGGCTGCTGGCGCCGGCTTGCTTCTAATTGCCCCCTTGCTGCTGCGTTTGTTTGGTGCCGGCTTTGAAGACGGGTTTTGGCTGATTGCCCTTCTGATGATTGGTGTTCTGGCCCGGGCCTCAATTGGCCCCGCCGATGCCCTGCTGACCATGACCGGCTTACAAAAAACCTGCGCCGGCATTTATGGAGCGACATTTGTCCTGAATGTTGTGCTCAATCTGATCATGATCCCGTGGCTCGGCCTGGCTGGAGCTGCAATCGCAACGAGTTGCGCAATTTTATTTGAAACCACAGCGCTTGCATTGGCTGCAAAATACAAGCTCAATATCACGACCTTTATTATCCCCTTGTTGTTTCACCCTAGGAACCCTGCCGTTTGACCGGTCTTTCCGAAAAACAGGAACAGCTTGAAGCTGTCTGGATGGATCCATTGGCGGCGAACTTACCGCTTGACCAATGGCAGGATCTTGCCGGGACGGCATGCGATCCCAATCCTTTTTTCACACCGAGTTTTCTGCAGCCATATCTTCGTGCTTTTCCCGCTAAAAGCGTCCAACTCATGGTGGTACGGGACAGGTCAAGCGGAGATTGGCTGCTAACAGCACCGATCGGACGGCGGCCAGCCGGTTTGGCTATGCCGGTCAATACAGCCTGGACATCACATTATGCCCCGCTCGGGACACCGCTCCTCCATCCGGACGCTCAAGCAGATGCAATCGCCCTCTTCCTGAAATCAGCGGCCGGCTCTTCAAACACACTTGCCTTACCGTTTCTGCCTAAGACAAGCCGAATTGCCCAACTCGCCTTAAAGGCCGATGGCTGGACCGCTGGATGGAGCCAATTGGTGGAAAGGGCCGGACATGGCTCCGGGGACCTTGGGGCAACTCAGTATGAAGCTGCGTTTCATGGCAAACGGCGCAAGGAAATGCAGCGTCAGTTACGCCGCTTGGAAGATCATGGTTCGATTAGCGTCCGGCATCTTTTGGGCAAGGAAACGATTGCCGGTTTTGAAGCATTTCTGGAGCTGGAAGCCAAAGGATGGAAAGGCCGGGCGGGCACGGCGCTCGCCAACACTCCGGAAACTGCTATGTTTTCCCGGGAAGCTATCCAAAACCTGTCAGCCTGGAACAGAGTGCGCATCGATCAATTGTGGGCAGGTGACACACTGGTAGCGGCACTTGTTCTGTTTTTGGAAAACGGCCGGATATTTTCCTGGAAGATCGCTTTTGACGAGACCTTTGCCCGGTCCTCTCCAGGATCTCAGATCGCAATCATTGCCCTCAGAAAAAACCTAGAGACACCCGGCTTCATCAAAGCGGATTCCCTTGCAATTCCTGGACATCCGATGATCGGCGCCTTGTGGCGGGGCCGGGTTCAAGTGGGAACGCTTTTGCTGGCCAAAGGCGCGGTTGGCTCGGCTTTGGCAGGGCTCGCAGCGACAGACCTCAAGGTTGAACAATCCTTACGGAAAAAAGCGAGAGCCCTGAAGGCATTGATCGACTGAATTCGCTTAGAAAGCATTTGCCACCCTCAACGTAACTGAGGGTGGCTGTTCTTGTTTTCAAACCGGAAATCAGCGGCCGAGGTCGCTCTCCGGGTTGGCGCTGATGCGATGAATCGCAAGGTCAGCCCCCATGTGTTCTTCTTCTGCAGACAGGCGCAGTCCGGTCGCGGCCTTCAAGATCCCGTAGACAACGAAACCAACTGCGAACGCATAGGCCAGACCGACAATCGTACCAATGATCTGAGATGGCAGAGCGACACCACCCATACCGCCAAGGGCTTCCAAGCCGAAGATACCGGCAGCGATCCCACCCCAGGCACCACAGATGCCATGCAACGGCCAGACGCCGAGCACGTCATCAATCTTCAGTTTGTTCTGGCAGAACTCGAAGCCCTGGACGAAGATGACACCGGCCACGCCGCCGACGATCAAACTGCCAACCGGGTGCATGACGTCAGAGCCAGCGCAGACTGCGACCAGCCCCGCCAAAGCTCCGTTGTGAACAAAACCAGGGTCATTCCGCCCGGCAATCAGCGCCGTCAAGATACCGCCGACCATGGCCATCAGCGAGTTGATCGCCACAAGACCGGAAGCAGATTCAAGCGATGCGGCCGTCATAACGTTGAAACCGAACCAGCCGACACACAACATCCAGGAGCCCATGGCGAGCCAGGGAATGGACGACGGCGGAATGCCAATTGGGCGACCGTTTTTGTCATACCGGCCCCGGCGCGCACCGAGCAAAAGCACGGCTGCAAGCGCGACCCAGCCGCCAACGCCGTGAACAACCACGGATCCGGCAAAGTCGTGGAAACCGGCCCCGAAAGACGCTTCAAGCCACCCCTGGAAACCGAAATTTCCGTTCCAGATCATGCCTTCGAACAGCGGATAGGCGATGCCGACCAGAGCAGCCGTTGCCAGACATTGCGGCAGAAACTTCATGCGCTCAGCAATGCCGCCGGAAATAATCGCCGGGATGGCCGCCGCAAATGTGGTCAGGAAGAAGAACTTCACCAGTGTAAGGCCCTGAAGCTCAAAACCTTCGCCACCGCCGGACAAGGTCGCAGCATCGACAAAGAAGCTCGTTCCATAGGCAAAGGTGAAGCCGACGAAGAAATAGGTAACGGTCGAGATTGCAAAGTCGACCAGGATTTTCACCAGGGCATTGACCTGGTTTTTGTGCCGGACAGTTCCGACTTCGAGGAAGGCAAACCCGCCATGCATGGCGAAAACGAGAATGGCTCCGACGAGAACAAAAAAGACGTCCCCGCCAACGGATGGCGTATCCATATATGACCCCCAATTAGGCAAACAGCCCTTTGTTTGTGCTTTTCGGGATCCACTGCATTCAAAATGGATGCCAATTGAGCAATTGCCAAGAAAAACATCAGCTTCTCGCCATTTTTCAGGGCAATTAGCGTCAACAGGACTTTCTAAACGTTGTTTTACGAGCGAAAATCATAGGCACTTGCACGTTTTTTATGCAATCAGTGCCATTAGACTTCGAGCATCGTTCTTCTTAAAGTCTCATAGATCGCGTCGTCACTCATTTGACTGACGTTGAACCGCATAAACCTGTCCATCCCTTGAGACACGCTGAATACATTTCCCGGCGCAAGTACGATTTTGTTTGTTAGCGCCCTTTGCGCGAAACCAGCGGCGCTGACCCCTTCTGGCAATAGACACCAGAGGTAAAAACCGCCGCGCGGCATCAGCCAAGGTGCGATACCGAGCAGACCCAGCTTTTCCGAGACCTGAAGACGGCTTCGGGCCAGGCGGATGCGCAAGGCCTCCAAGTGCTTGCGGTAACTGCCATCACTGAGCGCCGCGAACACAATATGCGCGGCCAAGGGACTGGGTCCGCCAAAGTTGGTTGCGATCTGGAGATCAATCAGGACCTCAACCCAATCCGGGCGGGCAGCAATGTAACCGCAGCGGACTGACGCTGAAAGCGTCTTGGAAAAACTGCCAATCCGGATAACCTGGTTCAATCCATCCAGGCTTGCAAGCCGGGGTGACGGATCCGGCTCAAACGCACTGAAGATATCGTCTTCAACGATGATCAACCCATGCGTTGCCGCGACTTTCAGAATTCTATGTGCGATTTGCGGAGTTAAGGCCGCACCTGTCGGATTGTGCAGGGCGGAGTTGGTCAGATAGAGGCGTGGTTTCACCTGAGCAACGGTTCGCTCAAATTGCGGCATGTCCGGCCCTGAATGGGTCATTGGCACACCAACCGCTGCAACCTGGTGAGCCCGCAAAATAGCTTGAAAATTGAAATAACAGGGATCGTCAACCAGAACGGCATCCCCAGGCTTCAACAACAAACGGCAAATGAGATCAATTGCCTGTGTGCCACAAGAGGTCAGCAGTATCTGATCAGTGTCAGCAGGAAGACCTTCGTCTGCAAATTGCCGCGCCAAGAGCCTGCGTAAATCTGAGAACCCGCGCGTGTCACCGTAGTCGGACAATAGCGCATCATCGCCACGTGCCAGACCGCGCAGAGCGCGGCGCAGCGGTGCGACCGGCATCCAATCGGCCGGCAACCAACCACAACCTGGCTTGGCAAACGCTGAATCAGCATCGAGTGACTGGCGGGAAACCCAAAAAGGGTCGACGTTACGATCCAACTTCGGCTCTACCTTTGAAACCGAAAATGGCTGCGCAACGTCCGATACATAGAACCCGGCCCCCCGGCGGGCAAAAATCACGCCTTCCGCCGCCAGCCGGTCATAAGCCTCAACAACGGTTGATGGCGAGACCTGCATCGATCCCGCAAACGCCCGGATCGAAGGCAATTTTTCTCCGGCAACCAATGCCCGGCTCGCGATTTGACTGCGAATTGCCTCCATTACCGAGCCGGTTCGCGCCCCAACGCTCATTTTGCTCTCCCAATTGTACGGCTTCAATGAACAATACAGTTCTCGACAACTGTATTGATTTGTATCTGGTTCCTTCGAAGTCCGCCATCTAGAAAACATGGTTTAAAGAAAGGATGTTTCATGAACCGGACAGCGGCAGGGTGGGGCAGCGGACTGCTTGGCGTCATCATCTTCAGTGGATCTTTGCCAGCAACACGGGTTGCCGTCTCCAGTTTTGATCCGCTGTTTCTGACTTCGGCACGTGCAGCAGGCGCAGCATTGCTCGGATTATGCCTGTTGCTGATCTTAAAACAGCCCCTTCCAGGACGCCGGGACCTCAAATCCCTGTTCCTTGTCGCGTTGGGAGTTGTCGTTGGCTTTCCGTTACTTACAGCGATGGCCCTGCAACATATTACGTCGGCCCATTCGATTGTATTTATTGGTTTACTGCCGTTTGTGACGGCCATTTTTGGAGCCGTTCGGGCTGGCGAACGGCCGAAGTCTCTGTTTTGGCTATTTTCGTTCACCGGCAGCCTGGCTGTCGCGGCATATTCACTATCACTTAGTACCGGGATCTCGCTGAAGGGAGATTTATATATGGTTGCCGCGATTGTTTTGTGCGGTCTTGGGTATGCAGAAGGCGCAACCCTGTCGCGGCACCTTGGCGGCTGGCAAGTCATTTCCTGGGCGCTCATTCTCTCAATGCCCGTCACGGTCCCGCTCACACTCATGTCTTTGCCGGAAAGCTGGGTTGGCATTCCGGCGGCTGCATGGGCCAGCCTGGGTTATGTTACTGTATTTTCGATGCTGATAGGTTTTGTATTCTGGTACCGCGGACTGGCAATCGGCGGAATTGCGGGCGTTAGCCAGCTGCAACTTTTACAGCCGTTTTTTGGATTGCTGCTGGCCAGTCTGCTGCTGCATGAGCCGGTGGCTCTCACCATGATAGGTGTAACAACGCTCGTTATCTTCTGCGTTGCCGGGGCAAAGCGTTTTGCCTAGGCCGCGTGGCGCAGGCATCGACCAAATGCGGCTCCGCACATTGTACGTCACAGATGGAATGGGGATAAAAAAGCCCCGGGGAATAAACCCCGGGGTTCCAAGTTTGCGGTCCGAGCCAATAGACCGCCTGGGAGATATCTTTGGCCGGCGCCTGCCTTAGAGGCGCTGGGAACCGGTTCCGAATTCCGGGTAGGCTTCGACGCCAACTTCGACCTTGTCGAGACCCAGAGCTTCTTCTTCGTCGGATACCCGGATGCCGACAGCGGCTTTCAGGGCGTACCAGACGATGCCGGAGATCACGAAGGTGAAGACACCGTATGCGACGATACCGATGATCTGCGTGACGTAAGAGGTGTCACCGTTGGACAGCGGTACGATCAGCGTGCCCCAGATACCTGCAATCAGGTGAACCGGGATGGCGCCAACAACGTCGTCGATTTTCAGCTTGTCGAGCAGCGGAACTGTGAAGACCACAATTACGCCACCGATGGCACCGATGAAGACGGCCTGCCAGATGCTTGGAGCCAGCGGCTCAGCAGTGATGGAGACAAGACCTGCGAGCGCACCGTTGAGCGCCATGGTCACGTCGACCTTCTTGTAGAGAACCTGGGTCAGGACAACGACCGCGACCACACCGGCAGCTGCTGCCATGTTGGTGTTTGCGAAGATGCGGGAGATGTCTGTCACGTCGCTGATGGTGCCCATTGCGAGCTGGGATGCACCATTGAAGCCGAACCAGCCGAGCCACAGGATGAAGGTACCGAGCGTTGCCAGCGGCATGGAAGAGCCCGGCATCGGGTGCACAACACCGTCAGAACCGTATTTGCCTTTACGGGCACCCAGGATCAGCGCACCAGCAAGAGCTGCCCAGCCGCCAACGGAGTGAACGAGCGTAGAGCCAGCGAAATCGGAGAAGCCCATTTCGGAGAGCCAGCCAGCACCCCACTGCCAGGAACCTGCGATCGGGTAAATGAAGCCTGTCAGAACAACGGTAAAGCCAAGGAACGGCCACAGCTTGATCCGCTCAGCGAGAGTTCCGGAGACGATCGACGCCGCAGTTGCCACAAACACCATCTGGAAGAACCAGTCAGACGCGGTTGAGTACCCGGTATCGAGTGCATCGCCACCGACCGGGTCGAAGGAATACGGGCCGAAGGACCCCATGAAACCGCCGTCAACGCCGGTGTACATCAGGTTGTATCCGGTGATCCAGAACATCAGACCCGCGATGGAGTAGAGAGTGATGTTCTTCAGACACTGCATGGAGACGTTCTTGGAGCGGACAAGGCCTGCTTCCAGCATTGCAAAGCCGGCAGCCATCCACATGACCAGGAACCCGCCCATCAGGAACAGGAGAGTGTTGAAGATATAAGCGACTTCCGGAGAGACGGCCGGCGCAGCTTCTGCATCCTGGGCCAGTACCGGCAAAGCGCTGAGGCTCAGAAGAGCCAGGGACGCCGCGCCCTTAGCGACTAGTTTTTTCATGGTTACGTTTCCTTACCTAAATCACAGAGCTTCGGCGTCGGTTTCGCCGGTGCGGATGCGAACGACCTGGTCGATCGAATAGACGAAGATCTTGCCGTCGCCGATCTGACCGGTTTTGGCTGCCCCGGAGATCATTTCGACAACCTTGTCGACAGATCCGGCATCAACAGCGACTTCGATTTTCAGTTTCGGCAAAAAGCTGACCGCGTATTCAGTGCCGCGGTAGATCTCGGTGTGGCCCTTTTGGCGGCCATAGCCTTTGACTTCCGTGACCGTCAGCCCCTGGATGCCGATGCCGGTCAAGGCATCGCGCACTTCGTCGAGCTTGAACGGCTTGATGATGGCCATCACTATTTTCATTGCTCGTTCCATTCCCCTCTGTAGCGCCCCTTCCCGGCGAAGAAGCTCAGCTACCGGTTCGTTCGTGTCCTTGATCCCCTCTGGAAGGGTTCGGATCTTTCTTGCGCCAGGCGACCGGCGCACGAACCAGTGTCGCCCCTTTCTTTTCAAGGACCGTGCCAACTTCGGATTCTTTACTGAGGAATGGCAGAATTCTGCGCGTTCGAAACCTGAAACGCCGTTTATTGGTCCAGCCTGAACAATTGGACTGATCGATTTCCAGGCATGGAATTCGCCCAAAAAATAGCCAGCCAACATTAAGGTGATTAAAAAGTATGCAAATATTTTGTGCGCCGCAAACACGCATAAAAAAACGGCAGCACACTAAGTGCTGCCGCTCTAAACCTGACCGATGGGCTGCCTGTTAGGCTGAAAAACCGCCATTTTCCAGAAACGCAATTTCCGCCTCGGTCGATTGACGGCCCAGAACCTTGTTGCGGTGCGGAAACCGACCGAATCGGCGGATCACATCCATATGAATGAGCGCATAATGATAATAGCTCATATCGCCCAGCGCTTTACAAAGGTCGACGGACAGCTCCTGGTCTGCCATATCCTCCGAATGCTCAAACGGCAGATAGAAAAACACCCTGGCTTCTTTGGGAAATGCCCGGTCAAATCCTCTCTCAACCGCAGCCCTGGCGATTTCGACAGCTTTTGAATCAGCCTCGAAAGCCCGTCCAGACCCTCTGAAAACATTGCGAGTGCACTGATCGAGCAGCAGGATTACGGCAAGGGCACCGTCGGGCGTTTCCGTCCAGCTGTCGAGGTCGCCGCGCTGTGCGGCCTCGATTGCCGGCAGAAACATGTCCCGGCAGTGCGCATCGAATTTATCGTCCTTGGCGAACCATTTGGACGCCCCCGCCTCCCACCAGAAGTCGAGAACATCTATTGAAGACGGCAGCTCAGTAGTCATGATCAAACATTCCAAAACCATATTAGGGAGTGACAACGCGGAAACGCGCCTTTGATGCAGAACCTACAATCGAAAAACCTGTTAGTCAGCAGAAACCATTTCCGGCTCAGTGATTGCAACTGCATCGCAGGCAATCTCTTGCCAAAGCCCAACATGGTGATTGAAGCGCTGTTCCCAAAACCCCTCCTCGCGCAGGTTCTTCATTTCCTCTTGGACTGCAGCAACAAGTTCTGGATCAGTCCCTTTGCTGAATACGGCCCAGAGCGGCTTGGCGAGCTCTTTGATGTAAACGACCGGCTGCAACTGAGTGCCGTCATGCCCGCGCGCGCAAACCGTTCCCTTTGACAGGAAGCCGGTCAACGGCAAAAGATCAATCCGGCCGAGGTACAACATATCAATGCCCTGCTGGTAGCTGGTCATATGTACCAGCGTCGAGGCATCCCGCACGCCCAACTCCTGAAAATAGCTGTGCTGGCTGCTGCCCCTTTGCACCCCGATGCGGTAGTCTTGTTTCAAAAGATCCTTCAAACCTGCGGTTTGAATGGGTGGCTGCCTCTTCAATTGATAGAGATACTGGCCGTAGGGAGAGACTTCACCCAACCAAATGAATTTGTCTTCCCGCTCGGGTGTTCGGGACAAGGAGAAAAACAGGGTATTGGGCTGCGTTTCAGCCATGAGCATGGCCCGCTTCCACGGCAGGAATTCAAAAGCCTCAACGTGTACAGGACGGCCGTCATTATTGACCCGCTTAAGAGCCTCAAGCAAAAAATCGGCGACATAGCCTGCCGGCTCATTATCCTTGGCAAACTGCAGTGGCGCGAAACTCTGCGTAACGAGCGTAAGACCAACGGGGTCAGAATGAGCCTTGCCCGGCAGAACCGCTAAAGCACACAAAAGACAAAGAGCAATGCAAAGGTTCCTCATGAGAGCCTTCCCTTTGGTAATTTTGCCCATAAGTAAATTGCCCAAGCCTTTAAGAAGGCTTAAGTGGAGAAACGCCCGAACGCTGAGCGTCTAGAAAACGGAACATGCACACTAGAAATTCAGGAATCCCTGCAATTTTTCCAGTCGTCGTTGACTGTTTATGTTTGAGAGAAATGCCTGTTTGAAAAATGGACACTAAGGTGACACGTAATCTGCTCGATCTGATGGGCCTCAAATGCCCGCTTCCGGTCCTCAAGACCAAAAAAGCGCTCTCAAAACTCAGCCCCGGTGAAGAACTGACGATTTTGACCACAGATCCGATGGCCGAAATCGACATCCCCCATTTCTGCCAGGAACATGGGCACACTTTGATCGAAGCGGCCCGCACAGAAACCGGTCACCGGTTCCACTTGCAAAAAGTTTCGGAGAAATAGATTCGACTGGCACCGATTGAACAACATCCCAATGTTCCTGAGGTAGCTTTTCGTATCAACCGGCTTACGAACCAATCAGATCAAACAGGCCTATTGAGGTCGCTCGAAAAAGCATTCGCAAACTATGACGCTGGATTACTTCAATTGAACCCGCCAGAGATGACATCGATTTTTCGGGCCAATTCCATATCCAGCTGACTGAGGCCGCCTACGTCATGGGTCGCCAGCACGATGTCAACTGTCCGATAGACGTTTGACCACTCAGGATGATGGTTCATTTTCTCCGCCGCAAAGGCCACATGAGTCATGAAAGCGAAGGCTTCCTGAAAGTCCTTAAACTTGAAAGATCGGGAGATCGCCTCCCGCCCCGGCACTAAGTGCCAATTTGGAAGTTCCTGCAATCCTGCAGCACGATCTTCCGGCTTCAACCGCTCCGCCATCTCACTCTCCCGCAAAAGTCCTACTCGCTGTTTGCCGGCATCTTTGATACCGATCTCACGGTACTCGCAAAATCTGAATGCGAAACAGACTATATCCCGAAACACTCGCGGCACCCAGTTCCGCAAAGCTCACAACGTCTTGACAGTGCGGCGTGGGGCAGCTTTGTCTAGGGCATAGACTCGGCCAGCGGCCACTTCCTCGCGAACTATCGCCAATGACATCGCCAATACCATCTCATTTATGAGTCCGAACCCTAGCCCATGACTTCAGTGCTATTCGTATGCCTTGGTAACATCTGCCGCTCCCCGCTCGCCGAAGGGGTGTTTCGGGATGCTGTTCATAAAGCTGGCCTTACAGACCATATTCATATTGATTCTGCCGGTACCGGCGCTTGGCACGCTGGCAACCCGCCAGACCCAAGATCAATTGAAGTTGCCGCCAAATACGGGATCGACATCTCCCGCCAAAGAGCACGCCAAGTGATTGCAGAGGACTTTAATAGGTTTGACCTGATCCTCGCGATGGACACAGAGAATCTGGAAACCCTCTATTCCCGATCTCAACTTGACCACCCGGGCCTTCGATTGTTCTTGAATGATCCAGCGAAGAATGTACCCGATCCTTATTATGGCGGCGAGGACGGGTTTGAGCAGGTTTACCAGCTGATTGATCAGGGCAGCCACGCCTTGCTCACAACGATTACAAAACACATGTGAAACATGCCACTGACGGCTTCATAAATCCGTCTCATTATCTGCGCTAATCAGGAGCCTATAGCTTCAGGACTTGGCGCATTCATGAAACTCTTGTGGTGGTCTCTGGCCGCACTTCTAATCTTGCTTGGGTTGGCGACCGTCTGGTTGCCGATTCCAACCGGCGTGCCGCTTTTGGCGCTTGGAGGTGTCGTCATCATCGGCAGCAGCCGGACTGCCGCCCGCCTGTTGCGGAAGCGGAGAAAATCAACGCCGCATTTAAACGGGGTCTTCACGTGGATCGAAGACCGGTCACCTTTGCGCTTTGCGCGCATTCTCAAACGCACTCGGCCCCGGAATAAATAAGCGGTGCAGGCTTCGCCTATTTCTCAGATGCAGTCTGGATAGCAGATCGCACTTTTAAACGCGCGCGTACAAAAAGCCGTCTGAAAATCCGGTGTAACCGCCGGCCGGTCAACGTAAACCACTCATCGAGCCCCCGGTCAGACACCAGAGGTGTTTTTTTCAGGTAAAGCAGCCAATAAACGCTGAGCACAACCAAAAACGTCAGCCCCCAGGACAGCATTGTGTCTGAAAAGAAGTGCCCGCCAAAGGCCACACGATTGATGGATAGGACCAAGCACAGCGGTAGTACAAACGCCAAAACGGCCTTTCGCCAGCTTGCGGGCACAAGAAACGCTATCGATACGAGCCAGATGCCCGCAGACCCTTCGCCGGATACAAATGAGCAATTCCGCTCGCAGTAGTCAGTAATTTTCCAGACTGGTTGAAAGGGCAATTCGCCGCCGAACTCCTCAATCGAGCGTGGCCGTGGCCGCCCCCAATTGTTCTTCAGGATAGAATTGACCAGAATTCCCGGCCCGAGGATTAGCGTTGAAATCAAGAACAACGGCTGGCGCAACGGCAAAATCGGTGCCCTACCTGGAAGCAGCAACTTGATGACCAGAACGGCAACCGCGCAAATAGCGATTACCCGAACCAAAAACGGTCCCAGATGCCTGACTTTTTGCAAGAAAGGATCGTGCTGCGCCCAAAACCCGTCTGTTTGGCTAAAAAACAAACCGCTGATCCAAAGATCGGTTTTAGGAAAGGTCAAAAAGAACAGGGAGACAATCAGGATGTACGCCAGAACAGCAACAAACGGATGCGCAATGCACCAGACAGCCGCTTTGCGTGTGGCAGACTTCACAGTATGGTTTGGCGGAGAAAAATCGCTCATGGCCGCTCTTTAGCGCATCCCTGCTGCCCGTCCAATCCCTTCCTGCCGGATTCTTAACCGGCACATCTATCGAAACCGATCAGCCACAATGCAAGAGACACCTGACGCCCCCTCCAATGTTATTCCACTGCCAGCGGCCAAACAGCCTGTCCTGGAGTTCTGGTTCGAGTTTGGATCCACCTATAGCTATCTTTCGGCCATGCGGATCGAAACACTCGCACGCGACTGCGGTGTGACCGTGTCCTGGCGACCATTCCTGCTTGGTCCGATCTTCAAGAAGCAGGGTTGGGACACTTCGCCGTTTAACCTCAACCCGGCCAAGGGCCGCTATATGTGGCGGGATATGGAACGCCAATGCGAGCGATACCACCTGCCCCTTGTGAGGCCCGAACCGTTTCCGCAGTCAGGACTTCTAGCCGCCCGCATCGCCCTTGCAGGCCGGACACAGCCATGGATCGGGGATTTTACCCGCGCCGTTTTCATTGCCGGTTTTGGAACCGGCGAAGACATTTCCGATGTAGCATTTCTCGCCGGGCTCCTTCTGGAAGCCGGCGCACCGGCAAAACAGATCCTTGAAGCAGCGCACTCGGCCGAGATCAAAGACAAGTTACGGGCAGCCGTCAGCGAAGCAGAAGACAAAGGTATTTTTGGCGCGCCAAGTTTTTTTCTGCCAAATGGAGAACTCTTTTGGGGCAATGACCGTTTGGAAGATGCACTCGAGCTGGCGGCCAGTTTTGCCGAAGACTGATGCGTTCGTGGTTTTGCTCCAACATTTGCACCCCGTGACGCACACTCATTTTGCAAATGTCGGAGTCTTAAAACCACTATCCAAGCCTTTGTTTCTAGAGGATCTTTTGAATTTGACATTTGAAAAAGAGCCCATCCGCAAACGGGATTCAAATGTCGAATTCGATCTACTAGTGCCCCAAAGGTTAGGCCTCAGATCCAAAAGACGTTTTTGCTCCGCCGAGCCTGAACCAAAGCTTCATGAAGGGCTGATGGAGAAAGTGGTTTGGCCAAAACTTCTAGAAAACCGGCCTCGCGCAAACGCTTGTCCCCAAAGGCTTCCATGGCTGCGGTTACCGCAATGAGAGGTAATTCCTGCGCCGGCCGCATGGCCTGCAGTGCTTGAGCCGTTTCAACACCGCTCATGCCGGGCATGTTAAGATCCAGCAGCACCGCATCATAGTCCGTGTCATCGACGCAACTGATTGCTTGCTCACCTGAGTTCGCAATGTCAGAAGACACTCCATAACACTCCAAAAGCGCCGCCAAGAGACGGCAATTCGTGTCATTATCGTCCACAATAAGGACGTGTTCCGGCAAAACAATTTCTTCGTCCCCGGCAGAAGAAACCAGGTCTTCGCCGTCAACCATCGCAGCTGGCGGGTAATCAACAGGGATTTGAATATCGAACCGGCAACCGCCGTTTGCCGGGGTGCTCAAGGAAAGTGCTCCGTTCATTTCCCGGACCGTTTGCATTGTTCCCCAAAGCCCTAGACCCGACCCAGACGCTTGACCGGACACTTCTTTTCCGCGAACGAAGGGCTGAAACACGTTCGCCCGTTCCTTTGGATCAATTCCCGGTCCGGTATCGGCAATTGCAATACTGACCCAAAAGGAACTCGCTCCCCCATTCTGCTTTTTTGCGGAGATCTTTTTTGTGTTTGCAGGTTCCGGACACGAAACCAGTTCGACAGTCACCCGGCCTGCGTCCGTATACTTGATTGCATTGTCCAACAGTGCAGAGATTGCGCGGCGCAGTGGCCCGCTATGCAAAGTCAAAGCGTTCGCGGCTGGCTCCTGAAGCCTGATTTTTAGTTTCAAACCTTTGCTTGCCGCCGCCATTCGGAAAAGATCGGCGCATTCACAGACAACAGATGAAATTGGGACAGCTTTGTCTTTGGTGTGTTGATCAGGCTCTGCCTGAACGATCAACTCACCGGTCATTTGGTCAAGAGCGTCGACCGCCTTCAGCAAAGTATTGAGCTGGTCCTTTTGCGTCTCATTTAAGGGACCATTCCCAATGAGTTCTGCAGCCAAGCGCATCGCACCGAGTGGGGTTCGCAAGTCATGCGCCAAGAGGGCAAGATTGACATTGTCCTCATCGTGCTCTGCCATTCTGCGTGACCTTATGTTGAGACGGCAGCTTTCGAGGCTTGCGTGACCAGCCTCAGCACACCAGTATGACAAGTGTGCTTACCTTGCCCGCCACCTGGTGTCCATCCTGACGCCCTCCAGCCTTCACAATGACATGTTTTTCCAGACTCTGACCATCGTTGCCCCTGTCTTCTTACTGATTGGTTTTGGATATGTTTTGGCCAAAGCCAAGATTCTAAACCAAACCGTTGGCACTGCTCTGGGGGAATTTATTTATGTTGTTGCAATTCCATTATTGATATTCCGCACCTTAACAACCGCGGATCTATCGGACGGTTTGCCACTGGACCTGTGGGCGAGTTATTTTTTGGGTGTGGCCGGTGTCTGGATCCTGGGAACGCTGGTGATCCGCAGGGGATTCGGCCGCGACGCACGGGCTGGAGCGATTGGCGCGATTTCGTCAGCCTTTGCAAACACAATTCTGGTTGGCATGCCCTTGATTGCCGCTGTTTATGGCGATGAGGGCCTCGTACCGCTCCTTCTGATTGTCTCCATTCACCTGGCTGTCATGACGGTCGCCATGGCGATCGTCATGGAACGGGCAGCAGCTCATGACAGCGGCGGTGACAGCCCACCCGTCAGCACCTTGATCAAGCGCGCGGCGGCAAGTCTGATCCGTAATCCGCTGGTCATCACAATTATCGCAGCGTTCTTATGGCGGATGACAGGCCTGGAGCTGCCGGGGCTTGCAAGCGACCTTTTGAACCGGATCGGCGCAACGGCACTGCCTCTAGCACTGATCTCGTTGGGCATGAGCCTGGTTCAATACGGTATGCGCGGCAATATTCTGCCAGGATTGATGCTGTCAGCGATCAAGATCTTCATCATGCCGGCCATTGTTTTCACATTGGCTCAATATGTGTTTGCCTTACCGCCGCTCTGGGTCGCGGTCGCAACATTGACGGCAGCCTGCCCGACCGGAATCAACGCGTACGTCTTTGCCAATAAATACGGCACAGGTCATGCCATGTCCGCCAACGCAATTACGGTCACAACTGGTCTGGCGGTGCTGACAACCAGTCTGTGGATCTGGTTCCTGGAGTATATGCTTTAGAGCATCACATGAATCGAATTAGGTCCGGCAGCCCTAAAGCCCGATCCGGCGGCGTAATTCTGCATGGGAGATACCTGCTTCCCGCAAGGAGCGCAGGCTGGTGTCTTGATTGGATTTGGAGAGCTTTCGGCCATCCTCACCAAGGATCAGCCTGTGATGGCGGTAACGCGGCTCCGGCAGCCCCAAAAGGCTTTGCAGGACCCGGTGCACGCTGGTTGCCGCGTATAGATCCTGGCCTCGAAGCACATCAGTAATTCCCTGCCGCGCATCGTCGACAACAACGGATAAGTGATAACTGGTCGGTGTATCTTTGCGGGCGAGAACAACATCTCCCCAGGCAAGTGCATCGACTGGAACCGTCTTCGGCGAACGAAAAAGCGCTGACCCTTCTGCGCCGTACTCCTGCCACGTGAGAGGGACTTCAATCCGCGCAAGGGCCGCTTTCATATTCAGCCGCAAGGCAAAGGCGCCATCGCTTTGCGCCCGATCCTGCTGCTCTTTGGGGCTTAGAACCGCATCCTCTCCTGGATACAGCGGAGCCCCATCCGGATCCCGCGGCCAGACAGCGCCGTCCTTCTCATAGTCAGCGACAAATCGTTTGATCTCAGCGCGGGTTAAATATGCGGGATAAACAACTCCTAGATCCTGAAGCCGCTCCAGAGCGTTCCGGTACAATGGGAAGGACCCGGACTGCCGCAAAACCGGCTCATCGAGCGGGACACCCAGCCATTCCAGATCCTCAAACATGTCGCGCTCAAGGTCGGGCGTGCAGCGGGTCTGGTCGATATCCTCTACCCGCACCAAAAACCGTCCTTGAAGTGCCACTGCAGCCCGGGCATTGAGCAGCGCCGACAGAGCATGGCCGAGATGCAAATGCCCATTCGGTGAGGGGGCGAAACGGAAAACGGGCTCGGTCATGAAGGATTGAGGACGGTTGATTAGGGGCTGCTAGTCTTTTACGGCTAATCGTTCCTATCACTCCCGCATCTGCGCGCAAGACTGGACGGTCACGATTTTCCGACATGATGCCAATTCACACAGAAGATGACCTGAACCGCGGACTTGCACAGCTTCTGGATACCGATCCGCGCTTGCAACCGATCGCGGAATTGGCGGGGCCGTTGCCGCTCCGGCGCCGCGCCGCCGATTTTGAAGGTCTGGCGCAGATCATCACCGGGCAACAGGTCTCTGTTGCCAGCGCCAGCGCAATCTTTGCCCGGCTCCAAAGCCTGGTAAGCCCGCTGACTGCTGATCAGCTGTCTGAGTTTTCGGACGAAGACCTTGCCGGCGTAGGCCTGTCACGGCCCAAAATCCGGACTTTGAGGGCTGTCAGCAGCGCGTGTGCCAGCGGATTGGATTTAAAAAACCTTGCCACAGCACCTCCCGAGGAGGCCCACAGCAGACTTTGCGAAATCAAAGGGATCGGGCGCTGGACAGCCGATATCTTTTTGCTGTTTTGCGCCGGTCACCCCGACATTTTCCCGAGCGGTGACCTGGCCCTTCAAATCGCAGTTAGCGGTGCGTTGGAGTTGGGCGAAAAACCGGATCCAAAAACACTCGACAAGATCGCCTCAAACTGGGCGCCAAACCGGGCCGTTGCCGCACGCCTCTTTTGGGCTTGGTACCGGATTCAAAAACAAGGCAAGGAAACACTGCCAGTCTAAGAGCCCTATTGATCCAACATATTGGCAACGGATCGAAGCAGCAGATCGATATCCTGTGGCCGGGAGAGGCGATGATCGCCATCTGGCACAACAGAAAATGTGACATCGTCCTGCGGCAGAGCTTCGACCAGCCGTTCGGCATGGGACAGCGGGACATCCGGGTCCAGCACCCCTTGCAGGATCGTGATGGGCGCACCGATATGAAGAGATTGGCCAAAGAGCAAATGCTCTCGGCCATCTTCGATCAGTTTGGCAGTGATGACATAGGGATCGTCGCTGTACTCTGACGGTTGCTCCCAGCGCCCCTCTTTCAAGATCGTATCCCGGACCTCATCGGAGAACCTTTGTTTCCACATCAGCTCTTCGGTGAAATCGACAGCTGGCGCGATCAGCACCAGGCCCTTGATCCGGTTTGTGTCTTTGCGGGCGAGCGCCAACAATAGAGCGATCCAACCGCCCATCGATGAGCCGACCAGTATTGTGTCTCCATCCAGGCAGGTGTCGAAGACCGCTTCGGCTTCTTCCAACCAGTCAGAGACACAGACGTCTTCAAAACGGCCGTCTGATCGCCCATGCCCGGAGTAATCGAACCGCACCGCTTCCTGCCCGCGGGTTCTGGCAAACTTCGAAAGCTCCTCGGCCTTGGTCCCAGTCATGTCCGATTTGAAACCAGAGAGCCACATCAGGCCCGGCTGATGGCCAGCATCTTTCAAAACGGCGATTTTCCGCGTGCAGCCCTTTTTTCCCGCTTCAATGAATTGCGGTTCCTGCGTCCCCATATTATGGCTCTTGTTCTGATTTCTCTTGCTGCTGTCCTTTGACACAGCTTCCCGTCATTTGAAAGCCTGTCCGGAGTCCCTCTGGTGTCCTCGTCTGCCGCCCCAACCGTCCTGCAAGTGATCCCTGACCTCAACTCGGGCGGCGCAGAACGCACAACCGTCGACATTGCCCGCGCGCTTGTGGACGCTGGAGGCAAAGCTCTCGTTGCCAGTCAAGGCGGACAAATGGTGCGGGATCTGGAAGATGTTGGCGCCGTTCATTTCACGCTTCCGGTGAAATCGAAAAACCCGGTGACCCTCTGGAAAAACGCCGGGCTGCTCGCTGGTCTGATCAAAGAGCAGAATGTCGACATCATTCATGCCCGCAGCCGGGCCCCAGCCTGGTCTTCACTGTTTGCCGCGCGGCGCACCCACATCCCCTTTGTGACCACGTATCACGGCAGTTACAATCAAACGAACATCGTCAAGGGTCTCTACAATTCGATCATGGCCCGTGGCGATGCGGTGATTGCCAATTCCAACTACATCGCCAATCTGATCACGGAACGCCACCCATTCGCCCGCGACCGGATCACGGTGATCCACAGGGGCTCTGACTTGAAAGGCCTTGCGCCAGAAAACGTCAGCGCCCTGCGCCGCCAAGCCTTGAAAGACAGTTGGGGCGTGCCGACCGGACGGCCAATTGTCCTGAACATGGCTCGATTGACTTATTGGAAAGGCCAAAAGGTGCTGATCGAAGCGATGGGCGCGCTTAAGGCGAGCGGCAACTCCGCGCCAATTGCGATTTTGGCGGGCGATGCTCAGGGCCGGGAGAGTTATGTGGCAGAGCTCAAAAAGCTGATTGCCGATTGGAACCTGCAGGATCAAGTCCGGCTGGTCGGGCATTGCGCCGATGTGCCAGCTGCCATGGCGCTGGCTGATGTATCTGTGGTTGCCTCGATAGAACCGGAGGCTTTTGGCCGCGCGGCCGTGGAAGCGCAAGCCGCACGCGTTCCGGTGATCGTCTCAGACCTCGGCGCTGTCCCGGAAACGGTTCTGGCACCACCAGATGTCACAGAAAAAGAACGGACCGGCTGGCGGGTTCCGCCGGGGGATAGCGACGCGCTGGCTGCTGCCATCCAAACCACCCTTGATCAAACGCCGGAAGACCGATTGGCGCTGACCGGCCGGGGACTTGTCCACGCCAGTGAGAACTTCACGGTCGAAACCATGTGCGCCAAGACATTGGATGTCTATCGTGAGGTTCTTAAAACTTAAGGTCATGCCCCCCGAGATGGAGCGCTGCGTTTTGGGTAGCTCACAAGGCGTCATCCAGAGCCTCTTGCGCCATTAGCTGCAACCAATCACGCGCCTGCCATGATCTTCGTGTAGATCTCCTCGTCCGTCACACCTTCTGAACCAATGAGAAGCACTCGTGACCGGGCATTCAACCCAAGGCGCTGCCAGACATCAACTTCGTCGCGCGCAGCCAGTATCGCAGCCAGGCCGGCAACACCGCTCTCACCTGCCTCAATGACCGGGTCTCCCGATGCCGGACGTGCCAACCGGCGCATTGCCGGAGCCACAAGGGCATCATCGATCACCACAAAATCGGAGGCTTCGCTCCAAAGAATTTCCCACGCCATGGGCGATGGAACACCGCATGACAGGCCGGCCATAACAGTCTCCTCATGAAGGTCTACCGAGGTCGGCTTTCCTTGACCGGCACTTTCATACAAGCAGGCCGCCAGATTAGGCTCGACAACACAAACACGAGGTGTTTCTGACCCATAGTGCTGGCGCAATCTTGCGGCGACCGAGCCCGCAAGACCGCCAACGCCGCCCTGCAAAAATACATGGGTTGGGGGGTCTTTCAGCGCCTCGACGATCTCATTGACCATCACACCATAGCCGGACATTACATCGTTTGGCGGATCCGTATAGCCAGGCCAAGATGTATCTGAGACAACGAACCAGCCGTTTTCGTCAGCTTCTTTGCGGCACAATTCCACGGACTCATCATAATCGCCTTCAATCCGGATCACTTCGGCGCCCAACTCACGCATGGATTGAGCCCGGCCTTCGCTGACCTCGGCGTGGATATAGATACGGCAAGGCGCGCCAAACCTCTGGCACCCCCAAGCGAGTGATCGGCCATGGTTCCCATCCGTCGCGGAAGCCAATGTGATGTGAGCGACTTCTTCTGACCAGCGTCCTTCCCGGATGTCCACCAGGGAAACATCCTTTCCTGTCCGGCGCGCCACTTCCCGCTGCAAAACCCGAAGTGCAGCATAGGCACCGCCAAGAGCCTTGAAACTGCCCAAACCGAACCTGGGTCCTTCGTCCTTGTAGTAGACGGCTTCCAGGCCAAGATCGTTTGCCAATGCTGGCAAGGAATGGAGGGGTGTCGGCTGATATCCCTGCCACCGAATAATTTCTTCAGAAGCGACTGAATAGGCATCTCTGGTGAGCACGGTTTCAGCAGCTGGACCGAAGGACGGTTTTCCGGAACGGTGTAAGATCACGTTGGTCATCCATAATCTCCGGTCAACCGTTGAGTGGCAGGCGCCGGCGCACCAGTTCTGCCCAAAAACTTGCTCCGATGGGGAGCAGGTCATCATTAAAGTCATAATCCGCTGAGTGAAGCGGCCGTCCATGCGCCCCTTCTGTGCCGTTGCCCATCAAAAGAAAACATCCCGGCACGGCATCAGCGAAATAAGCAAAGTCCTCAGAAAAGCTCATTGGCGGCCGGTTGCCGTCCGTTTCCAATCCCAATGACCGGGCCACTTCAGCAACCCTGGTGGCCACATCATCGTCATTGACTGCTTCAATGAACTCCGTTCGAAATTCAACAGAGATGTCGACTTCGTGGCTTGTCCCAATGCCGGCGGCTATCTGGCGCAGGTGATATTCTGCCTGGCTGCGGTCATCCGATGACCGTGCCCGTACCTCACCTTTGATCCGTGTATGTCCAGGCAGGACATTGCGCTGCCCATCGCTGATAAACTCTGTCACCGACACGACAGCGCCCGATGATGGCGGCAGTTTGCGCGAAACAATGGTTTGCAGTGCAAGAACCAACTCCGCACCCGGCGTCAAGGTCTCCCGGCCGGCCTGAGGCATGGAAGCGTGTCCGCCTGTTCCCCTGATTTCGATCTCAAAAAGGCTCTCGCTGGCACAGATAAAACCGGGCCGGGTTGAAATACGGCCCACCGGTTCTCCTGGCAGATTGTGAGCCCCATAAACTTCCTCTATCGGAAACCGGGTCAGGACGCCTTCGTCAATCATCGCCTTGGCCCCGAGGCCATGTTCTTCATTCGGCTGAAAAAGGAGTACGACCGTACCGTCAAAATCTTGGGCTTTTGCAAGCAGTTCCGCGGCTCCCAGGAGCATGGCTGTATGACCGTCGTGGCCGCAAGCGTGCATCACACCGTCATTCAGCGACCGGTGCGCAAAAGTGTTTGCCTCTGTGATAGGCAGAGCATCAAAATCTGCCCGAAGGCCGATCGCCTTATTTCCCTTACCTGCGCGCAGAACCCCAACAACACCGACGCCTTCGTGCGTTTCAATACCGAGACCGCGCAAATGTTGCGCAATACGAGCTTTGGTCCAGTCTTCCTGAAACCCCAGTTCAGGGTTTTGGTGAAGCTCGTGCCGAAGAGCGCGCAAGCGGTTTTCAAACTGGGCCATCGTTTGATCTCTCTTCTTCATCCCGATTTACAGAACCTGAATGAGAGAATAGCTTGCACCTGATGAAATTTGCGCTGGATTTACGGTGCTAAGATGCAAGATTATTTCACATGACCAATCTGGACAGCCATGACCGGGCCATATTGGGTGTTTTGCAGAAAGACAACAAAACACCCCAGCATAAAATTGGTGAGCAGGTAAATCTTTCGGCACCATCCGTGCAGCGGCGCATCCGCCGCATGGAGGCGGATGGTGTCATCGCAGCCAACGTTGCCGTTGTTAAACCGGCAGCTGTCGGCCTTCCTTTGACAATTTTCGTGGAAGTTGAGCTTGCAAGCGAAATTCCAAAGGAAATTGATGCGGCAAAACATGCCTTTCGGGAAGCACCTGAAGTACAGCAGTGTTTTTACGTGACCGGTGAGGTCGATTTTGTTCTGGTTGTCATTGTCGAAAGCATGCCAGCTTACGAGGATTTCACACGCCGGATGTTCTTTGAAAACGGCAATATCAAAAAGTTCAGAACTTTCGTCTCGATGGATGCAATTAAAACCGGGTCATCACTCAATATATGAAACGCCATCCATAACTGTCAGGCACCAGATCTACAGACCCAGTATAGAGCTGGTCCGCCATGCCGGCGTTGTCCAAGATCGCTGTTGATGAATGCCGTTCGAGGAAACAAGACACGCCCGGCAAAAAAGAGCCGGGCGTGTCTGAGACATCAAGCTGCCCGGATCTGTCCGAGGAACCGGTTGACCTCATCACGCAGCAGGTTGGACTGCTCGGTCAGTTCATCGATGCTCGATTGCACTTCGTGGGTCGCTTCACTTGAGTCGACCGACGCATCTTTCACAACCTGAATGCTGTCGGATACATCCCGCGTGCCATTGGCGGCCTGTGCGACATTCTCCGCAACGCTCTGAGTGGTCGCGCCCTGCTCTTCCATGGCAGAGGCAATGGCGGTCGAGGATTGATCAAGATCGCGCATCACATCGCCGATCTTCGCAATCGATCCAACAGCTGTTTTGGTTTCTGCCTGGATTTCCGTCACCAGCTCGGAGATGTTTTCCGTTGCCTTGGCAGTTTCATTCGCCAGAGCCTTTACCTCGCTGGCCACAACCGCGAAGCCCTTACCGGCTTCGCCGGCGCGGGCGGATTCAATGGTTGCGTTCAGCGCCAGTAAATTGGTCTGCTCGGCAATGTCAGAGATCATGGAAACGACTTCACCAATCCGGTCAGCCATATTTGCCAAAGCTTCCATTTGGCTCGCCGTGCTGGAGACATCTTGTGCAGCGCTCTTTGATGCGTGAGACGCACGGATAATCTGTTCATTGATCTCGCTGATCGAAGCCGTCATTTCTTCTGCAGCGGAGGCCACGACCGAAACGTTTTCGGTTGTTTGGGCAGAGGCAAGAGCGGCGTTTTCAGCCCGTTCGCTGGTGTTTTCCGATACGCGTGCCATTGTCTGCGCGCTTTGATCCAGATTGGATGCTGTATTGGAAACCCGCTCGACGATCGCGCCGACAGAGGCTTCGAACTGGCTGGCCAGATTTTGCATCATCGCCCGTTTTTCTTCCTCAGCGCGGGCTTCCTGGTCCTTCTGTTCTGCCTCAAGCTGTTCTGTCCGGATCGCATTGGCGCGGAACACCTCAACGGCGCGGGCAATGCTGCCGATTTCGTTTTGGCGGTCTGCAAACCCAACTTCGACTTTGTTATTGCCTTCCGCCAGTTCGCTCATGACGGTCGTAAGCGAGTTGATCGGACCTGTGATGCTGCGGCCGATTACCCAGCCAAGAGCAATCGCAAGCAGCAGTCCGACTGCACCAACGACAAGGAAAACGTTTCGGGAAAGATCACGCGCCGTGACAACACCTTCGCTCGCCGCTTTTTTTCCAAGATAGGCCGTCTCAGACAGAGCTGCCCAATCTGGAGTAAGCTTTTCAAACGTCTCATCCGCGTGAGCAATTTCCTCTTGGATGCGGACTGATTTTTCAGCAAATTTTTTGAAGGCTGCTTGGTACGTATCCAGAAGGCTGCTGATTTCCTTCTGCTCGGCATCAGACAATCCGCTTTCGGGAAGCATTTTTGCAAATTCAGCACGACGCTTATCGATCCGATCGATGTATTTGGTGGCACCGCGCAGCATGAAGTCTTTTTCATGGCGGCGCATCATCAGCATCTTGACCGTCAGAGCGTCAAGATTGGCCGCTTTGAGTTTTTCTTCGACATTGTGAACGGCGGAGCGCAACTCCCCTTTAAGGCCCACCTTCTCGTTCAGACCCATTTCGGTCAAATCAACAACAAGGACGTCGAACTCTTCCTTGTGCATTGTGAGAGTTTTTTCGAGGTTCTCAATCGCCGCCATCTGACCAGAAGCTTCCGGTTTTTCCGCAATAGACTTCAGGAACTCAACAGCTTCATCAAAACTCTTGTTGTAAGTTTCCTGAAGCGCCGGATCTTTTTTGAGTAGAAAATCCTTCTCGGCACGCCGCATATCCTGAGCTCTCGCCAGAACTTGCGATACGTAGAAATCCATTTGGGAGTATTCGGCGAGCTTGTCGTTTTCCGCCCCAACCAAAACATGGCTGTGCCGGGCGATAAAGAACAACGCGACAATAGCAATGATTGTGATGACCGACAGGCTGCCTACGCGTGCCGCGATTGACAGATTAGCGATGAACTTCATAGGTGCACCATTTTTTAAATTGCAGACTGAAGGATTCAATCCACGCACAGTTGGCACAGGTCACCTGATTTGAATTAATATTCCTTTACGACACCAAAATAAAAAAGAAACAATTTTCAATATTCCAAAGACTGAAACAAGAATTGAAAAAGAAAATAACAACAACCTTAGCTGGCTAAATAATGTTATAACCCCCTCAGAATTGTTATTGACGTCATACATTTGATCCGAAGTTACAGATAGACGCATCTGCATAAACACAGATACTAAATTTTCAAATTGACTGAAAGGAATTCGCCAAAGTACCAATATAAATACTTCAGATTGCAATCCACAACATCAACACCAAATAGACTTCACTCGCGACACTGCGAACGAAATTCAATCCGGGCCTTCCCAACTCACGCCGCCAGTGGATAGGCTTCTTCGACAAGATATGGCCCGCCACCAACGCTGGATTTGGCAGAAAAAAGGACAAACCGGCCGGCAACAAATGGCGGTGCCTGAAAACTGCCACGCTCACACAGCCACTTTGCGACATCCTCGTTGGTCGATGATTTGCACCGGGCAAGGGTGACGTGCGGCACATACTTGCGCCGTTCAGCTGGCAAATTCAGCCGTTGCAGGATCCTCTCCTGCTCCGCCTGCAGTTCTGCCAGTGCCGAGGTCAATTGAACCCCGGCCCAGACCGCGTGCGGTTTGCCATTGCCGAAAGATCCAAGGCTATCAAGCCGGATTTCCACGGGCTCCCGATGGATCCGGTCAAGGGCGTCCACCACCTCATCGGCCGTGCGGTCATCAATGTCGCCAATAAAGCGCAAGGTGATGTGATAATTTTCCGGATCGATCCAGCGGGCGCCCCGAAGGCCTCCCCGGAGCATGGACAACATGAGGGCCGTCTCAGACGGAATCTCAAGGCCTGTAAAAAGCCGCGGCATAGGTGGTCCCTCCGCCAAACGCTGATGTCTCCCATGAGGAATCAACTTCATGAAATTCGCAAGACAAAAAACCAAGATATTGGATTTTAACCGGTATTTATGTGGAGAGACAAAAAAGGCCGGACAGAGATGTCTGTCCGGCCTGAACTGGTTTCGTTTTGATTCTCTGGATCAGAACCGCCGCGTCTATGGCGCCGGATTGCCAAATTCCTGGTGAATGGCGTCGATCTTTTCCAAAACATCGCTGCTAAGTGTCACATCGGCCGCACCAATGTCCGTTTCCAGCTGCTCCATCCGGGTTGCGCCCAGAATGACCGAGGTCATGAAGTCCCGCGACTTGGCAAATGCAATCGCCATCTGAGCCGGATCAAGACCCGCCTCCTTGGCCAAGTCGAAATAAGCATCATAAGCTGCCAGCGCCCTTGGATGCTCATAACGCTGCAAGCGGTCGAACAGGCATTTGCGAGAGCCAGCCGGCAACGCACCCCCTCTGTATTTTCCGCTCAGATACCCTTGCGCCAACGCAGAATAGCCCAGAAGGCCGACGTCCTCGCGGTCTGCAATCTCCGCCAGTCCGGTCTCAAACGTCCGGTTCACCAGGTTGTAGGTGTTCTGGATGGAAGCGACCCGTGGCAGGCCGAGATGTTCGGATGCCGCGACATAACGCATCGTGCCCCAGGAACTCTCATTGGAAATACCGATCTGGCGCACCTTGCCGCTCTTCACCAGATCCGCCATGACTTCCAGCGTGCTTTCAATACTGTTTTCACCTTCCACCCGATCCGGAGCGGCCCAGCGGGTCGGATTTGCGCCGAAATTGCTCATGTTCCGGTCCGGCCAGTGGATCTGATAGAGATCGATGTAGTCGGTCTGAAGGCTTTTGAGGCTGCGGTCGACGGCAAATTCGATTTCTTCGCGGATGAGACTGGCGCCCTTGCCGTGCCCCCGGAACCAATCCATACCAGTCCGGCCAACCACTTTGGTCGCCAGGACAACCTTGTCGCGGTTGCCGGTCTTTTTGAACCAGGTTCCGATGATGCGTTCAGTTCGCCCGCGCGTTTCCTTTTTCGGCGGGATCGCATAGAGCTCTGCCGTATCAAAGAAGTTGACGCCCTTTTCCAGCGCATAATCCATTTGGGCGTGCCCTTCGGCCTCGGTGTTTTGTTCACCGAACGTCATTGTACCAAGGCACAAAGCACTGACTTTGATATCCGTGCGGCCGAGCGTGCGCATTTCCATGCAGGTTTTCCTTTTGTATTTCGTCTGTTGGGCGAAAAGCGGCAGGCGCTTTAGGACTTTCCTGCCTCCAAGAGCAGCTCTTCGACCATAGGCAAGATGTTTTCAACGATGACCGCAACACCCTTTGCATTCGGGTGCATACCGTCCGCTAAATTGAGGTCTGGATTGAGCGCGACCCCATCTAGAAAAAAGGGATAAAGCAGAGCTCCCTGCTCTTTTGACACATCTGGATAGATGGAATCAAAGGCTTGCGCATAAGCATCACCAAGATTTCGTGGCGCCAGCATTCCGGCCAGAAGCACAGCAATCTTTTTGTCTTTGAGACGCGTGACGATGTCTTGAATGTTTTTTCGGGTAACCTCGGGCTGGATACCCCGAAGCGCGTCATTGGCGCCCAATTCAACGATCACCGCGTCGGTATCATTACCGACCGACCAGTCGAGGCGCGAAAGTCCCCCGGAAGATGTGTCTCCAGAAACGCCGGCATTGACGACTTCGACGGAATGGCCGCGCTGATCAAGGGCACGCTGTAATTGTTCCGGAAAGCCATCGCCTGCCGAGAGTTGATATCCGGCCGACAGGCTATCGCCCAGAACCACCAGCTTGAGATCAGCAGCTTTCGCCGGGCCTGCGGCAACGAAAACCAGGGGCATCATCAAATACAGAAAGAATCGATACACTCTATTACACTTTCCTGACTGGAAGACGTGCGACATCAGGCCCATATGGTCGCAAAGTGACCACTTGTCGAGGGCATGTGACGGCCAAAACGGCCAGCATATGACCGTTATAAAGGCCCAAACATGACAACTGCACCAGCAATTGCTTTGAAAAATGTCCACCTGACCCTCGGCGAAGGAGCTGGCCGGGTCCATATTCTCAAAGGAATTGATCTGGAGATCGATCAAAGCACCTCCGTGGGTCTGGTGGGGCCATCCGGGTCCGGTAAATCAACTCTGTTGATGGTAATGGCGGGGCTGGAGCGTGCGGACGAAGGCTCTGTTCAAGTCGCCAATTCGGAACTGGGCGGATTGTCGGAAGACCAGCTGGCAAGGTTCCGCGGCCGCAATGTCGGCATTATTTTCCAGTCTTTCCATTTGGTTCCCAACATGACGGCACTTGAAAATGTTGCCGTTCCATTAGAGCTGGCGGGAGACTCAGAAGCATTCGCCAAGGCAAAGGCCGAACTCGACGCTGTCGGACTTGGCCATCGGCTGCATCACTATCCGGCACAAATGTCCGGTGGCGAACAGCAGAGGGTTGCTGTTGCCAGGGCACTTGTCGTCGAACCGCAGATTTTGATCGCGGACGAACCGACCGGCAACCTGGATGAATCCACGGGCACCCAAATCGTGGAATTGATGTTTGAAGCCCAGCGCAAGCGCAATACCACCCTTGTTCTGGTGACCCACGATCAAGCGCTGGCTGAAAAGTGCGACCGGGTGATCCGCGTCCGGTCCGGCGAAATCGAAGAACACTCAGCCGATCTTCCGCACACACAAGAACAGGTGTCCGCATGAGCGGGTTTGTTTCCGGACCGGCCAGCCGCGGCAATCAGACCTTTTCACTGGCCCTTCGTTTCGCCCTGCGTGAATTGCGCGGCGGACTAAAAGGCTTTTACATCTTCATCGCCTGTATAGCGCTTGGTGTTGCGGCAATTTCCGGCGTTACCTCCGTCTCCCGGGCCTTGACAGAAGGGATTTCCCAGGAAGGCCAGGCTATTCTCGGTGGCGATCTCTCTTTCCGGCTGGTGCACCGTCAAGTAAATGACGACGAACGCGCCTACATCAACAGCCTTGGCTCCATCTCGGAAGTGGCAACTTTACGGGCCATGGCCCGGCGCCCGGATAACGCCGATCAAACTCTGGTCGAGTTAAAGGCAGTTGATGACGTTTATCCGCTCTATGGCGCCCTCGAATTGCAATCCGGACAATCCTTACAAGATGCCTTGTCGCAAAAGGGTGGGACTTGGGGCGCCGTTGCGGAATTGGCGCTTCTGGCCCGGCTCGACCTAGAGGTTGGCGATACACTCGAACTCGGCCGTTCCACGGTCACAATCACCGATGTCATCGACAGTGAACCGGACAAACTTGCCGGCGGCATGGACTTCGGTCCACGCCTGATGATCTCTACCGCAGCAATTGAAGCGACGGATCTGGTCCAGCCCGGCAGCCTTGTGCGCTGGCATTACCGCGTGCGCATGGATCCGGCCCCGAGCATCAATGCCCTTCGGCAGATTGTCGAAGACGCCGAACAAACTCAATCCGATGCCGGCTGGCGGGTTCGCTCGCGGGCCAATGCCTCGCCCGGGCTTCAGCGTAGCATCGACCGGTTCGCTCAATTTCTGACCTTGGTCGGCTTGACCGCCCTTGTCGTCGGCGGTGTTGGTGTTGCAAATGCCGTCCGGGCGTTTCTGGAAACCAAACGGGAGGTCATAGCCAGCTTCAAATGCCTTGGCGCCACCGGCGGGTTTGTCTTCCAGGTCTATCTGGTCCAAATGCTGATCCTGGCCCTGATCGGAATTGGGATTGGCCTTGTGGTCGGTGCCATCATCCCGTTTGCAGCAGGGGCTGCTCTTGCGAACGTGCTGCCTGTCAAATTGGCGGTGTCGATCTATCCCGGCGAACTCGCGCTTGGGCTGATCTACGGCCTTCTGACAGCTCTGGCCTTTGCCCTCTGGCCGCTCGGACGCGCACATGATGTCCCGCCGACAGCCCTCTTCCGGGACATTGTCACCGGCGGAAACAAGTGGCCGCGCAAACGCTATTTGTCGGCCACCGCTGTAACCGTGCTCACGCTTGCCGCCATTGCCATTTTCCTGGCTCATGACCAGCGGATTGCAACGATCTACATCGCCGCGTCTGCCGGTGCGTTTATCCTGCTGGTCGCCGTTGCGCGAGCGATCATGGCGCTGGCCAAACGGCTGCCACAGGTTCGCTCGACAGAGTTACGCCTAGCGATTGCCAATATTCACCGGCCCGGAGCCCTGACGCCGTCAGTTGTGCTGTCTCTCGGCCTCGGCTTGTCATTGCTCGTCGCCCTAACGTTGATTGACGGCAATCTGCGCCGGGAACTCACGGCAACCATCGCCGGTCAGGCACCCAGCTTCTTTTTTGTCGACATTCAGAGCCACGAACGGGACGCGTTTGACACTCTTTTACAAACCGAAACAACAGGCGCTGAAATCCAAAGTGTTCCGATGCTGCGAGGCCGCATCACCACTTTGAACGGCATTGCCAGCAGTGAATTTGTTCCCGCACAAGAAGGCTCAGATTGGGTTTTGCGTGGCGACCGCGGCATCACGTACGAGGCCCAACTGCCGGCCAATTCCAAGCTGGCCGAAGGCGAGTGGTGGCCACAGGATTATGCAGGCCCGCCGCTCTTGTCCTTTGATGCGGAAGCGGCCATGGAACTCGGCCTGAAAATCGGAGACACCATTACCGTCAACGTTCTGGGACGGGAGATCTCGGCCACGATCGCCAATCTCCGGGATGTCGAATGGCAATCGCTTGGCATCAACTTCGTCATGGTGTTCTCGCCGAATACGTTTGCCGGCGCGCCGCATTCTCACCTGATGACGCTGGGCTGGGAAGACGCTGTACCGGCCGAAACAGAGCTGGCGCTCTTGAAAACCGTGTCCAATGCCTACCCGACTGTCACGACCGTCCGGGTGAAGGATGCCATCACTCAGGTGAACAATCTGGTCGCGCAGCTCGCCTGGGCCATACGCGGTGCCTCTTCGATCACATTGATCTCGAGCATCCTGGTACTTGCTGGCGCATTGGCAGCTGGTCACCGCAGCCGCATCTATGATGCTGTGATCCTCAAAACCATCGGTGCGACCCGGACACGGCTGATCGTTGCTTACGGACTGGAATATGCAATTTTGGGCTTTGTAACGGCTGTCTTTGCGGTTCTGGCGGGCGGGGTCGCTGCTTGGTATGTGATTACCGGGATCATGGGCGGCTCGTTCACACTGCTGCCGGTCACAGCCTTCAGCGCAGCCCTGATCGCGCTGGTTTTGACCGTCGGATTTGGCCTGATCGGCACATGGCGCGTTCTTGGCGAGAAACCAGCTCCTGTCCTTAGGAATCTTTAGAACTGGCGGTATAATTGTTAACCGTCAGAAAAAATTCATGAAATTCTCTAGACGGAGGCGCTTGCTCACGATCGATGAGCCTTGCGCGTCCGGCCTATCTTGGCTATCCGATTAGCTGTCTTTTTTCTGGGAGGGCTTACCAATATGCCGGTCAATCATTTGAGTTCGTTGTTCAAGACCACTGCCGCCGCTGCGCTTGCTGCCGCATCTCTGCTAATGGCTGCACCTGCTGCCCAGGCTGAGAGCCCGTTTCACACCGGTGTCTGGCAGCTGAATACGCCTGAGGGCGCCCGCGGCCTGGTCGTCAGTGATTGGCTGGTGTTCGAAAATGGTCTGCCAAAGCGCTGGCTTTACCGCCGGGCTGGCACCAATGATGCCAACCAGTTCGATTTTTTCACCCGTAGCATTGGTGATAACGGTTTCACACCCGTTGGAATCCGTGTCTACCGGACCGGCGAACACGAGATGAAATATACCATCTCGGAAAAGGGCAAAGACGCGATTGAAGTCTCAGCAAAACGCTTGTCTATCCCGAACTATAAAAACTCCTGTCTGTCCGTGGAAAACAAGGGCAACCGCTTGAAAGGCGGCGGCTGGGTTGGCACACCGCAGTCAGCTGGCAAAAAACTGCGCGTTTCGAAATCCAAACTCACAATCGACGGCAAGTCCCGTGACGTGACCGTCGAGGACGTTCGTGTTGGCCGGGTTGGCATTATGGAAAATGGCAAACCACTGGCCTTCTTCACCGATGCTGGTGGGGATTATGGTGTCCTGCAATGGTTTCAGGACGGTGTAACACCGGAAGTCATGCGCGACACAACAAAAGAAGTGATGGATTTCAAGGCAGAAGAGATCTTCCGCTGGCAACAGGGCACTTGTGACCGTCAGATCGAATCCCGCCTAAAAGAAATGAAATAAGGCACTCTCTTAATCATACGGTGCGGAAATACGGACTGGCGTAGAAAGATTACGATTTTTTCACGAAATCAATCTTGTGCTAAGATCCGTATTCTCCCATATGTTGAGGGAGCTGTGCTGCATGCGGAATATCATGCGCATAATATGAATAAAGGGGAAACTCACGACCATGTCGACCTTTGACCGTCAATCTCAAGGCGCCTACTCGGTTGCCGGCGCACGTGCCGAGGCCGGCATAGACCAGGGCCTGCGCGCCTATATGCTGGGCGTTTACAACTACATGACCTTCGGCGTAGCGCTGACCGGCTTCTTTGCTATCGGCACCTACATGATGTCAGTTGTCACCAACGACGCTGGCGCCATTGTCGGCCTGACCCCGCTTGGCGCTGCCCTGTTCGGCAGCCCGTTGAAATGGGTTGTCATGCTGGCCCCGCTCGGAATGGTGATGTGGCTGTCCTTCCGCATTCAGTCCATGAGCGCCTCTGCCGCGCGGACCATGTTCCTGGTCTACTCCGCGATGATGGGTATCTCGCTGTCTTCGATCTTCATGATTTACACCGGTGGTTCGATCGCGCGCGTGTTCTTCATTTCCGCAGCTGCCTTCGGTGCGCTGAGCCTCTTCGGCTACACCACAAAAAAGGACCTGTCGGCTTGGGGTTCTTTCCTATTCATGGGCCTGATCGGCATCGTGATCGCGTCCCTGGTGAACATCTTCCTGGCCTCCTCCGCGATGCAGTTCGCCATCTCCGTGATCGGTGTTCTGGTGTTTGCTGGCCTGACGGCGTACGACACCCAGCAGATCAAGGAAATGTACTACGAAGGTGACTCTGGTGAAGTTGCCACCAAGAAGTCTGTCATGGGCGCCCTGCGCCTCTACCTGGACTTCATCAACCTGTTCCTAATGCTGCTGCAGCTGTTCGGCAACCGCGAATAAGCGCTCTGCATAGAGAAACACGAAAGCCCGGCCACTGCGCCGGGCTTTTTTGTTTTCTGCATTTGGCGGTTGCTAAGCTTGCACGACCCGCAAATCGGGGTGGGTGCTGGAGTTCAAGACCGACTGGCCGGAAACAGAACTCTCCAAAAACTGCTCAAGATAAGTCTTCAGGTGATGTACAATGGGTGAGGAATTCTGAGCTTGCGTGTAAATCGCCAAGCGGGTCGCCGGCAATGGCGGAAACCCTGCTTGCTCCTTTAAGACTTTGAAACTGTCAAGAACCGCTCCCGCCGGCAAACAGCCAACTCCGGTTCCCGAGAGGATTGCCATTTGTGCAGCCGCAACGCTGGTCGTGGTAATTTGCTCATACCAGCGCCGCCCAGCGGCTTCCAATGATGTAAAAACGAATTGGCGGAAGGGGCACGGCTCAGGAAACAAGATCAACGGCAACGGGTCGGACAAAACGCAATCCTCACTGGCCACCCAGTAAAGCAGCTCCTCGACACAAGCATTTGCTTCCGCGGAACCTGATTGCACAAGGGCAATCGCCAAATTGATTTCATTGGCCGCCAGCCGCTCATGCAGCGTCGCGCTGTCTGCCACCGTCAATTCCAGCTTTACGTTTGAATGAACCCTCACGAAGCTGCAGAACAACGATTGCAATCTGCTTGTTGCAAACCACTCAGGCAAACCGACATGCACTTTTCCGGTAAGCTCTGGCGCAGACAGACGCATGCGGGCTTCTTCGTGGGATTTCAGAATTTGAGCGGCGTGATCATACAATATGCGGCCATGTGGCGTCAGAACCATGATGCGCGACGTCCGCTCTATGAGTTGGCGCCCTATTCGGTCTTCCAGCCGGCGCAGCTGAGAACTCACGCAAGGCTGTGTTCGGTTGATGAGCGCCCCTGCACGCGTAACACTCCCAGTATCGGCGACGGCCACAAAAGCCTCTAGAAGCTCGATGTCAAATCGTCCGGCAGTCATTTACCCCACCAACCCCACCTACAAAAGGGAAACAAAAATCAACAACACTATCTATGGTTGAATATAAAATTATATTATACGAAGTTGCAATTATAAATTTAGCTGCATGGGCATAATCCCCTATTACGGGAGGATGTAATCCAAAGCCCAAAAGGTTCCAAATGTCGTTAGCTTATTCTGCGCCACAGTCCGATCTGGAAACTCCGGCAATTGTTTTGCCACCGCTTTGCGAAAGAGTTCGAGCCGCAATTTCCCTGCATACAGAGTTCAGTACGGATCGGATCCTCACTCAGGAAAATCGGGAAAAATATGCTGAAAAAGCCTCCGGCAGTGAATCTTCGGATCACTTGTTCGAAGTGTTCGATCTTATGCGGCAACTGAATGAACAAGGTCTGGCCTCCAACTCGCTTGGAAAGGCCACGAACAGCGGCAATTCATTCCGGCAGGCTCTTTTGGAGATTTGTTCCCAAATCGCCCAAACGGCAAGCGCCCGGCCATTCACCTATGTTGAACTTGGACCTGAACCAATCAAGACCGCTTACATACTGAAAACGCTACAAGAAATGAACGTTAAGATCGATCAGTATATTGCGGTCGATATCAATCCAAAATCCGCTGAGCATATGAGGCCGGTCTTAGAGCAGGTTCTTAATGGAACGCCTCTGACATTTGTTACCAGTGCCTTTGAAGAGTTCCAGATGCCAGAACTTCAAGTTGGGTCTGAAACCCCAGCGCTGATTACCATGCTTGGATTTCAGGAAGGCAATGATGATCCATCAGTCGTGAATGAATGGCTCCGGACAATCGCACGGCCAGGTGATTATCTCTTGGCCGAAAGCCAACTACTCATACAGTCACATCAAGACCGGATAAGCTGTTTTTACAGTCATCCCGCCATGTTGAGGTTTTCCCGAATCGCATTTGAAAAAGCGATCTGCACAAAAACCCCAAGTCTGAATCGTTTCTTTTTATTGCCTGTCCAATTTCATGATGGCCAAATAGCCCAAGCCGCTATTTTGGCGGAAGAATACGCAACCACAACCAGACAAAGAAACTTGCACGTTTCCAACTTTTGCCTGAAGCTGACACCTGAACAGTACCGTCACTACCGGGCGCTAAACGGCCATTTTAAAATCCTTTGCGAGGCGACAAGCGGTGACGAAACACTTCACTTCCAACTTTCCCGCCGAAACTAAAACCCAGCCACCGAATCTCCTGGGTCTGACTGCTGCTGGTTTGGCAATCGTCGCTGCCACTTACGGGCTCGCCCGCTATTGCTTCGGCCTTTTCTTGCCGGAAATCCGGCAAGAATTTGCGCTTTCAACGGAAACCATCGGCCTTATCGCCGGATTATCCTATGCAGGATATCTGATTGCCACTTTTGCCGGGTCCTGGCTTTCAACAATGGTTGGGCCGCGCCTGCCAATTTTTCTCGGCGGGCTTTCGGCAACCGCGGGAATGACCCTGATCGGGCTCTCACAAAGTCCTGAAATCCTAGCAATCGGAGTTTTTGTTGCCGGTATGAGTCCCGGTCTTGCTTATCCGCCTTTTTCAGATGTTATCGTCCATCACATCGAAACCAGGCGGCAAAACGCGATTTACGCCTGGATAAATTCAGGAACCGGGTTTGGGGTCGCTTTGGCCGGACCCCTGGCACTTCTTGCGAGTGAAGACTGGCGGCTGGCCTGGTTGATTTTTGCTGGTCTCGCCGGCCTTTTCACGATCTGGAACATGATGATCCTGCCGCGAAACAGCCCTAAACACGGAAAAATGTCAGGCGTCCCGATATCAGAACTGCTCAATCCCGCCGCGAGGCCTCTTTTTGCCGCCGCTTTGTTGTTCGGCGTCGTCACAGCTATTTATTGGACCTACGCAGTAGATCTCTTATTAGCGATAACCGATAACCCAGCGGCGGCTGTGGTATTTTGGATTGTATTGGGCACCGCAGGGATCACCGGTTGTTTTGCCGGAGGTCTGGTTAACCGGTGGGGCTTGCGTTCCAGTTACGGCCTTTTGCTGATCCTGATTGGCGGAGCGATCGCAACCCTGCCTGTAGCTGCGAGTATTCCGTCTGGAATCTACTATTCTGCTGCCAGTTTCGGGGCCGGCTTCATCATCACGACAGCATTATTTGGAATGTGGAGCATGCGGATCTTCCGCAACACGCCTTCCATCGGATTTGGGCTGACGTTTTTTCTAATCTCGCTTGGTCAAGGCATCGGCCCGGTTGCAGGCGGTTATCTGGCACCGCAATTTGGTTTGCCTGCCGTCTTTGTCAGTGCAGGCCTTTTGTGTTTTGTGTTGGCACTTTTCCGTCCTGCGGGCAAATTTCATGGCCATAACTGAGAATTATGAACCGGGCCAGCTCTATACTGATTATTTCCTGTCAGCACTGCACCGCACATGAAAAAATGGGGCACTAGCTGTTGTCAAACTGTAACGGTGAAATGACCGATGAATGAAGTCCCGCAGAACAGCCCCAAAAGTCAGCTCGATATGGAACTTTGCCGCGCCCTTTATCAAAAGGATCCGGAACGGCTCATCGAACTCGTGTCGAAATGGCTGGAGGCAAATCAGTTAACACTCGACCGCCAATTCTGCGTTCCTCACTATTTGCAGAACGCACTTTATCCAGCCGAGCGCCAAAGGCTTAATTAGAGCTCAGGCTTGACGATTAGCCAGATCAGGCGTCGACGACCCGCAGGTGTTTTTTCTTTTCCAGAACGCGGAGCACCTGAGCAAGGTCATGCCCGCGTTTTAAAATCATACCGCCCGCTGCAATGATCGAGTAAGCCCCTTGGCGGCGCGCCAGTTTCGGATCTTTTTCGATGCGGTAAAGTGGCATCTCGGACGAGCGCCGGAAAACTGAAAATACGGCCCGGTCTTTCAATATGTCGATGGCGTAGTCCCGCCATTCTCCATCAGCAACCATCCGGCCGTAGAGCCGCAAGATCGTGTCAAGTTCGCGCCGGTTGAAGGACACCACCGGTTTGGGTGGAGGAGCTTTGTGCCCATGTACCAGAGGGCTCAAGCTCCCGCTGCGCTGGGACGCGCTTTCGTCGGCTTCGCTCATTCCGCCTCCTTTTGCTCCGGACGACACCCTGTAAAAAGGCCGATAAGATCCCGGCGGGTGTGTCATCTCAGTGTTATGATGCTGCCTGTCTGCCCCGATTTGCAAGTCCGAGGCTGCAGAAAGATCAAATTCAGCGGAATTTCAGTTTAATTCAGGTCAGATCAATCAATTTCTGCCGTAGCGTAACTTTTCCAAAAAGAATACAGAAAATTTCATGATTTCGCCGCATTCCAGCCCTTGGCCAGCCAAAATACATACCCATATTAAGATCATACCTTGATGGGTACGATCTGCGGGCGCCGCGGTATGCAATAGCCCCCCAGCCCCCCGTGGCGAACTCAGATCTGCCGGATTTTTTGAGTCAAACATCAAGGCAACTGAAGGGCCGGCCAAACGCCGGCCCTTTTCATATCAGCAGCTCAGTCCATTCTTGGTTCTTTTGAACTTCGGTTTTTCCTTCCTATTAGGATGGCTTGTTGTATCCTTTTTCCTACGATGACCACCGATTTGATCGATCTGCGCGCGGCGAGAACCGCGGATTGCAAAGCCCTGGCCGGTATTCACAATGAAGCCTGGCTCGGAGCCTATCGCGGTGTGTTGCATGGCCTCGAACTCCAACGAATGATTTCACGACGCGGAGAAAGTTGGTGGCGCGGTGCGCTTGCCCGGGGCGTCAATGTCAAAATCCTGGCGATTGCCGATGTGCCAGCTGGCTATGCGACCTATGGGCCTTGCCGGTTGCGTAACACCAAAATGGACGGTGAAATCTACGAGCTTTACCTAAAGCCGGAATATCAAGGTCTCGGCTTTGGCCGTCGGCTTTTTGAGCATGTTCAGAAGATCTTCGCAGACCGGAGAGCCTCCGGCATTGCTGTTCAGGTCCTAAGCGACAATGATCCAGCAAAAGCGTTTTACCAAGCGATCGGCGGCCAGTTGTCTGGCAAATCTTGGCACCGGGTTGGAGGCCGGCGATTGGAGCTGTCGATTTATGTCTGGCCGAACCGCAACACCTGACGTCATCCATCAGAGATTATTGCGCCAGGCTTCCAGGATTTCCCAAGACGGTTGGCGGGGCGCTGCAATTGAACTGACCAGCGAGAGTGTCGGCCGCTTGCCGGGCCATCACATTGGCGTTTTTGTTGGCCTGGGCATCAATACGAGCGATCTGACATGTGCCGCCCCCCGGCAGTAACTGCGTGACGATCAAGACACTGCCTTGGCTTCCATCGTCCTTGCTCGGAAACCAGCGCAAGATCGTTGCAAAGGGCACACCGCCGCGCAGCCGCCACTCCAATGTCTCATTAATGGTATTGAACCGCGGCAAAGTTTGGACTGCAGCCGGCTCGTTGCCCGCATCGGGTCCAAATGACACAAACATCCGCAAGTCACCTTCGGCAACCATAACCGGCTGGCCTTGATAACCAGCACACATCCAGGTGCCGCCGATCGTAGCATCTTCATCAGAAGGCGCACTGAGGAGCTGACAAGCCTCAAGATCAATCTTGGTGTAGACGCTGGTGATTTCTGCCGTGTGCGCCGACTTGCTGCCTGCGGTTATGATTAGGCCCAATGCCAGAAGTAAAAGAACTGAACGCTTCATAGACTTAGTCCCAATCGCAATCGATTAACCTGAAACTGGAGCCATTCAGCCACGGTCATCAATTAGGTGCAATGCAAAACTAAAGACTTGAACTTCTGCCAGCGGATTGCGATAGACGGCGCGACGATCCTTTAGGAGTAGAGAGATGCGTATAGACGCCGTGCCGATTGGCAACAACCCGCCGGAAGATATCAACGTTATCGTTGAGGTCCCGGTCGGTGGCGAACCGATCAAATATGAAATGGATAAGGATGCCGGTGCGATGTATGTCGACCGCTTCCTCTACACACCGATGCGCTATCCGGGCAACTACGGCTTTGTTCCGCACACCTTGTGCGGCGATGGTGATCCGATCGACGTTGTCGTGGTCAACCAGCGCCCGGTGGTACCAGGTGCCATTATGAACTGCCGTCCGATCGGCGTTCTCTTGATGGAAGATGAATCCGGCCAGGACGAAAAGGTCATTGCGGTTCCGAGCCACAAGATCACCAAACGCTATGACAACGTCTCGGACATCACCGACCTGCCGCAGATCACCATCGAACAAGTGAAGCACTTCTTCGAACACTACAAAGATCTGGAGCCGGGCAAATGGGTGAAGATCACCGGTGTTGAAGGCGCTGAAGCTGCCAAGCGGATGATCCTGGAATCAATCGAGCGCGCCAAAACGGAAGCTGCCGGTTAAGGCGAACCGCTTTTGATTGTTGAGGCCGTAGCCAGTCCCTTACCGGTCGGCTGCGGCCTCAATGCGTTCCATGTCCTGGTCGCTTAAGCCGAAATGGTGGCCGATCTCGTGGATCAATACATGAGCGACCACCTCACCGAGTGTCTCGTCCATCGCTGCCCAATAATCAAGGATTGGACGGCGGAACAGCCAGATCCGGTTTGGCATCTGCCCGGTGTGCGAAAGATCTTCGCCCTCGTTCAAGCCCAGTCCTTCAAACAAGCCTAGAAGGTCGTGCGGATCCTCAATCGACAGGGCATCAAGCACATCGTCGGGCGCATATTCGGCAAGCTGGATCTGCAGATTCCCACAGCGCAGCAGAAGATCATCCGGCAAGGTTGCCAGTGTCTCGCTGGCCATCGCCTCAAATGCTTTCAGGTCCGGCGCTTTGAGATCAGACCAGTGACTGCGGCTGATCGGGTGGATAGAAGCCATAATTCTTGTTCCAGGCTCACAGGAGCCAAAATTTCCGCACTGACTCTAGGTCACACCACTTAAAGGTAGGTGACTACGAGGTAAATCACCAGACAAACAGCGAAAATCAGACCAAGGCCCCGGCCGATGCGGGTGCCCCATACCTCAATATGATCGTCGTCGTCTTTGTCCGCGGCGCTCATATGGTCTTTGGCGCGTTCCGCCATGCGCACAAAAGACGATGTGCCAACGGTTTCGCTTTCGCTCTGAACCCGGTCGATCGCTTTCAGCGCGTCGTCGCGCCGTTTGTCCTGGTGGTGTTTTGATCCGCTCATGCCGGAGACTTTGCCATGCTGCCACGCAATTTCAAAACGCCCGCCGCCAGAAGCGCAAGCAGAGCGAGACCGGCTGAAGCAACCGCATTCCAGCCGGCAAACGACAAGCCAAACATACGCCAGCTTGCTTCGGTGCAGCTGACCACCCGGGTGGACTGCAGGGCCTGCAGCATGTTTGCAGCCGATGCTGGCGCCGCACTGCCGCCGCCGCAGTCATTAGGGCCATCCCAGAACTGCCATTCGGCCCCCGCTTGGTAAATGCCAAGCCCGGCGCCATAGGCAAACACCACAGCGACACCCAGGAGAACCAGAGCTGCCAAGCCATTGCGGCCGCTGAACAATAAGAGCAACCCGAGCGCCGCCATTGGCAGACCAATGTAATAAGGAACACGCTGTTCCAGGCAAAGTTTGCAAGGCACATAACCGCCGATCAGCTGGTATCCCCAGGCAGTCGCGATCACCACCAGGCCGCCCGCAAGCAGCAAAGCAGTCAATCCTTGAGCCATTCGTTCGCTCGACATTCTGTTCTCGTTCCTCAAATAAACTTCAGCAGAACAAATCCGCCGACCAAGAGCACCACAAAAAGGGTGAACATAAGGCCCAGACGCCTTTCAATGAAATCCTTGATCGGCGGGCCAAAGAAATAGAGCAAGCCGGACACTATGAAAAACCGCAGACCGCGGGACACTATGCTTGCCGCAACAAAAACCGGCAAACTGAGACCGGCTGCCCCCGATGCAATTGTGATCACCTTGTAGGGAAATGGCGTCAAACCGGCGATGAAGACGAACCACCAGCCCCACTCAGCAAAGATGGATTTGAATTCGGCGACGTAATGCATCTTGCCATAGAACGCGAGAATCGGCTCGGCCACCTGCTCAAACAGGAACATGCCGATCAAATAGCCCAATACTCCACCGGCAACCGACGTCAGCGTACACAGCAGCGCATACCACCAGGCCTTCTCGCGCCGGGCGATTACCATGGGGATCAAAAGAATATCCGGCGGGATTGGAAATACCGAACTTTCAACAAAAGAAACCGATCCAAGCGCGGCGGGTGCGCGCGGTCCGGCGGCAAGGGACAATGTCCAGTCGTAAAGGCGTCTGATCATGCGAGACCCCATAGCCTCTGCAGTCAGAAAAGTCACCAAACGTTTTGGGGAACGCGCTCAATCATCGCGGAAATATGAGACCCGAACGGAGCAGAAGGCTCTTCTGAGCCTTCTGCCGCAATAAACTGTTATTGGCTGCTCAATTGGCGAAGCGCTCCCGCCCAATCTTCAACATGGAAGGTCCGGGCAATCTGACCGTTTTCGACTGTATGGATGTCGATCGCCAGAATATCGAAACTCTTGCCTTTCCCATCCACACCAAAGAATGGGCCTGACGGTGTTCCTGTCGCGCGGCTGCGTACTGCAATCTGGTTGCCGTCCTGCAGCATTTCTTCAACCGACCAGTTGAGGTCTGGGATCAGTTTTGCAAAGCCGCCAACCTGTTTGACAAACGCATCCCGGGATTTTGTTTTGCCGGAATAGTCACCGAGACTGGCCCAGTCCTCAGATGCCGCGGCCTCGAAAGCGGCGGCATGCTCTTCTGATGCCGGATTGCTTAGAAAGTCATAAAGGGTTTGCACGACCTGTTTGTCATCGGCCATCGCGGCACCGCTCAGTGAAATTGTTGCCAATGCGATGGCGGCGAAAAAAGATCTGAAGAGACGCATGGTTTTTCCTCTTGTCGTGAACTGGCCGCCGAAAAGCCGAACCGGCATACGGCCTGTCACACAAGATAGATTCTCGATCTAAACTCGATTAGGTTGGCCAATTAGATTTCAGTGTTTGGAATAGTTGAATAATGATTGACCAACTTCGTGCAATCGCAATCTTTGCCAAGACAGTTGATCACGGCTCGTTCCGAGCGGCTGCACAGGCATTGAATTTGTCTGCATCTGTGGTGAGCCACCATGTCTCAGAACTGGAAAAACAGCTTGGTGTCGCACTGATCTACCGCTCGACGCGAAAACTGTCTTTAACTCCGGATGGCGAACAGCTTCTTGCTGCGGCACATGACATGATCACTGCGGCAGAAACTGGCCTTCAGGCAGTGTCAAATATTGGACAAGCGCCCTCAGGTGATCTTCGCGTCACGATACCTGCCACCCTTGCACAATCCGGGCTCGTCGACAGAATAGCGGCCTTTTCAGCTGTCTATCCGAAGGTCAATTTGACGCTGGATTTCTCGGACACACGCCGGGAGTTGATTGGTGACGGGTTTGATATTGCTATTCGCATGGGGTGGCTCAAGGATAGCTCTCTCATATCCAAGAAGCTTTATGATGTGCCCCGCAATTTGGTCGCTTCAAAAAAATATCTAGAACGGAAGCCAAGCCCAAAGGCCCCAGAGCAACTAGAGGATTGGGAATGGCTCATTCTGGCACCAGCGCGATCTAGAAAGACGGAGTTTAAGAAGACTGGATCTGATCCTACTACCGTCAGACCGAAAGGCCACATTACGGTAAACGATGCGCATGCATTGTACCGGCTTGCTTATTGTGGTGCTGGCCTTGCAGTCGTGCCCGATTTTTTAGCGGAAGCAGACTTGGCAAACGGTTCTATGGAGTGGGTCTTGCCTGATTGGTCCGTCGAACCGGTCGGCGTTTATGCCGTGTGGCCGCCAAATGTCCCGAAACAAGGACTAAGCCGACTGTTCGTGGACAAGATATCAGGACAATTATCCACCTGATCTCTTTTGATTGACTTGTCACGACCGACACTGCCCATGTCCAGGTGAACACAGTTTTCAATCATATTGCCGGTTAGAGAATTAAGTGGTGCCCCCCGCCGGAATCGAACCGGCACTCCCGAAGGAACGGGATTTTGAATCCCGCGCGTCTACCAGTTCCGCCAGAGGGGCAACTGACACCGAGGAGGGTGAATATCACTGCACCTTAAACGATGCAAGCGGTTAGACGTTTATTACTGCTTACATATCCACTGGCTTGCACATCTCCTACCGCCAGCCGGAAGGAAGCCGGTTCACTGGTATCTACTCATGATCTTAGGTGTCCCAAACACCTGTAACAATTGTTGGATCGGGATGTCGAAAGGAGCGCTGCCTGACCGGATAGGTGCTTAGGTTTTCGATCCGGAACACTTTGCAGATGAAGGAAGGCGCAAATTGTGCGCTTTTTCTAGACAGTAGAAATTGGATTGGCTAAGTCTTTTTCATGAGCAAATCAGCACGTGAGATCGAGCTTAAGCTCGAACTGGACCCAGCCGCCCAGGATGCCATGAAACGATCCGGAATGATCGAAGGCTTCAGCGCTTCCAGAGCCGTCACCAAGACCCTGCAATCCATCTATTTCGACACACCGGATCAGGCGCTTCGGAAAGCCAAGATCTCACTCAGAGTACGGAAATCCGGACGCAGCTGGCTGCAAACCGCCAAACTCGGAACCGGGGTGATGGGAGGCCTGTCTTCCCCCATCGAGGCGGAACATCCAGTCCAAGGCCGGGCGCTTGATTTTTCGGTGATAGAAGATCCGGATGTACGCGACAAGCTGACCAGAACCATCGGCGACGCGGGCGTTTCAGAATGTTTTGAAACGGTGATGAAACGTACCACCCGGCAGCTCACCCGAGAAGCCGACGGCACGCATATCGAATTGGCCTTCGATACCGGCAACATTCTGGCGGGCCCGGAAAGCCATCCGCTGGTGGAATTGGAAATGGAGCTGAAATCCGGCCCAAGTTCCGCGCTTTTTGAGGCAGCCAAACAGCTCTTAAAGGACGTCCCCTTCCGCTTTTCACCTTTCAGCAAAGCCGAACGCGGATACCGCTTTGCGGAAGGCCGCCCGGACGACAAAAAAGTCCCCTATTTCGCTGAAGCTGTGGTCTTTGAAAAAGGCATAACTGTAGAACATGTATTCCGCGATGTGCTCCGTTCGTGCCTTACACAAATTGCAGAAAACCGCCTGGCGATCTTGGCCAGCGATGATCCAGAAGGCCCGCACCAGCTGCGCATCGGATTGCGCCGCCTGCGCAGCGCTTTCCGGCTGTTCCGGCCGGCTCTCAATCCGGAAACGATGGCTCCACTTGATCAATTGGCCCGTACAATTGCCGCAGAAGCCGGCGCCTTGCGGGATTTGGATGTCCTGATTGACGAGATTGTCCAGCCGCTGACCAGCATAGCCCCAGAGGGTCTTTCCTTTGACGCCCTTCTGACCGATTTGATCACCACCCGGGACACCGCCGCCAAGGCGGCTTTGGTAGCTCATCTGAAATCGGCCGACGTCAACGCCTTCCTTTTAGACCTTGCCGCCTACACGGAAGGGCGCGGCTGGCTCGATCCGGAAAATTTCGACCAGACTGCACTTTTGGCTCAACCGATTGAGATATTCGCGGCAAAGGCGCTCGCGAAACAATGGAACAAGGTCAACCGATCCGGAAAACGCATAGATGAACTCTCCATCCCTGAGCGTCACGACATGCGCAAGGCGATGAAAAAGATGCGGTATGGCATTGAGTTTTTCGAATGCCTTTATCCAAAGACCAGCGTGAAACCGCTGCTGAAACGGATGAAACGGCTGCAAGACATCTTTGGCTATCTCAACGATGTCGCCATGGCCGAGCGCCTTCCTGAAATCAGTAAGGTGACTGGCAAAGACGCCCTTGCAGCCGCTCAGGCAATCGGCTTTGCCATCGGCTGGCATGAAGCCCAAAGCCAATCCATGTGGCAACACGCGAAGGGCTATTGGCAGGCCACCAAAGAAGTTCCAAAATTCTGGGTCTAACGCGCGCGATTGACATTACGGCCCAATTGGCTTCTCTCAACGCCCGTTTTGATTGAAAAATTTTTGGGAACCGGCAAACATCTATTCCGAGGGACACGTTGGCGCGCATTAGTGCTGGAGGGGACGGAATGGCAGGCTTTGGCACACACAATCGATACGCGGCACCGTCACGGCTGCTGCATTGGACCATCGCCATTCTGGTGCTGCTTACCTGGCCACTTGGTTTGATGATCGACTTTGCCAAGAAAGATGTTGTTCTCAATTTCTATCTGGTTCACGAAAGCATCGGCTTTCTGGTGTTGTGGCTGATGCTGGTCAGAGTGGGCAATCGCCTGATCATAAAACCGCCGGTGCAAGATGGCCCGGCCATCGAACAAATCGCCGCCCACACGGTTCATGGACTGCTCTATCTCTTTTTGATCATCATGCCGGTCTCCGGGTTTCTGGCGACCAACGCGCATGGATTTCCGCTGAAGTGGTTTAACCTGATCCAGGTTTGGAGCCCTATCGGCAAAAGCCCGGATATCGCGCCGATCTTTTCAGCCATTCATTTCTGGAGTGCATGGATCCTGTTGGGCCTCTTCACCGTGCACATGGGCGCCGTGCTGATGCACCACGTGATCCGGAAAGACGACACCCTCTACCGGATCCTCTGAGAAGAAAGGGACGAGAGTTAGGCCTGCCTGCGCCGCAAGAGTGCCCATATTTTCAAATCATTCACTGCTTTTAAGGTCGCCAGCAGAACCAGCACGCAAAGGATCGCCTTGGAAACCGGCTCCATCGTGCCTTCAATCAACAAGGCGTGCACCACGCTGCCGACAACAATCACGAGGGCAAGTGCCGTATGCACCCGCCTCCAAACCTTTGGCCGAATGCGGAGGCGCTTTCGCAAGGCGGCAACAAGCGCAGCGGCAAACACCGCCCACATCGCGGCAACTCCCCAAAGGGAGAAAGGCGTCGGTGATCTGAAGAGAAGAACATCGATCACATCCGGCGGGCTGGTGATCCATAGGCCTGTGACATGAACGATGACCGCAAATACCAAGCCTGCACCGACCCATCTGTGCAACGATCGGCCGCGAAGGCTGGGGAAACCCGGAAGGTATCCGCCTGCCAGCAAAGGTTGGAAAAGCAAAAGCGCCAGAGCGATGACACCTGCAAACCCGGCTAAAATATAGACGGGTTGCCGCCATTGCAGCAGCGGGCTCATCGCAGCTGCGACCAGAGGAGCGATGACAACCAACAAAACAACCGCCCAGATCACGGCGCTGCGCAACCAGCTGCCACCGGCGCCAGTCTGATCAGACCGGCTGAAGGACAAAATGCGCTTCCAGGCTGGTATCCTTTGAACTGGGCATAACAGGGCGCAGGAAGACGGTTTCAAAGTCCCCGCTGTCATAAGCAAGGTGGCCGTGAGGTTGACCGAATGCAGGCACGATCTGCGGCATTTCTAGCCGGAATACACCGTCAGCATCTGTTAGCGTGGCGCCGTGGCTGCGAGAGTCCCGTTCATGGCCTTCCGTTGTATGCGCCCAGATCTGAATGCGTTGACCGGCAAGCGGAGCACCATCTCCGGCCCGGCGCACCGTGCCGGACATCCAGAACCCGCCACCGCCGATCCGTTTCACGATCGGGGCTCCAGGGCGGTAATTGTTGGAGCCGCCGCGCATCGATGGCGTTGGCGCAACACCCTTCGCTTGCGCCGGAACAATCAGTCCAGAAGCCGCGGTCACCAACGCCGCGCCGCCAGCTGCAAGAATGGTCCGGCGGGAGAAATCGGCTGCCATGGACATCCTCCTATCGGTCAGAAAGAACCTTGCGCCGCCCGCACCAGCAGCGCTTCACCGCAGGATATAATGCAGATCAGGACATTTCCGAGGCCAAGGCCGAGACTTGAGCTATTCGTGAGCCTCACGGTTTCGTGAGCAAGAGCCGAACAGTGCCCTCAGATTTAAGAGACGAAGGAAAGTCAGCAAACTGACCTCACACAAATTTGCCCAATGTTCGCGTCCACTGTAAGCAGACAAAGATGCAACCGTTGCAAAATCCACAGACCCCAGCCGACGCAATTGTCTTGCTCGGAGCTGCCGTCTGGACAGGCGGGCGTCCCAGCCCAACACTCCTCCGGCGGATCAAACACGCCGCTGCGCTCTATCATGCCGGTGCTGCGCCAATTATCGTTGGATGCGGCGGCCTTGGAAACCATCCCCCTGCAGAAGCTAATGTGATGAAACGCGAGCTGATCACTTTGGGTGTTCCAGAAAGCGTTATCCGCACCGAAACCCGGTCACGCAACACATTGGAGAACGCTGTCTTTTCCGCGCGGATCTTGCGACAGGAGAAGCTCGAAAATATTCTGATCGTCTCTGACCGGTATCATCTGCCCCGGGCGGTTTTGTGTTTCCAAACGCTCGGATTTTCGGCGACAGGGTCTGGACCTGGCCGGTCCGTTGGAAAGACTCCGCTCAACAAATGGCTCTTTGCCTGTCTTCGAGAGACGGCAGCTTATCCGCTCTATCTGGTCAAACTGCGTACGATACGAAAACGGTCGGGCTTTTGATCCAGCCAGCCGCGCGCGTCATTCTCCATTCACGACCAGTTGGATCCTGTCAGCGGCAGCACGCGTACGGGTGTACTGCAGCGGACGGCCATCGGGATCGACATTGACACTTTCTATCACCACAACCGGCTGACCCAAAGCGATGCCAAGCTGCTGAGCGTCTTCGGTATCGACCAGTTCCGCAGAAATTCGGCTCTCCCGCCGACAATAGTCTTTGATGCCGCCACGGCGCAAAGCTTCGGTAACGGTGCCGCATTCCGCGTAATCGGCCACCAGATTGGGAACTCTTGCCTGCTCAAGCCAACTGGTCCCCACCATCATTGGCACACTGTCGGCGACACGTAAGGTCTTGAGACGGATCAATGGTGTACCCAACGGCACATCCAGATGCTGTGCCAGCAGCGCATCGGCATCTTCAATTTCAGAGCCGATCAAGCGGCCGCTTGGGGCACGATCCTGGCCTGAGACGATTTCAGAAAACCTTGTGCGCGTACCGATCGGATAATTGAGTGGCGCATTGGCCACGAAAGTTCCCCGGCCCTGATCAGCGCGCAACAGACCTTCCGCAGTCAACGCCGCGATCGCCCTGCGGACGGTGTGCCGGTTGACACCAAAGCGGGACGCAATTTCCGATTCCGTCGGCAAGCGGCTGCCCTTTTCATAGGCGCCACCAGCGATTTCCGCTTTCAGCATCTCCATGATCTGGCGCCACACGGCAATGCCAGCAGCCCGGTCGAGTTTGGTTTGGCCTGTCATGCGCCCGTCATCAAATTTCGCTACTTCAGAGTCAATCATATTATTTGTCTATACAAATAGACAAATTAAGTCTACAACCTGCTCACGCACCGGCCTTAGTTGCCGATAAATGGCCGACCAACACAAAGGCGTGTTCATGACCGAGCCCACACCGTCTTCCACCATTGCTGGCGATCAAGCCGCCCGGCAGAAGAACCTTGCCATTCTCGCCCAAGCCCCGGCCGATGTTTTGCAAGATAAATTCAACGCCCTGGCGCCGCCGCCTTACGAACTGGTGCGACAACCGGAAACCGGTCTGGTGATGGTCCGCGGCCGAATGGGCGGGACGGGCAGCCCATTCAACCTTGGCGAGGTCACAGTCACCCGCTGTGTTGTCCGCCTGGACAGCGGTGAGACGGGCAGCGCCTACGCCCTTGGCCGCGACAAGACCAAGGCCCTGCAATCCGCCGTCATTGATGCCCTTTGGCAGCGCGGTGAGACGCGGGCACAAATCGAGGCAGACGTCCTTGCCCCGCTTTCGAATAGCCAAACAGAGCGCAAATCCACCGTCCGCGAGGAAACCGAGGCAACGCGGGTCAATTTCTTCACGATGGTGCGGGGAGACAACTGATGACCGCAAACGCTGCACTTGCCGCCGGTTTTGCCGATCCGGTTCACGACGCACAGGGGTGTTTCCGGACCATTATGAACGCCATGGCGCGACCCGGAACCCTCCAGGTACTTGGTCAAACCAACCTCACGCCCCCTGCACCGCTGACACCGGCAGCTGCCGCGATCGCGCTCACCCTGTTCGACTATGACACACCTGTTTGGCTCGACAAACAGCTTGCACAATCCGAGAGCGTGAAGGCCTTTCTCCGCTTTCACACAGGCGCACCAATTGTCAGTGAGCCCGTCGAGGCAGCCTTTGCCCTAATCGCAGATCCGGCCAACATGCTGCCGCTTGCAAGCTTCAATCAGGGCTCGGCCGAGTATCCGGACACGTCCACGACACTCATCCTGACAGGCCAAAACCTGGACGGCAAAGACGGTGTTGTGCTCGAAGGGCCCGGCATCAAGGACAAACAGGCGTTTGCAACAGGCCCTGTGCCGCAAGTGTTCTGGGATCAGGTCATTGCCAACAACGCCCAGTTCCCGCGCGGTGTCGACCTGATCTTTTCCGGCAAGGACACCATCGCAGCCCTTCCCCGCTCCACCTCAGTCACTCTAAAGGAGGCCTGAGCCCATGTATGTTGCTGTAAAGGGTGGCGAAAAGGCCATCCGCAATGCCCACAAGCTGACCGCCAAGCGGCGCCGCGGTGACACCTCCGTTCCCTCGCTCACTCTGGAGCAAATAGCCGAACAGCTGTCACACGCGGTGGCCCGCGTGATGGGGGAAGGCTCGCTTTATGACGAAACCCTCGCCGCATTGGCGATAAAACAGTCGCGCGGTGACCTAATTGAGGCCGCGTTCCTGATGCGTGCCTACCGGACAACGCTGCCGCGGTTCGGCTACAGCCAACCCGTCGACACGGCCAAGATGCTTGTCGAACGCCGGATTTCGGCCACCTACAAGGACTTGCCAGGCGGCCAGATGCTTGGCCCGACCTTTGACTACAGCCACCGCCTCCTGGATTTTGCCCTTGCTGCAGAAGGCGAGAGCGGGGGCTTCGACGCGGAAACGGCTCCGGTCGAAGACGAGCCGATGCCACGCGTCACAGATCTCCTTGGAGATGAAGGCCTGATCGAGCCGGACCCGGCAGCCGATAAAAACGCTCCGGTGGGCGATCTCACCCGCGATCCGCTGTCTTTTCCGGCAGGCCGGGATCTGCGTCTGCAAAACCTTGCCCGGGGCGACGAGGGCTTCTTGCTCGCGCTCGCCTACTCCACGCAGCGCGGTTACGGCCGGACGCACCCCTTTGCCGGTGAAATTCGGTACGGTGAGGTCGAAGTGGAGTTTTTTGCGGAAGAACTCGGCTTTGCTGTCACGCTTGGCACAATCAAGGTGACCGAGTGCCAGATGATCAACCAGTTTGCGGGATCGGCAAAGGCTCCGCCCGCCTTTACGCGTGGTTACGGCCTCGTTTTCGGACAAGTCGAGCGCAAGGCCATGTCCATGGCGATGGTCGACCGGTCTTTGCGCTGGGAAGAACTCGGCGAAGAACAGGTTGCCCCGGCCCAGGACGGTGAATTTGTCCTCTCCCACTCCGATAACATTCAAGCAACAGGGTTCGTCGAACACCTGAAGCTGCCGCACTATGTCGACTTCCAGGCCGAACTCGATCTGGTGCGTCGCATGCGCGGGGAGTGGTTTGAAAAACGGGCCCGCGAAGAAGCCGAAACCACTGCCAAAGAGGCTGCGGAATGAGCAGTGGCCTCAGCCATATGACCTTCATCGTCAGTGATCTGGACAAGATGACCCGGATCCTGACGGATGTCTTGAAAGCAGAAGAAGTCTACGACAGCGGCCAGGACACCTTCTCCTTGTCGGAGGAAAAGTTCTTCCTGGTCGGTGATGTCTGGATTGCGATCATGAAAGGCGCGCCGCTGCCCGGGCGCACCTACAATCACGTTGCCTTCAAGATTGAAGAACAAGACTTTGATGCCCGGCTTGCCGCGATCCAATCGCTCGGCCTTGAGTTCAAGCCGCCGCGCGACCGCGTCGAAGGCGAAGGCCGATCCATCTACTTTTACGACACCGACAATCATTTGTTCGAGCTTCACACCGGCACACTGGAAATGCGGCTCGAAAACTATCGCAAAATTCTCGATGAACGGAGGGCCGCACAATGAACGCCACGGCTCAGATTTTCGATCAGGGTGAATACAATTTCGCCTATCTCGATGAACAAACCAAACGCATGATCCGCCGCGCGATCCTGAAAGGCATCGCGATCCCGGGATACCAGGTACCGTTTGCCTCGCGCGAGATGCCGATGCCCTACGGCTGGGGCACCGGCGGGGTTCAGGTCACCGCCTCGATCCTTGGCAAGAATGATTGCCTGAAGATGATCGACCAGGGCTCGGACGACACAACCAACGCCGTTTCCTTGCGCGGGTTCTTCGAAAAGACGGCAAACGTGCGCACGACCTACGAAACGTCTGAGGCAACCGTCATCCAGACCCGCCACAGAATCCCCGAAAAGGACCTGCGTGAGGACCAGGTCTTGGTGTTCCAGGTCCCGATCCCCGAACCGCTCCGGTTTCTGGAGCCGCGGGAAACGGAAACCCGCAAGATGCATGCCCTCGAAGACTACGGTCTCATGCACGTAAAACTCTACGAGGACATCGCCAAGAACGGCCACATCGCCACCACATACGCCTATCCGGTGATGGTCAATGACCGCTATGTGATGGATCCCTCGCCAACGCCGAAATTCGACAATCCGAAAATCGACGAAATGGCCGCATTACAGCTCTATGGCGCGGGCCGGGAAAAACGCATCTATGCGATCCCGCCCTACACCAAAGTGAAGAGCCTCGACTTCGAGGACTATCCATTCGAGGTTCAGAAGTTCGACAAGCCATGCGGGCTGTGCGGCGCAGAGCATGTCTATCTCGACGAGGTCATTCTTGATGACAAGGGCGGGCGCATGTTCGTCTGCTCGGACAGCGACTATTGCGAAGAACGGCGTGCCGCAGGGCATGTCGGACCGATGGCTGCAAACCCAGCCGCTCAGCAAATTGGCGTACAAGGCTCGACCACACAGGAGGCCTCCCGATGAGTGTCTTTCAGGCTGACGACCCTCTGCTGCAGGTCCATAACGTGACCCGCTACTACGGCGACCGGATTGGTTGCACCGACGTCTCCTTCGATCTTTGGCCTGGCGAAGTGCTGGCCATTGTCGGAGAGAGCGGTTCTGGCAAGACCACGCTTTTGAACTGCCTGTCGACACGACTTGCACCCACCGCAGGCGCCATTGAATACCGCATGCGCGACGGGTCGATGCGCAATCTCTATCAGCTCTCGGAAGCGGAACGACGCTTGCTGATGCGCACCGACTGGGGATTTGTGCATCAGAATGCCGCCGACGGCCTGCGCATGAACGTCTCGGCTGGTGCCAATGTCGGCGAGCGGCTGATGGCGGTCGGCGACCGGCACTACGGCAAGATCCGCGAGACGGCAGATGATTGGCTGGGGCGGGTAGAGATCGCCAGCGACCGGATCGACGATGATCCGCGCTCGTTCTCAGGCGGCATGCGGCAACGGCTGCAGATTGCCCGAAATCTCGTAACCCATCCGCGGCTGGTCTTCATGGACGAACCGACCGGCGGTCTGGACGTTTCGGTCCAGGCCCGGTTGCTCGATCTTCTGCGCCGTCTAGTCGCTGATCTCGGGCTATCGGTCGTCATCGTCACCCACGATCTGGCAGTTGCCCGTCTGCTGTCGCACCGGATCATGGTGATGCGCCACGGCCGGGTGATTGAAGCGGGATTGACCGATCAGGTTCTGGACGATCCGCGCGAGCCTTACACCCAGTTGCTTGTCTCCTCCATTTTGCAGGTCTGATCATGCCAGTGCGTCTTTATCTGAACAGTGTCGGCAAGTCCTTCACCATGCACCTTCAGGGCGGCACGGTGATCCCGGTTGTCGAAAGCGTCGAGTTTTCTGTCGAGGCCGGCGAATGCGTGGTCCTTGGCGGTCCCTCCGGAGCGGGCAAGAGCTCGATCCTGAAAATGATCTACGGCAACTACCGCTGCGATCAGGGCCAGATCCTGGTGACTGTTGGCGAGGAGATCATCAACGTTGCAGATGCGGAGCCGCGCCAGGTCTTGCGGCTGCGGGAAAACACAATCGGCTATGTCAGCCAGTTCCTGCGCACGATCCCGCGCGTTTCTGCCGAGGAAGTGGTCGCCGAACCATTGGTGGCCCAAGGCACCAGCGAAGCAGAAGGGCTCGATACGGCGCGCAGCCTTCTCTCCCTGCTGAATGTCCCCGAAAGGCTCTGGAAATTGCCACCGGCTACCTTTTCCGGCGGCGAACAGCAGCGGGTCAACATTGCCCGGGGTTTCATCGCGCACTATCCGATCCTGCTTCTGGATGAGCCGACGGCCTCTCTCGATGCGGCCAACCGTGCTGTTGTGGTCCGCCTGGTGGAAGAGAAGAAGGCCAAGGGCGTTGCCATGGTCGGTATCCTGCACGACCAGGATGTGCGTGAAGAAATTGCAGACCGCATCATCGATGTCACCAGCTTTAGCGCCGAGGCCGCGGCTTGATGATCTTGGAACGCGGAAAACCAACAAAGGACATCTGCTCCCTCTCCCACGGGGAGAGCGCCGGGGTAAGGGGGAGTTACGAGCGTGTCTCCCCCTTACCCGGTCTTTTCGGCAACTTCTCTCAGTGGGAAAGGCTATTTGGAGACGCATTAATCTAATGAGCGCCTCCAAAAGACTTGCTGGTGCGAACAGAATGTCACAGAACAGTCATCCCTCCCCGGTAAGGCCTTCGCTCTGGCTTTGCCCCTCTTGATCCAAGATTTCAACCATGCGCTACGCCATCTATTTTGCCGCTGACGCCGACACTCCGTTGATGCAACTGGGCACCACCTGGTTGGGGCGCGATCCCTTTTCTGGAACCTCCGTCCAACAACCCAATGTGGACGGCCTGGATCCGGCGCGCTTTGCCGACTTGACGACAAGCCCGCGGCGGTATGGATTTCATGGCACGCTCAAGGCACCTTTCTCTCTTGCGGAAAGCGCGACTGAGGATGCACTGTTCGCGGCCTGTACCAGCTTTGCACAAATGATCGCTCCGTTCGATCTGAAAGGTCTCAGTGTTAATCGGCTGGGCAAATTCCTGGCACTGACGCCGGGTCAGACCGAACCGGACCTTGAGGCCTTTGCGTCTTTATGCGTGCGCCACTTCGACCCCTTTCGCGCACCCTTAAACGCTGAAGATCTGGACCGGCGGCGCCAGGCCAATCTTACCCCGAAACAGGACGCTTATGTCGAAGACTGGGGCTATCCTTACATCTTCGACGAATTCCGTTTCCACATGACGCTTTCCAACAAACTGGAAAACGAAGCGGAGACAGAAACGATGGCGTTGGGTGCTAAATCCCATTTTTCAGCGGTCACCAATTCGGCCCTCATGTGCCGCCACTTCGGCCTTTATGTCGAACCGGAGCGCGGCGCTCCGTTTGACGTCCATCGCATTTTTGAACTGACAGGCTCGGAGAGCCCGATCACAGCGCTTAAAATGGCGCTGGCAAACCCCAATGAGGAAGTCTCATGAGCACGCATCCGAAACTCTTCAAAAATGCCCGGCTGGTTTTGGCTGAAGACGTGACCAGCGGCTCGCTGACCGTCGACCAGGATGGTCTGATTGCTGACATTGGCTCTCCGTCCGAGACCGCGGGCCACGACTGTGAAGGCGACTTTCTGCTGCCGGGACTGATCGAGCTGCACACCGATCACCTGGAAACACATTATGCGCCGCGGCCAAAGGTGCGCTGGAATCCGGTTGCTGCGGTTCAGGCTCATGATGCCCAGATTGCCTGTGCCGGCATTACCACCGTTTTTGATGCATTGCGGGTTGGTATGGATGACGATGACCCGTCCACGGACACCCTGAAAGTCGCCGACATGCGTGCACTTGCCGATGCAGTTGAAACCGGTCAGGACGAACATCGCCTGCGGGCGGATCACTACATCCACCTGCGCTGCGAGGTTTCTGCACCGGATGTTATCCGGGCCTTTGAATATTTCGACGGTGACGACCGCGTGCGCCTCATCTCGCTGATGGATCACACACCGGGTCAGCGCCAGTTCGTTTCGCTCGATTCTTACATCAGTTACTACAAAGGCAAGCGCGGCTTTAACGATGAGCAAATGGCCGAGTTCATCGAGCAACGCAAAGCGCGAGCCGACAAAAACACACCAGGCAACCGCAAATCCATTTCCGCCTACGCGCAGGAAAATGGCATCGCCATTGCCAGCCATGACGATGCGACGGTTGATCATGTCGACGAGGCTGTATCGCTAAACACCAAAATCGCCGAATTCCCCACAACACTTGAAGCAGCCAAGGCATCCCACGAAGCCGGCATGGCAGTCCTGATGGGCGCCCCTAATGTTGTGCGCGGTGGTTCGCATTCCGGGAACGTGTCAGCTCGTGAGTTGGCCGAAGCCGGACATCTCGACGTCTTGTCGTCCGACTACATCCCGGCTTCCCTCCTCCAGGCCGCGTTCCAACTCGCCGACGAGATTGACGGCATCACTTTACCTCAAGCGGTCGCTAAAGTGACTTCAACTCCGGCCAAGGCCATCGGCCTTGCCGACCGCGGCGTTCTGGAACCGGGCAAACGGGCAGATCTCGTGCAGGTCAAGCTGGTTGGAAATGTTCCGATCGTCCGCGGCGTTTGGCGCGAAGGCCGCCGCGTTGCCTAGTTCCGGTTCTGCGATGAACGACGTATTTCAAACCGAATCGAGTGCCGAAGCCGGCAAACTTGCCCCCGGCCGCATGGTTCTTGTCGTAGGACCCAGCGGCGCGGGCAAGGACACTTTGATGGGTGCCCTTAAGGACAAACTGAGCGCCAGTGAGAGTGTTGTGTTTGCCCGGCGGGCGATCACTCGGCAAGCGGATGCCAATGCCGAAGATCACGACACGCTCAGCCGCGAAGACTTCCAGTCACTCGTCTCAGCTGGAGACGTAGCTCTGTCCTGGGAAGCTCATGGGCTTGGGTATGTCATTCCCAAAACCTACGATTCTGCCATCCAAAGCGGCAAAACAGTCATCGCTAACGGCTCCCGCAAAGTCCTGCAGCGCGCATCGGAAAAGTATGAGACCGCCATTGTGCTTCTGATCACCGCTCCGGTGGATGTCCTTGCCGAACGCCTGTCAGCTCGCGGCCGCGAAAGCCGCGAAGATATTGAGGCGCGTTTGAAGCGGGCGGATCTGGAGCCGCAAAATGTTCCCAACCTCATCCGGATCGAGAACACCGGCACGGTGGACACTGCTGTCAAAGCGATGATGGCGGCGTTGGACCTTTAGTTTTCTTTTTTCTTGCCGCCAAACACGTTGCCCAACAAGCCTTCGGGCAGGCCAAAACCTTCTTCGACGGCCTTGAGCACGTCTTCATCATTGACGTCGCCTTCTATGACTTTCTCAATGTTGATCTGGGTTTGTCCGCCTGTCGCCCGCTCGATCACCTGGTTTGCCGTATCGGCAAGGCTTTCGGGCACATTCGCTTCACCATTCAAGATCGAGATCAGCTCCCCACCAACTTCTTGAAGCTTCTTGTAGGCCGCTTCAGGATCTTCCAAGATCCCTGCGATATCCGGGTAGATACGCGGATCAGCCCACGTCCCTTCAATCATGATCGGGACGCCAAGACTGGCGAGTTTTTTGTCCGTTCCCTTGCGGCGCGGCATCGGCGCCTGACCTTCCAGTGTCGCCACGATTTTAGGCTCCACCCGCCAGGATATACGTCGATTGGGCATATCCGTGGTGCCTTGACCCGTCATGCGCAGCAGCGGACCGATAAGGGACAGGTCGTTGGAATGGGCCAATCCATTTTCTATCCGAAACGACGCAGACAGCGATGAAAAATCGGTTTTGGCGGATGGGTTCGCCTGCCAGCCCAGCAAGGTTTCTACCGAGAGCCCACGCACCATTTGTGGAATGTTGATGCCGCGGATCGCACCGTCTTCAAAGACATACCCAGCGGTGCCTTTGAGATTCTGCACCATCTGCTGCTCGCTTGCGCCCGAGGAACTCACATCCAGATTGATGCGGGTCTTGCCTTCGATCCAGGTAAAGTCAGCTGCATCCCGCAAGAGCGGATAGGCATTCAGTCCGGCAAGATCAAACCGGGCCGCCAGGGCCGGGGTGGCGGCAGCGCCATCCAGACGGACGGAGCCCGTGCCTGAGCCTTCATAAAGGCTGAGTTTCTGAAGATCAGCATTCAGAACACCGTCCTTGATGGCAACAGCCAATGCACTCTCGCCAATCCGGACCTTGTGCAGGCGAATTTCCTGAGTTGTTGCCTTGAAATCGACGTTGGCGGCTTTGAGACCGGAATAGTCGACGGGAGCTGTGCTCCATTGGCCGCCGGCAGCTTGTTGTGGCGCCGGGGCCGCGGCACCGCCTGTTCCTGATTGCGTTGCCGCCGCATTGCCTATCAAAGTCCCGCTGCCGAAATACGGATCTAGCACAAGCTCCTTGAGGTCAAGGCGTGCAGTGACTGTGGGTTTACCGCCTAGGGTCACTTTGCCATTGGCCTCGCCGGAGGTCTCATCGAGAGTAAAGCGGGTTTCCTCAAAGGATACGGTGTCGCCTTGGAACCCAAAAATTCCCGAAGCACTGAACGCTTTCAACCCGCCGCCATCTGCCAATGGCTGCCCCATCCAGGCCATCAGGCCCCTGAGATCGGCGGTTTTGACCCGAGCGGCGCCGTCGATCATGGCGGGCAATTGAGCCGAGCCATCAAACCCGACCGTCACCCGGTTGCCTTTCACCGAGACAGAGACCGCACCGGGATCTCCAGCGAGCAATTTGGACGTGTCTGCCTCGCCCGTTACGCTGAAACCTTCGCCGCGCCAGTTTAATGCGCCGCGTGCAGCCAGAGGGGACTCAAGCCCCTGCATCTCAATATCAAGAGAAAGACCTGTAATCCGGTCGGCCTCCGGATCACCGCCAACTGCATCGGCGAGACCAAGGCCGCCGATTTCGCCATCGGAAATGGTAACCGAGCCATTCATGTCGAGCCCCGCGACCAGCTCTTCGCCGCTCATGCCAACGGTTTCAAAGGCCAGATCGGCGCTCAATTGACCACTCGCTGGCAAATCCTGTCCGGCGAGCAGCAAGAGATCCGCAATTGATCCGTCTTTGAGCACAAGGCGACCGGATACTTCCGGAACCAAGCCGGTCAAATCCGCATCTGCGGCCCCGCCAAGTGACAGCGCTCCAAGCACGAGATGAAGATCGGCGATCGACACGGCGGCTTCCGAGCCCGCCAGCTGTGCATCCAGCTTGAACGCGCCTGGGTCCGCATCCAGTTGCTGTCCGCCAAGCGCTGCCAGAGCTTTTAGAGAAGGACCGGAGGCCGCCAGCGCCAAATCAGCACGTGGAGGCTCTAGTCCTGTGGTTCCTTTGATAGATACCACATTGTCTGAGGTGCTGAAGGAAAGGTCGACCGGCACTTGATCACCAGACACAAGTCCGAGCGGATTGGTCAGTGATCCTGCAATCTCAAGCGGAATGTCTTGGAATAGAAAACTGGATGCCAGTTCCGCCCTTCCAGCAAGGTCCGGTGCATTCAATGTGAGATTAAGATCTTGAACGGAGAGGTTCTGGTTTGAGCCCCCATCAATATAGGTGAGTTTGCCGTTAGAAATCTCGACACGGTCAACACCAATGCTTTCCAGATATCCTTGATTGGAAACAGCCAGCGTATCCGAACCATCTTGCGCTTGAGAAGCGGGTTCCGTTGCCGAGGAGCCACTGTCGGAACCGATTGGCTGAGCACGCAAGGCTTTGCGCGGCTCCCAGCTTGTTGCTCCAGATGCACTTTTCTCCAAGTAGATATCAGGTTCGATCAAGGTGATCCCGGTGACCTGGATATTGCCGGACAACAAGCCCGCCCAGGCCAAACCGAATTCCATCTGCTTGGCTTTTGCAAACTCAATACCGTCCGCGCCTGCCTCACCAGAGATACCAATGTCTTCTGCTGTCAGCTGGAACCCCGGCAGCAAAGACAAGGAAACAGGGCCATCCAGCCGGATCCGCCAACCGAACCGGTTGTCGATCTGTTGAACCACCTGTTGTTTGATCTGATCTTTGGGCAGGAAAAAGGGCACCACGAGAAGCGCAGTGACAATCACAAACAGCAGACTGCCCAGACCGACCAAAAGCCGTTTCATTTCAGTGTCTCCCAATGGCGAATCGCCACAATGTAGACCAATCCGAGCAAGAGCATGCCGGTAGATTTTGACAAAAGGTGGAAAAGAGCCGTTTTCGCGTAAAATTAGGCTTTGTTAGACCGGCGTCCTGCCGAGCCGTGTCAAATGATTGTCCCAGGCAAAACCGGGTGGCCGCGCCAGGATCTCAGCGCCATCCAGCATATCCGCGACATAGGACACGCCGCCGTTGCCATCGGAAATCAGAAAACTGCCTTGATCGATCGGCGCAACGCCGCATCCGTCCGGAATGTCCTGATGCCCTAAGAAAGTGCCGTTTTTGGCGTTCCAGAACAGTGCCTTACCACCCCGGGGCGCGGACGTTGCGATTACGCTGCCTTCGGCATTGGCGGTCACAGAGCCGATGTAGTTCTGAAGCTTGCCCATCAGATGAGCAGGCAATCCAGTCAAAACGGGAGCCTCATCCCGGGAAATCACAGCCACAAGTGGCGGGGTATCGTCTTCCGGGCCTTCAAACTGCCCCCCCACCCAGGCGCGGCCTTGTCCATCCAAAGCCATGTGGCGCAAAGAGAGTTGATGCAGCGACCGGTCCAACCGGTGTTCCGCCAGCAGATCGCCGGTTCCAGCATCCAGAAACACCACGGACGGCGACATGGTCTTCAAATTGAGCTTTTCACGCGCCCGGTCCGGGTGGGTTTCTATCCCGCCATTGGCGACGATCAGGGTCTGGCCATCCGCGCTCATCAGCACTTCGTGAGGGCCTATGCCGCGGCTGTCGATTTCGCCGAGCCGGGCGACATCTGCGCCGCTGACATCATAGATCCCGACCACACCGCGGGCATTTTCAAAGTCATTCTCAACCGCATAAAGCAAGCGGCCGTCTTTTGAGAAACATCCGTGCCCATAAAAATGCCGGCCCTCGGAAGCTACGAGAGTCTGAAGGGGCCTTTCTGAAAACGGCCAGGCAATAACCGCGAAAGTCCCGGGCCTGCGGGCAAAGGCGGCAAGACACTGCCCATCGCCGGAAACAGCGATACCATGCCCCCGGGCCGGCAGAGTTACTTGGGCCTGGATCTGCCCAGTATCATCGAGGATCGCAATGCCGTATCCGCCAGATGCATCCTTGAAAGCACTGGCAAAAAGCGGGGTGTCGACCGGTACGCTCAATAGGCTGTTGCCAAAACCTGTCTTTGCAAACAGTGGCAAAGTGGCAAGACCGCCCAGCGCCGCCAACACTCCCCTGCGGGAAAAGGTAGTGGTGTTAGTCGCCGTCCAGGGCATTGAAGCCTCCGGCCAGACCCAATGCACCGGCAATTTCCGGCGAAACCAGTTCGCGGATTGACTGAAGCGTGATCGTGAGAACCTTAAGTTTGGAATACGCGCCGCTCTCCTCAAATGTCTGGCGCAGGGGCGGTTGAAGCTGACTTAAAAGGCTTTGGGCGTTTTTAAATTCAAATCCTAGCGTGTCGAACAGCCATTCATGTTCGGAGGACGACATCGGCTTCAAATTCATGCTCACCAAGGCTTGCTCCAGCCCCAACAGCTCGCTGGAGAGGAACAAAACGCCATTACCGGACCTGGAGAATGGAATTCTGCGCGGTTTTGCCTTTTCTTCCGATTTGCCCAAGGCAGGCAATACGTTCTGATCCCGCGCGACGGTTAGCCCGGTCGCAAGAACGTTGAACACCGACTCCAGCGCTTCTTTTGAGGATTTGAACCGCGCATTTTTAGCCCCAGTTTCGAGCAGAACCTGACTATATCCCTTCGGATCTTGCCAGGCAGCAGCAGTCTCATTGGCAATCATGGCCACATTTTCTGCGATCGCCTGACTGTACTTGCAGGCGAAACTGTCCGGCCCGTCTTTTCCAAGTGTCACGCCCCCAGTCTTATCAAAGGCGATCAGCTGCAGCGCCGTCAGACCCTGGACAGCAACGCTCTTGCCGGCCAACGTATCGGCGTTTTGAACGCCAGTGTCTTGCGCTGCGACCAACTTGCGGATCTGCCGCTGTGCTGTCGCCCTCGGATCTGGCATGAACGCTAGACGGCTTAGACGATCCTCTTCGACGAGGGGGCCAAATCGCAGAAAATGGATTTTTGCGAAGTCCCGAATGGTGTCTGCATTGGCATTTTGAAACGCCGCGATGCTTGTTTCATGGGGTAAAGAACATACCGCTTGGACGGCCGCTGGTAGTTTGGTCGCAGTTTCGGCAAATGTCTGCGTTGCGGGCCGGATATATCCGGAAATCAACGCGTCCACCGGTTTCCGGTAGTCTGTTGCCAGTGCCGGCCAACTGGCCACCAGCGCCAGACAAATTCCAAACATGCGCAGCATTACAACGACTCCAAAAACCGGACCAAGGACTTACGCTCTCCGGGCTCCATTGCAATCACCTGATCGCGTGCCATTTCCGCTTCCCCGCCGTGCCACAAAACAGCTTCGAGCAGGTTGCGCGCCCGGCCATCGTGCAGGAAACGGGTATGATCGTTGACCGTCTCCGTCAAGCCGATCCCCCATAGCGGCGGGGTGCGCCATTCCCGGCCTGTGGCATCACCAACGGGACGCCCATCGGCCAACCCTTCGCCCATATCGTGGAGCAGAAGATCCGTATACGGCCAAATCAGCTGAAACTGATGCGCTTCCGTTTCCGCATTCCGGCGGGTGACATATTTCGGCTGATGGCATTTGGTGCAGCCGATCTCATAGAAAAGTTCCTTGCCCCGCAAGACGTCCGGATCGGAAACATCCCGGCGGGCCGGAACGGCCAGGTTCTCAGAATAGAAGGTGACGAGATCCATCACCGGATCGGGTATTTCGGAAACACCCAGATTGGTCTGTTCGCCATGGGGCATGGACCGGCACGCAACCTGACGCTCTGTGCAATCACCATAATTGTCCGGTTTGTCCGGGGAACTGATCCCGATGTCGCCTGAAAAGGCGCCAGCTGTTTGATCGCGAATGTTCGGATTGGAAGCCTTCCAGCCGAACCGGCCGATCATGAGATCTCCTGTCCGGCCATCCCGCACAAGGCTGATTTTTCCTGAAATTCCGTCGCCATCCAGATCGTTCGGGTCCGCCAAAGCTTCGAGATCTCCAGGGTGAATAGCCTGAAGCAAACCCAAGCCAATCATTGGCGGCGCCACCCGCGGCGAGATCAGCGTTTCCGGGTGCATGTCGCCAAAACCGAGATCCCGGATCTTGTAAACCGGTTTTTGCAGAACGGCGACTTCACCACCATTCAGCGGTACTTCAATCTCCTCGTGAACAATATCGAAGCGGCCTTCCGCGGGCAGGCCTGTAACGGCAAACGCCTGAAACTGACCGCCATAGGTTGGTTCAGGGATCCGCAAAAGCGTCTTATCGGCCAAGGCCTTCTGATGCTCTTCAGTTTGCGGCGGAATGGAGAGACGCAGGAACAAAGAAACCGCTTCATCACCTGGCCGCGGCGGCCGTCCGCGGCCATCTTTCAAATGGCAACCTTGGCATGAGCGGGCATTGTAAAGTGGGCCCAGACCGTCCGATGCCTTTGTCGAGGCCGGAGAAGACGCCCAGAGTTTTTTGAACAGGCCGTTGCCGAGTTTGAAGTCCCGCTCCTGCTCGAACGTCAGATTTGCGTTGGAGTGGGAAAAGGCGTCGCGGTTGATCCGCTTCCGGGAGGTTCCCGCACCGCCCTGCATCCGCTCAAAACCTTCGGCCTTGGAAAAGTCCGTGGCGAGCGGCAGCACGTTCAAGACCTTGGCCCTGTCTTCTTCCGACAGATCCTCGCGGTGGCTCAACAATTCGTCGGCCACAGCCGGTGCATAAAACAAACCGGCAAAAACAATACAAGCGCCAGCGAGGGCGCTCAGTCCTGGGACCTTGTCCAAAATTCGCATCCTAGTATCCGTCCTGCCGGAGCCCCAATTCCAGCTGGTCATAATAATGGCGGGCAGTTGAACTGCCCGCCAAGAGTGGTCCTATTCGAAAACAGCGGACGGATTGTCCAGGCTGTCGGAGCCTTCAAAGGCAATTTCTTCAAGCTCAAGTGCCTTCACGACACGCTCAATCGAAGCGGTCTGATCAACAAGTGCGTCGATGGCTGCCTGAACAACAGCGTTGCCTTCTGCGTTGCCTTCACCAATCATCTGGTCATAGGCTTCGCCGCCTTCAGCCCGCGCTTTCATGGTTTCGAATGCTGCCAATGTCGCGTCGAGTTTGGTCTTCATTTCTTCCGCAAGCGCAGCGTCTTTGGCGGCAACCATGTCGGCGAGAGATGCACCTTTGACATCGTTGCCGAGCGGGCTCTTGTATTCGCCGAAGTAGACGTTCCGGATGCCAACAACATCGTTGTAGTGCGACATATGCGTGTTGTCGGAGAAGCAGTCATGCTCTTCTTCTGGATCATGCAGCATCAGGCCGAGCTTCATGCGCTCGCCAGCCAGCTCACCATAAGAGAGGGAGCCCATGCCGGTCAGGATCGTTGCCAGACCGCCAGCCTCCCCTTTACCGCCAAGGTCTTCGCGGGCTGCTCCGCCCGGCGCCCAGGCCACAACCATTTCTTCCAGATCGGAAATCAGCAGGTTTGTTGCAGCGGCCAGATACTGAGCCCGGCGCTCGCAGTTGCCGCCAGTACAGTTGGCAGTGTCAAAATCGGTTGCCGGACGGCTGCCAGCGCCTTTGTCCGTGCCGTTCAGGTCCTGCCCCCACAGCATGAATTCAATCGCGTGGTAACCAGTGGCCACATTGGCTTCCACTTCGCCGGCTTCCTGCAGTTTTTCAGACAGAAGCGATGCAGTGATGTTGCTGGCATCAATGGTTTCGCCGCCAACTTTCAGGGTCGGATTGGCAATCACATTGGCAGCATAATAATCGTTTTCTTCTGATTCATCGCCATAAGAAACGTCGACATAGTCGATCAGGCCTTCATCCAGCGGCCAGGCGTTCACTTTACCTTCCCAATCGTCGACGATCGCATTGCCAAAACGGTAGGCTTCGGTCTGCTGATAAGGATTACGTGCTGCAACCCAAGCAGCGCGGGCCGCTTCTAGGTTGGCTTCGCTCGGCTCGGCAATCAGCTTGTCGACTGCTGCTTTCAAAGATTTTGCCGTTGCCAGAGAGTCGGCAAACTTGGCATGCGCAATGTCGCCATACGTGGAAAGAACATCGGCGGGAGCTGCGGCCATAGCCGGAGTTGCCAAAAGGGTTGTTGCTGCCAAAAGAGCGAGCTTGATGGATTTCATAGGGTCGTTCCTAAAACCAAGGCAATGCGGTCAGCCGGTCGATACTGACTACTTGCAAAATTATGAGGTCTTACAGCGCTCGACGCGCCGTCCGACTTGGTGAAACATTTCATGAGACAAAAAGTCAAGTTATAAAGTCTAAAAAAATCAATACTTTAGAACGATTCAAAAAACATGACTCAAAAAAACAACTTTTCACATACCTTGAAAGTGCTTTAATGCGCTGCCAACTCTTTGATGCTAAAGAGGGATTGGATCTGGTCGCAACATTAGGCAATTACTGCAGATTGGCTGATTAGGAAAACTACGCATGTTGAACGCGCTGAAGAGCTTTGTCCGGGAAATCACATTCGGAGACAGTGGCAAAAAGACCTTTGCCGATGACGACAAACGTCTCGCGGCCGCAGCACTCCTGTTTCACCTGGTCGATATCGATGGCGTGATCGAAGACAGCGAGAGCGAAAAACTCCGGCAGATTCTGAAAGCCCATTACGAGTTGAGTGATGAAGACACCAGCGAACTGATTGCAGCTGCCAAACAGCGCGATGAAGAAGCTGTCGATCTTTATGGCTTCACATCCGTTTTGAAACGCACCACCAATGAAGACGAACGCCTCGCCATCATCGAAATGATGTGGGAGATCGTCTACGCCGACGGCCATGTCCACGAATTTGAGGACAACACCATCTGGCGAGTAGCCGAGCTTCTCGGCGTTTCTTCCCGCGACCGGATGGTGCTGCGCCACAAGGTGGCTAAAACCGCGCCAGAACCGGATGAAGCGTAGTCAAATTCGAGAAATTTGGATTTCTACAATCCAGACTTGCAAAGGACTCGATTTTTTCAGAGCGCTCGCCCATATTGAATCTCATGGATTTTACGTCTGACTTTGCAACTCCCCGACCGAAAGTGCTGATCGTCCTGCACCAGGAACACTCGTCACCCGGACGTGTTGGTCAGGAACTCATAAAACGGGGCTTTTCGCTCGACATCCGCAAACCGCGCTTCGGTGATAGCTTGCCCGATACCATGCGCGATCATGCAGGCGCCGTTATTTTTGGCGGCCCGATGAGTGCCAACGATCCGGATGGCTTCGTTCACAAGGAAATTGACTGGATCAACGTGCCCTTGAAAGAAGAGGCGCCGTTTCTCGGCATCTGCCTGGGCGCGCAGATGATGGTCAAACACCTTGGCGGTAAAGTCGCCGGCCACAAGGAGGAGATGGTCGAAATCGGCTATTATCCCCTGCAGCCGACGGATGCTGGCAAAGACCTGATGGACTGGCCGCAAAAGGTTTATCAGTGGCATCGCGAAGGCTTCGATTGCCCGGCCGGAGCCGAGCTTCTGGCAACCAGCCCGACCTACCCGAACCAGGCTATCCGCGTTGGCCCCGCCGCCTACGGCATCCAGTTCCACCCAGAACTCACCCATCAGATGATGGTCAAATGGACCACCAAGGGCGCTCCACGCATGGAACTGCCCGGTGCGCAGCAGCGGCGCGATCATTTTGCTGGACGTTTTGTCTACGACGCAGCGGTCCGGACATGGCTGGACCGGTTCCTGGATCTGTGGATTGGCACCGCCGAAGCCCCCGCCCAACGCTCCCGCTTGAAAGCTGCGGAGTAGGCTTGCTGGCACTCAATACTCCAGTCAGCCTCGAACCAGTTTAGATCTTTGACCAAAACGCTCGTTCTCCGCCCAGCCCACACGTCAGAAATAGAAAGCCTTGCAGATGTTGGTCTGCGGGCTTGGCAAAAGGGTGTCGGCCCACTGGTGCCTAAAAATGTCTACGCGCGGATCTGCAAGGACAATCCCTTCCTACCATTTCTGAAAACAATGGGAGAAACGGTCCTGGTCGCCGATGTCAACGGGAAAATTGCCGGATTTGCCGCCTGCGAAGACCACAACAATCACATCAGTGATCTTTGGGTGGATCCGGAAATTGAAGGCCGGGGTATTGGCTCAGCGCTCATAAGAAAACTCGAAGCCACAATCGCCGCTAAAGGGTTTTCTGTAAGTGAAATCCAAGTAGCTGCTCAAAACACTCGGGCCCTCGGCCTCTACCAGCATCTGGGTTACCAGATTGTATGGCAGGAGCGCCGAAAAGATCCGATCTTGGAAATCCACCTGGAAAAAGTTGGTATGAAAAAGAAGCTAAGTCAGGCCATAGAAGCTATGGCCTGACCCTCAACACCTCTTAAGCCTCAAACACCACAAGCAAATCTTTGGCATCAATCTGCGCACCGGGAGTGACCAGAACCTCTGCGACCTTGCCGTCCCGCTCGGCGTGAAGTGCAGTTTCCATCTTCATGGCTTCGATGGAGACGAGCACGTCGCCGGCCTTTACCTCCTGACCGGCGCCAATCGCGACCGTGGAGATCACGCCCGGCATCGGCGCACCGACATGAGACGCATTGCCGTCTTCAGCCTTGCGCATGGCAGCAGCGCCGACAGCGCCATGGGCGCGGTCCGGAACCTTGACGTTGCGCGGCTGACCGTTGAGTTCGAAGAAGACTTTTTTCTCGCCCTTCTCGTCCGTCTCACCAATTGCCTGACAGCGCACAACAAGGGTTTTGCCCGGCTCCAGGTCGACAAAGATCTCATCACCCGGCTCTAGGCCGTAGAAATAGACCGGTGTCGGAAGAACAGACGTCGGGCCGTACTGCTGCTGCGCCTTGTCGAAGTCGGTGAAGACTTTTGGGTACATCAGATAGGACGCCAGCTCGGTGTCGTCGATGTCATGGCCGGTGGCTGCCGCCGCATCGGACCGTTCTTCGTCCAGATCCGCGTCATCGAGCAGAGAGCCCGGGCGAACCGCGATCGGCTTGTCACCCTTCAAAGCCTTATCCTGTAGAGCCTTCGGCCATCCGCCCGGAGATTGACCAAGATCACCATGCAGCATCTTCACAACACTGTCCGGGAAGGCAACGTCTTTGGCTGGGTCTTCAACATCGGCAACGGTGAGGCCTTGGCTGACCATCATCAACGCCATGTCGCCCACCACCTTGGATGACGGTGTCACCTTGACGATATCGCCGAACATCTGGTTGGCATCCGCATAAGCCTGCGCCACTTCATGCCAGCGGGTTTCAAGACCAAGCGAACGGGCCTGTTCCTTCAGGTTGGTGAACTGACCACCGGGCATTTCATGGAGGTAGACTTCGGAGGCTCCAAAGCGCAGGTCACTTTCAAAGGCCCGGTACTGCGTGCGCACAGCTTCCCAATAGAAGGAAATCTGCCGAATGGTCTTGGCATCGAGACCTGTATCCCGATCGGTTCCGCGCAAGGCTTCAACAATGGAGCCAAGGCACGGCTGAGATGTCAGGCCGGAGAGCGCATCCATGGCTGCATCGACTGCATCAACCCCGGCTTCCACTGCCGCCAGAATGGTGGAAGCCGCAATGCCGGAGGTGTCGTGCGTATGGAAGTGGATCGGCAAGCCGACCTCGTCCTTCAATGCCTTGACCAGAACCTTGGCCGCCTGAGGTTTCAGGAGGCCAGCCATATCCTTGATACCGAGGATGTGAGCGCCAGCAGCTTCCAGCTCTTTGGCAAGGCCGACATAATACTTGAGGTCATATTTCGGCCGGGCGCTGTCCAGCATGTCGCCGGTATAACAGAGCACACCTTCACAGAGCTTGCCGGTTTCTTGGACCGCATCCATGGAAACGCGCATGTTTTCCACCCAGTTCAGGCAGTCGAACACGCGGAAAAGGTCAATGCCGTTTTCTGCCGCCTGATGGACGAAGTACTTGACCACATTGTCCGGGTAGTTGGTGTAGCCAACGCCGTTGGAGCCACGCAGCAGCATCTGAAGCAGGATGTTCGGTGCTTTTTCACGGATCTGATGCAGCCGTTCCCAGGGGCTTTCCGTCAGGAAGCGCATGGACACATCAAAGGTCGCACCGCCCCAGCATTCCAGCGAAAACAGGCTTGGAAGGCCGGTGGCGTAGCTTTCGGCGATGTTGACGATGTCATGAGACCGCATACGGGTCGCCAGCAGGGACTGGTGACCGTCGCGCATGGTGGTATCAGTGATCAGCGCCCGCTTTTGATCCTTCATCCAGTCGGCAAAGCCTTTCGGGCCCAGCTCGTCCAAAAGCTCGCGGGTGCCTTTCGGCTTGTCGTCACCGAAATCCGGAACGATCGGTGCGGCCACATCCTTCGGCGGACGTACGCGGTCTTTGGTTTCCGGGTGGCCGTTGACCGACACATCTGCGATGTAAGTCAAAAGCTTGGTCGCGCGGTCCTGACGTTTCGTCTGTTCGAACAGCGCTGGCGTGTCATCAATGAATCGGGTCGTGTAGTTCTGCGCACGGAAATCGGCGTGATCGATGATGTTTTCCAAAAACACCAGGTTGGTTGCAACGCCGCGGATCCGGAACTCGCGCAAGGCACGATCCATGCGTTTACGAGCATCTTCCGCCGTCGGAGCCCAGGCCGTGACTTTTTCCAGAAGCGGATCGTAAAAGCGCGTGATCACAGCGCCGGAATAGGCGGTGCCTCCATCGAGACGAATACCGAACCCGGTCGCGCCGCGATAGGCGGTGATGCGACCGTAATCGGGAATGAAGTTCTGTTCCGGATCTTCCGTGGTGATGCGGCACTGCAGCGCATGACCGTTCAGACGAATGTTTTCTTGAGCCGGGACACCGCTTTTTGGCGTGCCGATTTTTTCGCCGTCCGCGATGTGGATCTGCGCCTGAACAATGTCGATGCCGGTGACTTCCTCCGTCACCGTATGCTCGACCTGAACGCGAGGGTTCACCTCGATGAAGTAGATGGCGCCCGTATCAGCATCCATCAGGAATTCAACGGTACCGGCACCGCGATAGTTCACAGCCCGGCCGATTTTCAGGCCGTATTCGCACAGCTCTTTGCGTTTTTCCTCTTCCAGGTAGGGCGCGGGTGCACGCTCAACCACTTTCTGGTGGCGGCGCTGGATGGAGCAGTCGCGCTCATAAAGATGGACGACGTTTTCGCCGTCTCCGAGGATCTGTACTTCAACGTGGCGGGCACGCTGAACCAGCTTTTCAAGATAAATCTCGTCCTTGCCGAAGGCCGCTTTCGCTTCCCGTTTGGCCGCTAAAACTTCCTTTTCCAGCGTCGCTTCATCGGGGATCACGCGCATGCCCCGGCCGCCGCCGCCCCAAGAGGCTTTGAGCATCACCGGATACCCGATCTCCAAAGCCTGTTTTTTGATCTCGTTCAGATCATCCGGCAGCGGATCGGTCGCCGGCATAACCGGAACACCGGCTTCAATCGCCAGGTTGCGGGCAGCAACCTTGTTGCCGAGACGGCGCATGGTTTCAGACTTTGGACCGATAAAGGTGATGCCCGCTTCTTCACAGGCATCAACAAATTCCGGGCTTTCGGACAAAAGGCCATACCCAGGGTGGATGGCATCAGCACCGGCGTGTTTGGCAACACGGATAATCTCGTCGATGGACAGATAGGCTTCAATTGGGCCAAGCCCCTTGCCAACCTGATAGGCTTCATCGGCTTTGAACCGATGCAGCGCCAATTTATCCTGTTCAGCATAGATCGCGACGGTTTTGAGGCCCAGCTCATTGGCGGCCCGGAAAACCCGGATTGCGATTTCCGAACGGTTTGCAACGAGAATTTTTGTTATCGCCAAACGCCCACTCCCCCTAATTTCCCGCAAAAATTACGTCGATTTCGGCAAGTTTCTACTTTGGTCGGAGCAAATTGAAAAGGGGCAGGATGCTTGTCCTTTTTTTATTTGGAGAAATATTTTTTCCGAAAAGGCCATAATCCATAGAAAAGTCTGGACATTCTTTACCCCTAGGGACGAGGCGAATTGGCAAAAAATTTTCGAAACTGGCGTCCAGTTTTACCGCATTGCCGCAAAACCATGACTGGCCCAATCTGACACAGACGCTCAAATACAGCGTTCGTATTGTTAAAATCGAGGAGAATTTTGAATACTGCTCTTGGGCCTCTCCGCCCTTATACATACAAGATACAGTAGGAACAAACCGCAAACATCACCCTGTCAGCGATTCGTCAGCGATTCGTTCTGCCTGTGTACTTAGGTAAATGGGACTGCAGTTTGTGCTCCCCAATCAAAAAACCGGAAATTAATGATTGACACACTTCTGCACTCTAAACCGAAAACCAAGGTGACTTGCCATAAATAACTGGCCAGATTCAGCATTTCGTGGCGCTAGGGTGTTTCAGATCCACATTTCGTAGGGAACAAATCCTGAATCCAAAAGAGTCCGCGATTCGGTTTCGATTTGTTCCAGAGTCGTTCTCCACAGAAAATTTCAATCTCATTTTTGCACCTACGGAAACATGGGCGCGGCGAAAAAGGGCAGGACAGGCCCACCTGGCCTATGGTAGACACGCGCCATGATGTTCTGGGTTTTATTCCTGAGAGACACGGCGGCCAATCCAGGCCTGCCGAATTATGAAGAATTCTGATCGCACCAGCTCCATGCTCCGCCCCCATACTCTGCCGTTACCCCCTAGCGCTCGATCCCGCACGGTTACCGCCGTCCTAGGGCCCACCAACACCGGGAAAACCCACCTGGCAATCGAGCGCATGCTGGCCCAGCCGTCCGGCTTGATTGGCCTGCCTCTCCGATTGCTGGCGCGGGAAGTCTATGGACGCATTGCCGAACGTTCCGGAACTGAGTCTGTCGCGCTGATTACCGGCGAAGAGAAGATCATTCCGAAGAAGCCCCGCTTTTGGGTGTCGACGGTCGAAGCCATGCCACTCGATCTCAACACCGAGTTCGTGGCTATCGATGAAGTCCAACTGGCCGGAAATCTCGACCGCGGCCACGTCTTCACCGACCGGATCCTGAATTTGCGTGGCCGTTCTGAAACCCTGCTTTTGGGATCGGCGACTGCCCGGCCGCTGTTGGAAAAACTCCTCCCGGGCCTCAATGTCATCACCCGTCCGCGCATGTCGATCCTGTCTTATGCGGGATCCAAAAAGGTCTCCCGCCTGCCAGCCCGGTCGGCTATCGTCGCTTTTTCGTCGGATGAGGTTTATTCGATTGCCGAGCTGCTCCGGCGCCAGCGTGGCGGCGCCGCGGTGGTGCTTGGCTCGCTAAGCCCACGCACCCGTAATGCCCAGGTGGAACTCTTCCAGAACGGTGATGTCGATCACCTGGTCGCCACCGACGCCATTGGCATGGGATTGAACCTGGATGTCCACCACATCGCCTTTGCCGGCAACCGCAAATATGACGGCTATCAGTATCGTCAGCTAACTCCATCGGAGATGGGCCAGATCGCCGGCCGCGCCGGCCGTCACACCAAAGACGGCACCTTTGGCGTAACAGGCCGAGTCGATCCTTTGGACGATGATTTGATCGAACAGATCGAAAGCCATCACTTCGCCAGCCTAAAAGTGCTGCAATGGCGCAACAGTTCGTTGGATTTTTCGTCCTCAGCCAATCTGCGCCGAAGCCTTGATTTACCCCCGAAAGAGGACGGTTTGGCGCGGGCGCCAACCGGTGACGACATCACCGCCCTTGAACATTTGTTGCGCGACAGCGCAATAAATGACATGGCAAGGGGGGCAAAAGCGGTCGAATTGCTATGGGATGTGTGTCAGGTGCCGGATTACCGCAAGATTGCACCGGCCAACCACGGGGACCTTTTGGCCACGATCTACACCCACCTGATACGCGAAAATGCGATTGAAGATGATTGGTTCGCCCGTCAATTGGCCTTCGCAGACCGCACAGATGGTGATATCGACACACTCGCGAACCGGATCGCTCATATCCGGACCTGGACGTATGTCGCGAACCGCCCGGACTGGTTGGCCGATCCGGCCCATTGGCAGGGCGTGACCCGAGGCATAGAAGATAAACTATCTGACGCCCTTCACGACCGGCTGACTCAGCGGTTCGTGGATCGGCGGACAAGTGTATTGATGCGACGTTTGAGAGAGAACGCAATGCTGGAAGCGGAAATTACATCGAGTGGGGATGTGCTCGTCGAAGGTCAGCACATCGGAAATCTGCTTGGCTTCCGGTTTGCCCCTGATGCGGCGGCCGAAGGCCCGGACGAAAAGACGGTTCGTGCTGCCGCACAAAAAGCCCTGACCACGGAAATCGAGTCCCGTGCAGACAAGCTTGGCAAATCTGAAAACAGTGATTTTGTCCTGACTTCAGAAGGTGCCATCCGCTGGCGCGGAGAACCGGTGGCCAAATTGTCAGCCAGTGACGATGTGTTGGCACCAACCGTTCTGCTGCTCGCCGACGAGCACTTGACCGGACCGGCCCGCGACACCGTGCAAAACCGTTTGGACCTCTGGGTCAAAGCGCAGATCGAAACACTGCTCAAACCGCTTGCAGATTTAAAGACCGGGGAAGGCCTCGAGGGTCTGGCCCGCGGCATCGCATTCCGGATCGTCGAAGGTCTTGGCATTTTGGAACGGCAAGATGCTGCCGACGAAATCCGCCAGCTCGATCAGGATATGCGCGCATCTTTGCGTAAACACGGCATCCGCTTCGGCGCTTACACGATCTTTGTTCCTGCACTCTTGAAACCGGCTCCTAGCCAGCTGCTCGCCCAACTCTGGGCTTTGAAGCACGGGTCTCTGGACATGAACGGCATGGAAGAACTGCCGCAGCTGTCCGCTTCCGGCCGCACCTCTATCCCGGTTAATCCCGAGATCAACCAGGCGCTTTACAAAGTCGTTGGCTTTCGGGTCTGCGGCCCGCGGGCTGTCCGGGTCGATATTCTGGAACGTCTGGCGGATCTGATCCGGCCACTGATTGCCTGGAAACCGCTCGACGCAGAGGTCGCACCACCAGAAGGTGCAATCGAAACGGGCGGCGGCTTTACGGTCACAGTTGCCATGACGTCCCTGCTCGGTTGCGCCGGCGAGGATTTCTCGGCTGTTCTGAAATCCCTCGGCTACCGGCTCGAAACCAAAGAGGTTCAGCGTCCCGTCGTTGTGAAACCGGACACGGAAACCACACCTGCAGACAGCGCGGCGACACCAGAAGTAACGTCCGCAACCGCCTCCCCTGCAGAAAGCGAAGCAGCCGAAACCGCCGCCCCTGCAACGGAAACGGAAGCTTCTGGGGTGCTGGAAGATAAGGCTGCTGAAGACAGCAGCGCCGAAGCGCCTGCGGCAACTGAAACACCGGGAGCAACCGCTGACGCAGCGGACGCAGGTTCAGAAACAGCTGACACAGAGACGGCAGAACCTTCTGCATCCGAAGAGGCCGCTCCATCCGGCGAACCGGAAATGGAAACGGTTACCATTGAGATCTGGCGCCCGGGCCGTCACGACCGCCGTCCGCGCGGCCGACAGGATCAGCGCCGGGGAGACAACCGCAAACACCAAGGGCCGAAAGGCGCGTCCGGTGAGCGGCGACACGGCAAACCCGGCAAAGGTGGTCAGCACAAGGGCCGAGGTGGCCAAAAGTCCTTCGAGGGCGGCAATCGCCGTGACAAGCCGCAAAAAGACAAGCCAATCGATCCAAATTCACCTTTCGCCGCTCTGATGGCGCTGAAGGAGAATATGGACGGCAAGGACAAGAAGTAATTCCGGGGTCAGATCCAAAAGCTGCTCCACAATCTCAGGGCAGCCTGCGCGTCGACAAGTGGCTCTGGTACGCCAGGGTCACGAAATCCCGGTCTTTGGCGCAAAAACTGGCAGCCGGTGGACATGTCCGGGTCAACAAGGACAAGATTTCTTCGGCAAGCAAGACCGTCAAGGCGGACGATGTCCTAACCATTGTCCTTGATCGGCGGGTGCTTGTTTTGAAAGTCGTTGCCCTTGGCACCCGGCGTGGCCCATACGAGGAAGCGAAACTTCTTTACGAAGACTTGTCTCCGCCGCCGCCACCAAAACCAGAAGCCCCACCACCCCCTCCTGGACAACGTGAGCCAGGCTCCGGCCGGCCGACCAAACGTGACCGGCGCAAGATGGACGCCTTTCGCCAAGAAGATTAGGCACTTTTCGCAGTTTCGCAAAAAAACGGAATAGCATTCTCCACCAGCGCCCAGATGCGACTGCTTGAACGCTTGCACCGGCTCATTAAAAGCGATACCCAACAGCATTGAACTTGACCGTGGGTTTTGCGACCTACGCTATAGAATTGACCGCCGGATTGCCGCATGCGGGCGCAAAGAGAACCGCCCCTGCCGTGCCTAGTGAGGATAGAGATGACCTACGTCGTCACGGACAACTGTATTAAATGCAAATACACAGACTGTGTTGAGGTCTGCCCGGTAGACTGTTTCTACGAAGGCGAAAATTTCCTCGTGATCAATCCGGACGAATGCATCGACTGCGGCGTATGTGAACCGGAATGTCCTGCCGAGGCCATCCTGCCGGATACCGAACCAGGCCTGGAAAAATGGATTGAATTGAACGCCGAGTATTCGGAAAAATGGCCGAATATTACCGAGAAAAAAGATCCAATGCCCGATGCTGAAAAACATGACGGCGAAGAAAACAAGCTGGATAAGTATTTTTCACCTAATCCACCTGCGTGATTGGATTACCCACAGACGCCAATAGCGCGAGCAATTTAAATAATACAACTTAAGATAAAGAAATTCATTTGGTAATTCAGACACCTGGATGCTTGCAGCTTTCAGGTGCTTTAACCTTTTGCGCCGCAATAAATTTGACGCACTTTAATTTTCCACAAAAGTGTGTTACTTTGTTTCGATAGTCGCCAACCACGAGAATAACCCCAAAAACGGAGTCTTCGCTTACGTGCCCCGTGATCCATCTTTCCGGGCCACGAGAGATCCCGGCAGCTTTTGTATCTAAGCAAGGTTCTAGAGTGGAATTCAACGACTGACTAGCCCGACACGCCGCATATCAACAGGCGTTCCAGAATTTGGACGCCGGGATGATCGCGTGCCGCACAAACAAGGACCGTACAGCGGTCCATTTCCGGTCTGACAAAAGACCGCTAACTGCGCAGGAGAGACTACAAGTATGGCAACAAGCACCAAAAAGACCGCGCAGCGTCAAGGTTTCAAAACAGGCGAATACATCGTTTATCCGGCACATGGTGTCGGCCAGATTACCGCCATTGAAGAACAAAACGTAGCCGGTCACTCTTTGGAGTTGCTCGTTATTGTTTTTGAACAGGACAAGATGACCCTTCGTGTGCCAGTTGCAAAAATTGCATCTGTTGGCATGCGTAAGCTGGGCGACCCGGCTGCAGTTAAAAAAGCACTGGAAACCGTCCGGGGCCGTCCGCGGATCAAACGCACTATGTGGAGCCGCCGCGCCCAGGAATATGAAGCGAAAATCAATTCCGGCGATCTGATTGCAATCTCCGAAGTCGTCCGTGACCTGTACCGCTCTGAAACACAACCGGAGCAGTCCTATTCCGAACGCCAGCTTTATGAAGCAGCGCTTGACCGCATGGCACGCGAAATTGCCGCTGTAAACAAATGCTCGGAAACCGAAGCCATCAAGGAAATTGAGCAGAACTTGGCCAAATCGCCGAGCCGCATCAAAGCCGCAGCAGCAGCTGCTGCTGCCGCAGAAGAAGACGGTGACGACGACGCGGAAGAAGCTGCATAAGCCTGCTTTAAGTCGCACACTAAAAATACGAAAGGGTCTGGAGCAATCCAGGCCCTTTTTTTTCGGTCGGCCGTCAGCAATATGCCGCCAACGCTCTAAGAATAATTGCCAATTACATCACAAAGATGTGCTCAATCGTGCCCGCGCTCCGTGGGAAAGTGATCTAATCTGAAAGGTGGTCCGTAGAGATACGGATATCACCCCGGAGTGTCATGCATGTCCACATCGATGAGTGAAAAACGGCATTTGGTCAAAGCGGCGATGAAAGCGCCATACCTCACACGCGAAGAGGAGTATGAGCTTGCTTTGCGATGGCGGGACCACAGAGACGAGAAAGCGCTTGAAAAGCTATCCCTCTCCCATATGCGCCTGGTCATTGCGGTTGCCTCCCGGTTCAAGAATTTTGGACTGAACCTGGGCGACTTGATTCAGGAAGGCCATGTGGGGCTTCTGGAAGCGGCCGCTCGCTTTGAACCGGAACGAGAAGTCCGTTTCTCCACATATGCCACTTGGTGGATCCGAGCCTCCATCCAAGACTATATCTTGCGCAACTGGTCGATTGTTCGCGGCGGCACATCCTCCTCTCAAAAAGCTTTGTTTTTTAACCTGCGCCGCCTGCGGGCAAAACTGTCAAACAATCAAACACCGCTTACCGACAGCGAGTTGCACCAGAAAATCGCCGATGCGATTGGGGTCAAGCAATCAGATGTTGCGGTGATGAATGCGCGCCTGTCCGGGCCCGACACATCCTTGAATGCTCCAATTACCGACAGTGAAGGCTCCAGTGCCGACCGGCAAGATTTCTTGGTGTCTGAAGCACCACAGCCGGACGAGATTGTCACCGTCAACATCGATTCAGAGCGCCGCAACCGCTGGCTCTCATCGGCGCTGACTGTTTTGAGTGAGCGCGAACTCAAGATTGTCCGCGAGCGGCGCTTGTCAGAGGACGGTGCAACGCTGGAATCGCTTGGCCAAAAGCTTGGAATTTCTAAAGAACGGGTACGCCAGATCGAAAGCCGTGCCCTGCAAAAGCTGAAAACGGCCCTTTTGAACACCCAACCGGATCAATCGGTTTACGCCGTCTCCATGTAACAAAAAGGCCCGGCATAGCCGGGCTTTTTCTTCTCAAAATAGTATCCAGCGTCAGTCTGTGAAACTCTACCGGATCTCAATCCACGACAAGCTTGATCGAGGTTCCGGCCGGGATCGGTTTGTTCGGGCTGAAATCATTCAGGATAGAAAAGAACTCCAGCCGCCGGGACGGCTCAACCCCGCTCATGCCAATCGCCAGTTTCCGAGGTGTGTCGCCAGCCTTTGTCTTAACGACCTTGAGCCGGAGGGAGCGCAACCGCGCCCGTTCCGTTGGGGTCAGCTGGCGGAAACTGTCGATGGTTTTACGGAAGTCCTGATCAAACCCGTCATTTGGCGACCGGCTTGCAAAAATAAATCGGTATCCGGTCTTACCGATCCGCACAACGGCTATGCGGAAAGACCAGCCCTGTGTGATGGCGGCCCCGGTGACTGCCGGCAAACCGCTAATCGTGGTCTCACGTACACTCTGCGGCAGGAGGCCATTGATCCAACCCGAGGTCATGTAATCCGCCAAATTGGTATAGCTGCTGACATCGGCGCCATCGAACCTGATTGCCGTTCCCCCGCCATTGCTGGCCAAGACCGCCTCCGGTGAGTTTTCTAAGATATAGCCGGAGGGAACTGTGAACCCGATTCCGAGCGCCTTATGCAGAAACGAGCGGCCGCGCACGAACCCTTCCAGCGGATCGTCCCCAAACAGCATTCCGTCGATTTGGCTCAAGAAACGGTCCCGGTCGCGTTCGCCAATCCCAGGAGCGCCGATCTGCCGCGCGGAGCGCACTGCAATTTGCAATCGCTCAGGGGTCGAGGGATGGGACGACAGGAAGTCGGGCGCAGAACTGCCGCCTTTGCCTGCTGACTGGTATTTCGCGAATTTCGCCATAGACTTTAAGAACCGCGCGGCGGCGTATGGATCAAATCCCGCTTTCGCCAGGGTTTTCACGCCAATCGCATCCGCCTCCAGCTCCTGCACCTGGCTGAAACGGGCAAAGGACAATTGAGACGATACAATTGCCTTGCGCGCAGCTTCCGTATCTTGAACCACATCGTTCAGAATTTGGTCAGCGAGCTCACGAGCCTCTGCCCGTTGCTGGCGTTTAATCGCGTGGTTTGCGGTCACATGGGCCATCTCATGAGCCAAAACCGCAGCGACTTCGGATGTGTCGTTGGCAAGCGCCAACAATCCGCGGGTGACATAAAGATAGCCGCCTGGCAGCGCGAAAGCATTGATCGCCGGCGAGTTTAAAATGGTGATCTTGTAACTTTGGGAAGGATCTTGGGACGCGGCCACCAACCGGCCCACAACGCTGGCAACTGCCCGCTCCGCACCGGGGTCATTATAAACCCCACCATAAGTCGCCACCACACGCGGATGTTCACGGGCACCAATGTCGGCCGCGAGACTGGGTCGCAAGGTTCCCGGCGCGACGGTGCCGACAGACGTGCCATCACCGAGCAGCTGGCAGGCCGCAAGAACAAGTGCCGCCCCAGCCAACACACCGGACCGCACCAGTTTCCGCCAGATCCGGCCAGTCATCCGAACAAGGGAAGGCATGCGCTCATTCGCCGTATAATCAGTTTTGGTTCTGGCCGTCACGCCCTGCCCTTTTTTCTTCCAAAACAATCAGTTGCTCCGGGTGGCTCCAGGTGATCAAAGGTCCATCCTGCACCTCGATGACACCACGGATTTCCACCGGCTGACCGTCCAGATCTTCAAACGACCAGCCTTTTCTACCGAGACCCGCCAGTACAATATCTGCATCCTGGGAGGCTAAGGTGACCGTAAAGTCCTTTTTCCAATACCTACCAAAGTTGAGATAGCGGGTACTACGCGTTTTTCCAAGGGAAACAATGCGCCCGCGGACAATCCCATACTGTCCGGCGGCGGCCACCAACCGTTGAAGACCCGCCGCCGCATAGACCGGCGGTGAATTTCCCTCCCCCCAGATACCAAGCGCAGACCGCCGGGCTTTCATTTCGGCTTGCCGCAACTGGTCCGCACAAGGTCCGGCTGTTTGTTTGGGCATATAGATCGCCTGCCCCCTCTCAAGACGGTCCTGCTGCAGCAAACGGGCGCCATTTTCGGATTGGTAAACGATCAGGGCTGGCACAAGCTTCCAGCGGTTGAGAGAACCAATCGGAAAGGCGGTTAGGTGTGCGTCGGCATTTGACAACGGTTCAGGCGCAAAAGTTTCAAAAGCGCTGGAATAAATCTCTGCAGCAGCATATCCACGGCCGGCCGCATCATGGAAAGTGGAGTTTAGATCCGTCGTCCTATTGTACACCTGAATGCCAGTTCCAGACAGGCATGCTGATAGGACATTTGCTTGATCTGCCCCTGCTGCGGTCGGCACAGCTGCAGACAATAAGATGGCAGACCAAACAGGTATCAGCCACTGCATTCCCCGGACCTGCCCTACGTGCCGCGTCATTGGCCTCCCCTATTGGCCGAAAGCTCGCCCCTTGCTTGATCGCAGCAATCTTGGCTCTTTGGCTCGGCGCCTGACCACGCCTGTCCAAGTCCAATCAAAATAAAATGCCTGCAACCGGTCAATCGTTCCCTTAAAAATAGGGGCTAAGCAGCAATTGCGGCAGTGCTAAGACACGATGGCAGGATTGGCAGATTTTCCGAGGATCACAGTTACTGCTTCAGTCTTTAGGCTCGCAAAGCCCCCAAAATCATGATAATCGACGCATTTACCGGCCCCGTAGCTCAGCAGGATAGAGCATCAGATTCCTAATCTGAGGGTCACAGGTTCGAATCCTGTCGGGGTCACCACTACTTAGCATGGTTTTGCCTATCCTGTTTTGCAGTGTGTTTTGCAGAATCTGTTTCCAAAACGTTCTCAAACTTGGCGATTGCGTTGTCAGCCATCTGAGAGGTTCTGGCGAGATATTTGTCGAGAATGTCCTGCGCACGTCGCAGCGAATGGCCAGTCACGGATACGATTTCACCGAGGTTGCAGCCTGCCTGAAACAACATCGTCACAGTCGTTCCTCGGATATCGTGAAAGTGGAGGCCTTCAATCCCAGCCTCTTTAAAGGTCTTTTCCCATTGATTGGCAAAGTAGCGTTTTTGAAAAGCACGCCCTGTTTTGGTCGTTAGGATCAATGTCGATTGCCGTTTGAGACCGTCCAGGGTTTCCTTCAACGCCTTGGTGCATTTGATTGTCACCAGACGGCCTTTGAGTTTCCCGCGTCGCGATTTGCCCTGATGAAGCGATATCCGCTCCCCGTCATAGTTGTTCCAGTTCAGCTGAAGCAGGTCTCCGCGCCGTTGTCCGGTATGCAGCGCGAGCACCATAGCCAGCTTCATTTCGGGTGTCGCCACCGCCATAAAAGCTTCGACATGTACCGGCAGCCAAATCTTGTCGGAACGATCACTCTGATAGGCTCGCTCGAATCCGTCCATGACATTGCGTTTTAGAGGACCATCCCTTGTTGCCCAGGAAAGAACACGAGCAAGGACGGTTACCCGGTTGTCCGCCTCCCGCGGCTTAACTTCAGAAAAAGCATCATGCCATTTGATGACCGCTCTGCGAAAAGCCTTATCCTCCAAGGCTGCATAAGGGCATGTGCCATACTGATTTTCCCAGAACGTAAAGATGCGCCGGTACTCAGCCTTGGTGGAATCTGCCAATCGTCGCCACTTGGCGGTTTGTTGAAACTCCCGAATCAAACCTGCGAGTGTTCCCTTGTCCCGTTGTCGCGTCGCCTGTTCGGCAACCGCAATTGAAGCCAAGAATTTGGAAGACCCTGGCGCACCCTGCAGGCGCTTACCCGTTGCCCTGTGGTAATAGTAGGTTCGCACTTCGCCGGTGGCGAGTTTGCGCGTGATAGTATTGATGCCCTTAAGATGTGTTCGCACTGTCTACCTCCCACTGTTCAAATGGTGATAGGGACGGACGTTCTGTTTCGGTCTGGAATGGTCGATCTTCGGCGATGATTTCCAAGCGGCCATCAGGATGCGCAATCAGCCGCCCACTTTGAAAACCGGAGTTCTTGATTGCCTTGAGATAACTTTTGGTCTCGGAGGGGCGTATGGTCCTTTTTCGCTGTGCCATGTCATTTCCCGATAAATGGCAAGCGACACTCGAAACCTAAGGAAGCTTTGCCTTCTTTCTGTCTTTGAATAAGTCGTCTCTGGCTGCCCGAATTGCCTTGTCCGTTTCGGACTTCTGATCGTCCGGAGTTTCGTCAAACCGGATGTCATTTATTCCGTGCGCTACAAAGGACGCGATGCGGGTCAGAGACACCTGAATGAAGGCAAACCGCTGGTCGGCCCAATCATCGTCATAAACAAACCTGTCATTGTCTTTGGGGCTAGCAATCAATCTTGCAAACAGCCCATCTGCGTCAAAAAAGATTCTGCAGATGTATTCCTTGTCCAGGTTTTCAGCCGCCGCTGTTAGCCAATCGCCAACCTTTGTATCCCGTTCGTAAAACAACTGCGAAACGAGGTTTGGCGAGACCCCGAGCGCACTCAGGTGCGCGATCATTGTCACCGCCATGATATCGAGCGCCGAATACAAACGCCGGCGCCCCTTGCCGACACTTTCCTGACTGAGACGCAGGATCCCACGAGCGGGGTCTGTCCAATTCTGGAGCGTTTTCGCACTCACCGAAGTGATGCGAATGACGTCCGCCTGGGTGTACTCAGGAACTTCAATGTCGACTCGATTACTCACACAAAAAAACCTCGCACGAGGCTTGCAATATGTCAATGCAGAAACTCACTTGAGGCTATGCTTTGAATATCTGCATCCAACTTCACTAACCAAAAAACAGGACGAACAACGCAAATGTCTGCAGCGCATTGCGCCATTGTTGTGATGTCAGACACTCACCAACAGCAAAAAATTCAAAGTTGTCTTCCTATGCAATCTGGTATATCAGATCTGATATTTTGTTTTGGGGAGGAAATTGAATGCTATCTTTTAAGAACACCCTTCGTGCGTCTGCGGCACTTGCCCTCTTGGCTGCTGTCACTGGAACGGCGCAGGCCGACTGGCGTACGACCGTTTCCGGCGCCAGTGCTGAGCCGGAGTGCTTCCGGTCTTGGAACGAAGAGACCGCGCTGTGGCAGCATGAAGCCAAGGACGGCCCATACCGGATCGCGGTCGTCAACAGTTTCACCGGCAATACCTGGCGCATTCAAATGTTGAAGACGCTTCAGGCCTTTGCTGAAACGCCTGAGATGGCGGGCAACATTTCCGAATTGAAAGTGATCTCCACCGGCACAGACGTTTCCGCGCAGATCGCGGCCATGGAAGACTTCATCAACCAGGGTTATGACGCGGTTCTGGCAAACGCCATGAGCACAGACGGCTTCAACCGTGTGATCCGCGCCGGCAAGAAAAACGAAACGCTGGTCATGACCTTCGACAACGTTCTCGACACGGACAAGGTCATGCAGCTCAGCTCCGACAACATCGAGTTCGGTCGCCTTCAGGCAGAGTTCTTGATCGAGAAGATGGGCACGAAGGGCAAAGTTCTGGAAGTCCGCGGCCTGCCGGGCATCTCTGTTGACCTTGACCGGCATAACGGCCTGCGGGCAATCCTCGACAAACATAGCGATATCGAGGTCATCGAAGTTGTCGGTAATTGGGATGATGGCACGGCGCAAAAAGTCGTTGCAGATGCCATAGCGACTCATGGCCAGTTTGATGGCTTTGCGGTTCAGGCTGGCTCCACCGGCGCCTTGCGCGCGATCATGGACGCCAAACATCCGCTGGTGCCGATCGCCGCTGAGGCGGAAAACGGCTTCCGCCGAATGGCAGCAGAACTCAAGAGTGAAGGCCTGGACGTTATTTCTGTCGGCTATTCCCCGGCACTTGGCGCAATCGCGGTGAAAGCCGCCGTTTCCGCGCTCCAGGGCAATGCTCTGCCGCAGCTGATGTCGATCCCGCTGCCCGTTGCAGACAGCGGCAGCCTGAAAGACGGTCAGAACTTCTGGTCCAACCTTGACGACAATTTCTTCACCCCGAATGAATTCCCGCCGTGCAACGTGAACTTCACGGCCGAAGAAATCATGTCTCAAGACGTAAAATGAACGTCCAAAGTGCAGTGGGTGCGGCCGTAAAGGCTGCGCCCCGCACGTCCTCCGAGTTCGCGGCTGAGCCAATTCTGCGGATGTGCAACCTGTCCGTAAACTACGGGCCGGTCAGAGCGTTGTCGGGTGTCGACCTCAGTGTTCGCGCTGGCAGCATCCATGCCATCATCGGTGAAAATGGCGCTGGAAAATCCACGCTGTTAAAAACCATGGCGGGGATTCGAAAGCCATCACAGGGCCACATTGAAGTGGACGGCAGGAAACTAGAGTTTTCCAACGCCCATCAGGCAATGATAGCTGGGATTTCCTGCGTTTTTCAGGAAATGTCTCTCATTCCCGACCTGAGTGTTGCCGATAATATTTTGCTGGTGAATCCGCCGCGGCGTTTTGGTCTGGTAAACCGGTCAGCGCAGCGCAGCCGGGTTTTGGAACTGCTGCAGCGGGTTGGCGCAGCGGATATGGACCCGGACACCATGGTTCGGGATCTGGCCTTGTCAAAACGCCAGCTGGTTGAGATCGCAAAGGGTCTTGCGTCCGACCCCAAGCTGCTGATCCTGGACGAATCCACGTCCGCCCTGACCAACAGCGACACCGAACATGTGTTGCAGATGGTCAAGACGTTGCGCGATGAAGGTCTGGCGATCCTTTATGTTTCTCACCGTATGGGCGAAATCCGGGAACTTGCGGACGAATGTTCTGTCTTTCGCGACGGGCAAAAAATCGAATCCTTTGCAGCCAATGATCATACAGACAACGAGATTGTCGAGATGATGCTGGGCCGGAGCATTGAAGCCTCCTTTCCACCGCTGGCCACAGTTGCAGTTGATACCAAGCCGGTCATCGAAATTGAGAACCTGGCCTGGGACGGTGTTCTGACCAATATCACCGCCTCGATCAAAAAAGGCGAAGTTGTTGGGATCGGCGGTCTTGATGGGCAGGGACAGCACGAGTTCCTGATGGCGTTGTTCGGCGCTTTGAAGGGACTGGAAGGAATAGTCCGGTTGAACGGCCAGGAAGTCCAGCCGCAATCGCCGTCTGCGCGCATCCGCAAAAAACCGAACATGGCCTATGTCCCCGAAGACCGGGGAACCCACGGCCTCGTTCAGCAGATGTCGGTCGGCGATAACATCTTGCTTGTCGACAAGGAAACGTATCACGACGATTTCTGGCGCCATCCTACGCAGGAAAAAGATCGGCTTAATGCGGCAATCAAGAAGCTGAAAATCAAGGTGTCCTCGCCCAAACAGCCGGCTTTCGCGCTGTCTGGAGGCAACCAGCAGAAGGTCGTATTGGCCAAGTGGCTTGCTGATGTTCCAGATGTGCTTTTGCTCGATGATCCGACCCGCGGCATTGATGTTGGCACCAAGCAGGAGATCTTTGAACTTCTGCAGGAACTCGTCGCACAAGGCTGCGCCATCCTGCTCTACAGCTCCGATTATCAGGAGCTTTGCAATTGCTGCCACCGGGTTCTTGTCTTTTACGAAGGCAAGATCAGCCACGAGCTGCAAGGCGCGATGCTGAGCGAAAACAATTTGATCAACGCGGCATTCAATCTGGAGCTACAGGCACCTTAAACGCTGCCTGACCTGTTGAAATTAGCGGACTATTTGACATGAAAAACCTTGCTGACAAAGCGCTCCAGGTTTTTGGGCGCGGAACTACGGCAGCCATCCTTCTGATGGTGGCCTATGGGATTTATACCGCGCTCCATCCAAGCGGCTTTGCCACATCGACAATTACGACGAACGCCAACCAGGGCGGCGCCCTGGCGTTAACAGCGATCGGCCAGTCCATTGTGTTGTTGTCCGGCGGCATTGATTTATCAGCCGGCGCCATTCTGGTTCTGGTCCGCGCGGTTGCCTCCCACGTCATGGACGGTTCGCCGTTCGGGATTTTTCTTGGTTTGGTCTTGTGCCTGGCGACAGGCTTTTTTGCGGGTTTGTTGAATGGCTGGATCGTTGTCTACGGCCGGATTCAGCCGGTGATTGGTACATTGGCAACGGGCGCGGCCTTTTCCGGCGCAGCTCTTGCGATCCGCCCCCGCCCGGGCGGCGACGTCAATGAAGCCTTTGCAGATTATCTGACCTATGAAGCCGATGTCTGGCTGCCCGAACCGCTGGCCAGTACCTTTCTCGGCAATATTCCAAGCGCATTGATTGCAATTGCCGCCGTTATTTTCTTTGTCTGGGCGCCAATCCGATACGGCATGCTCGGCCGGACGATCATAGCCGTCGGATCCAACAAGAATTCCGCCCAGATATCCGGTCTCCCGGTTCAGCAGGCAAGTGTCCTTGCCTATGCGATTGGCGGATTGTTTGCGGCCTTTGGCGGGATCTTCCTCGCCGCTCTGACGCTGACTGGCGATGCTAATGCCATTCAGTCCGGTTATTACACGCTAAACTCGCTGGCCGCCTCGGTCATTGGCGGAACATCGCTTGCTGGCGGGGTCGGCAGCATCATCGGGGCCGTCTTCGGCTCCTATCTTCTATCCATGATGGGCAGCATCATCCGGGTGACCGATCATATTCTCTGGATCATTGAAGCAAGCCCGTTGATCCAGCCTTTGTTTGAGGGTGTCGTACTTCTGGCCGCAATCTCGATCGGAGCAGCCCAGGCGCTTCGGACCAAGAACCGGCTAAATGTCCTCGGCCAAGCCACCCGGTCGCGGGAAACCCATGACATCTGGCGTTCAGTCTGGCTGAGTTGCGGGGTTGTCTCCGTTCTTCTGATCGTTGCCAGCGGCATTCTGCTTTCGAGGGGCGAAACACCGCCATTCCTGTCACCTGACTTCCTGCTTCTTCAGCTTCAGTCCGCCTCTTTCCTGGCAATGTTTGCGGTCGGAGCGTTTCTGGTGATTAAGATCGGTCAGATCGATCTCTCTCTGCCCTGGGCGATCACAACCTGCGCCATGCTGGCAACCACAATCGGCGGCCCGATGGCAATCCCGATTGCAATTGCGGTCGGTGCCTTGATTGGCCTCTTCAACGGCATTGGAGTCGCGCTGATGCGCATCCCCTCAATCATTTTCACTCTTGGTGTTAACTCGATCCTGATGGGCCTGATGGTGTTGCTTACGGGCGGATTTGCTCCGCAGTCCCAAGCAACCGGTGCAATGACATTTCTAGGGGCACAAAGCGCGCTGCCCTTTATTCCCAACTCCGTGCTTGCAGCCCTTGCCGCGATTTTGCTGCTGGCGCTTCTGCTCAAGCGGTCTCGTCTTGGCCGGGAAATTGAGGCCATCGGCTTTTCAGAAGGGGCAGCCTATCTCTCCGGCGTCCGCACGCCGTTCGTGATCATCGGCGTCTTTATGGCCGCAGGCATGTGTTATGGCTTCGGAGCATCGATGCTGACAGGCTTTTCCGGCAAGGCGTTTCAGGACATGGGCAGCGTCTATCTGATGCCGGCAATTGCAGCTGTCGTTCTTGGCGGCACACGGATCACAGGCGGCAGTGGACAGATTCTGGCCGTTCTGATCGGAGTGCTGATTGTAACGCTCTTGCAAAGCACACTGGCGGTCATCCAGATCCCGTCATCCTGGCGGCAGATCCTCTATGGCGGCATCTTGCTCACTATTCTTCTGGCGCAATCTTCTGACTTGATCAGTTTTTGGTTGAGCCGCAAGAAGGAATTGGCATCCAGCTAGATATTGAGGTTTAAACAGGCGCGGCGCCGTGTTCCGGTGTTGCATGGTCTTATTATTTCATCGAAGCAACCAGCAGGCGATTTTGGATGCCAGACAATTCCTCTCTTCCGTCTCCCTCCCAAGAGAACCGGTTTGTCTACGTGGGTACGTTTACCGCTCCTCACACAGCGCCAGGCGGGCTGGCACCTTCAACAGCGGAGGGCATCTATATTTGCTGTATGACGGACACCGGTACGCTCACGCCATTTCATGTGGTGGAAGCCGAAAACCCGTCCTATTTGACACTCCATCCCAACAGGACGTTTCTCTATAGTGTCAATGAACTTGGCGAAGATGAAAACGGCTCTCCGCTCGGCCGGGTCAGCGCATACCGGATAGATCCGTCGACTGGCAGTTTAACTTTTTTGAACACACAAAAAACCAACGGAACCTGGCCTTGCCACTGCAGTGTTCACCCTTCTGGCAAATACTTGATGGCAGCCAATTATGGCTCAGGTTCTTTTGCAGTCTTTGAAATTCATAAAGACGGCAGTCTGTCGGAGATGTGTTTTCGGGCAAATCCTGGGCTGCACATGCAAGGCCATGATGCCGGCCGGCAAGAAGGGCCGCACGCACATATGATCGCGAGCGATCCCCACAGGCTCAGGGTCTTCGGAGTTGATTTGGGGTTGGATCGCGTCTGGAGTTGGAAGCTGGATCACGAAACAGGTTCGCTGGAAACATCCGACCTGCCTTTCATACCGACTGCCAGCGGCCATGGGCCGCGCCACATGACCTTCGATCCAGAAGGCCGAAAGGCCTATCTTTTGAACGAACTATCATCTTCGATTGACGTTTTTGACTGTGACCTGAAACGCGGCTCTTTTTTGTGGCGGCAGACTGCATCCACCTTGCCGGCGGATACAGCCTTTAAGCGAGCTGTTTCAGACCCCATCAATCCTGGAAAAGTGCCGGATGGAACAAACACTGCAGCCGCAATTTCCATCCATCCAACTGGAAAATGGCTCTACGCAAGCAATCGCGGCATGAACTCGATTGTTATCTATTCCATTGATCAGCAAACCGGCCAGCTTTCTGTGCTGGACTGGGTTAGCACGGGCGGCGAAATCCCAAGAACGATGGAAATTGACCCAACCGGCAGGTTCCTGTGTGTTGGCAATCAAAACAGCGGAACCGTCGCGGTTTTCAAGATTGATCAGAGCAATGGAATGTTATGCGGGCCAGAGTGCCTTTCGAACATTCCGACACCAACTGCGATCCTGTTCGGCGCCAAAAAGAAACAAGAAATCTGATGGCCAAAGGCCGGTTAGATAATTCTACCGGAATGATCGAACTTGATCGTTTCGGGTTGACCCAGCACATCAAAGTCGCCGCTTGTCTGCACATGAGGCAAAAGTGCCGGGGAAACGGAGATTTTTTCCACCTCAAGCGTGTTTTTGATCCGCACGATTTTTGCAGTGTCAGGCGTGATCCGGTTGCAGGTTTTCAAAGCCACACAAATGGCATCGCGATCCGAGTTCAAGATCATCGGAAGTTTGGCCGGTTCCAAGATGGTCGCTGTGATGGCGTTCGTGTACATAGCACCCAGATTGATCTTCTCGACACAGCGCCGGGTGGTAAGGTCAGCACTGCCAATCCCAACCCCATTTCCGTAGGACTGAGGGGTGACATCCAGCGCAACGATCTTCTGAATGTCCGGCGCATCGAACCCTGGCAGGCGCGATCCCGGGCGACCCGTGACATTGGGATCCATGCCCTCGCCACTGATGTTTTTGCCGATCTCGTCCACAATCAGAACATCAATTTCGGGAAACTGCAGCCGGCCGATGGAGGCTTTGGCTGTTTCCAGAAGGTCCTTTTCACGGTGCATGATTTGATCAGCTGGAATAGCTTCCAGATGCATCAGATCGTCATAGGCGTTTTCCAGAACAGCAAGACCAAACAGAACCGGGACCTTCGTCAGAAGGCGTTCGGCTGCCTTTGGCAACAGGTTGTGAAACCTGCCAAATCCGTGATCGTGGAGCGCCACAGCGCCCTTGTGTTTGCCAAGGCCAACACAGAGCATCTTGACTAAGCCGCTCTCATATTGCCCCTTGAAATCGGCATGCGGTTTGACCTTGTTGGCGATGACGATGCCATCGGCTTCATAGGCGTATTTGTCGAGATAAAGCGGTGTGCCATCTTCCAAACGATCGACCAGAACCACATCCATGGACGAATGGATCGGCGCCTCAACCGAGGCTTCGGTTATTCCATATCCCTCCAGAACCTTGACCTGGCCCGCCGCTGTTGCGCCGCCATGGCTGCCCATTGACGGAACAATGAACGGCTCAGCGTTCCGTAAGCGAAGTTCAACAATCAGGGCTTTGATAACTCTGGGCAGCTCAGCGATACCCCGGCTGCCAACTGTAATCGCGATCCGTTTCCCTGCCAGATCTGCCGCTACAATACGCGCCACTTCGGACCGGATCACCCCTTCCACATCCGTAAGACGCGGCCTTGCAAACCTCTGGGCGACCGGAATGAGAGGCGGAAAGGGATAGTCCATCCCGCCCTCAATGGTTACATCAATAGGTCCAAGATCCATGACGCTACCACAAGGACGGGAGCGTCAAAGAAAGTGCTGGAACATAGGTAACTGCCATCAGCAGTAGCAACATACCAGCAAAAAACGGCAGCACTGCAACACTGAGGCGTTCGATCGACACCCCAGAAATTCCGCTGGCCACAAACAGATTCACCCCGAGCGGCGGCGTGCAGAACCCAATGGCCAGATTCACAGTTAAAATCACGCCGAATACGATTGGATCAACTCCGATTGCAGCCGCAACCGGGAGCAAGATCGGCGTCATGATTATGATCGAGGAGATGGTCTCCATGAACATGCCGATCAGCAGGAGCAGCAAGTTGATCAGGAGAAGGATCAAGATCGGGTTGTCTGAAATGCTGGTCAGCCCGCTGGCCAACTGTGCCGGAATTTGAGCCAAGGTTGCCAGACGGCCAAAGGCGGCAGCCATTACCACCAGAACCAGGATGGTGCCACTGGTCAAGGCACTCTGCGCCAAAACACCCGGCAGTTCTGACACTTTGATGTCCTTGTAGATAAAGATGCCGACAAACGCCGCATATACAACGGCAACAGCACCCGCTTCAGTCGGAGTGAATACACCGCTGTAGATACCACCCAGAATGATCCCAGGAACCAAGAGGGCCCAAAAGGACTTCCGGAAGGTGGACGCCACGGAAGCTGGCGAAAAAGTCTGCTTGGCATCCAGTGCCGCTTCTTCTTTGCGCAGAAGGAAGCGGGCCACGAACATAAACATGACAGCGAACATGAGCCCCGGAATGACGCCCGCGAGGAACAGCTTTCCGATGGAAACCTCAGCAGTCACACCATAGATGATGAAAGGAATGCTTGGTGGGATCATCACTCCAATCATTCCGGAAGAGGCCGTCAGCGCACTGCTGAACCTGCGGCTGTAGCCGACCTTCTCCATTTCAGGGATCATGTTTGATCCGATGGCAGCGACTGTTGCAGGCGAGGAGCCTGAGATGGCTGCAAAGAAAACACAGGCCAAAACGTTCACATACGCAAGACCGGCCCGAATATGACCAATCAAAGCATTCGCGAAGGCAACCAGGCGACGCGACATGCCCCCGCTTTGCATCAGATCCCCCGCCAGAACGAACAGCGGCACGGCAACCAGAGGAAAGGAGTCGGCCCCGGTCACGACAGACCGGGCCAGCAAGACTAGAGGCGGCGCACCGTCCACAAACAGCATGACGATCATCGTTGCCAGCCCAAGGCAAATTCCGATTGGAACACTCATAAACAACAGGACGATGAGGGAGATAAAAAGAACTGCCGCAATCATGAGACTTGCCCGCTGCTGGAACCCCGGAACTCAGACACAGTGCTCAACAAGTGTTGGACAACGCGAATGGATGAAAGCGCAGCGCCAACCGGCGCTGATGCATAGAGGATTGGAATGGGAAGCCCGAGCACCACCGACTTTTGCTTTGCCACATAGGGTAACTGAATGAGTTTCAGGCACTCATAGGTCAGGAGGGTCAAGAACATCAGGATTAGGACATCAACCAGCATGTCCAGCATCAGTTGAACGCGGTCCGGAAGCTGGTCCTTTAACACAGTAATCCGGATATGCTCCCGCTTGTGAAAGCCGTAACTGACCGCGATCCAAATGAACCAGACAAAAGTCCATAAGGTCAGCTCCTCGCCCCAGGATAGCGACGCGTTAAAAACATACCGCATGACGACGTTGAAGCTGATTAACAGCACGATGAATGCAAGCAGAGCTGCGGCCAAGTAGCGTTCAGCATTGGCGTCCATCCAACGGAGCACCGTCATATTACCCTCCCGATTTTTTCAAAATTGGCCGGACTGATGGTCCGGCCAATTCAAATACTTATGCAGATGAGATCGGCTTAATTGCCGGTGTTTGCGGTCACTGCGGCAACCCAGGCATCAAAGGCTTCTGCACCAACCTGGTCGCGGTATTCTGCACGAACACTTTTGGTTTGCTCAGAAAAGACCTGACGCTGCTCCTCGCTCAGATCAACAACGTTCACACCGGCTTCCTTGATCTTTTCAAGCTGACCAGCTTCTTCGGAATTGACCAATTGCTGCTGATGGGCTTCAGCTGCAGCAATTGAATCTCGAAGCAATTGCTGATGCTCGGCAGACAAGCTGGAGAAGAAAGATTGACTGACGACCGGAATGTACACGGTAAACACGTGACCGGTCAGGGACACATGCTTTTGAACTTCATAGAAGCGCTGGCTGTCGATCAATGCGATCGGGTTTTCCTGCCCGTCAATCACACCCTGTTGCAGCGCGGAATAGACTTCGCCGAAGTTCATCGGTGTTGGGTTCGCGCCGAGCGCCTTGAACGTTGCAACATGCGCCGGAACCTTCATTGTCCGTAGCTTCACACCATCAAGGTCGGCTGGAGCCTTGATCGGGCGGACGTTGTTGGTCACATGGCGTAGGCCATTTTCCAACCAACCCAGACCTACGACACCCTGATCGTTCAATCTTGCCAGCATGTCGTCACCGGCTTCGCTGTTGAGAACCTTTAACGCGATGTCCTTGCTGGCGTACATGTAGGGGAGTTCAATCACTGCAAAAGCAGGGTCCCAACCAGCAAAAAAAGAAGACGGCGAAACCGCCATTTCAAGAACGCCGGACTGGACGCCTTCGATCATTTCACGGTCTGGTCCAAGCTGCGAAGACGGAAAGATTTGAACGTCGATCTCCCCGTTGGATCCTTCTTCAACAAGCTTCTCAAAATGAAGCAAAGCGCGATGCATGTGATACTGTTCGTTGGCGCCATGACCGATACGCAACAACGTTTCCGCGGACGCGACGGTGCTGAAACCTACAGCAGCCACACCCAGAGCAATTGCCAATTTCCTAATCAAGGTATCCTCCCAATGTTGAGATAGGCGCATCAAAGATACGCTCTGAAATCTGGTATACCAGATCGAATATGGCGCTGCAAATATTTTTCTGCTATGTTCGCCGCTGACAAGGGAGGCAAATTGTGAGCGAGAGTATTTCAGGGGCGATAAAACGTCCGACGGCACTGAGCGACAGCGCAGCCGAACAGATTCGCAAAGCGATTATCGAGGGTGATTTCGACCTAGGAGAAGCTTTGCCGGAAGCGAAGCTGACGAAAAGCTTGGGTATCAGTAAAACGCCTATTCGCGAAGCATTGTCGTTGCTGAAGAAAGAAGGGCTGGTCGTTACCTACCCTCAGCGGGGTGCTTTTGTTTTCTCCATGACGCGGGACTGTATCGTTCAACTGTGCTCCTTTCGCTACGCCATGGAGAGTGTCGCTATGGATATGGCACTCGACCGCGCACGGCAGCAGCTGTTGGAAGACATGGCTGATAATCTGCGAGACATGCTAGAGGTCTATGACACCGCTGATTTCAAGCGTTTCACAGCGTTAGACACGGCCTTTCATGACTGTCTCTTCCATCATGCAGGCAACGCCTATGTGTCAGCGTCCTATCAAATGGCGGCCAGCAAGGTAGCAACACTCAGGACCCATCTCTCACAAGGAAACAAGCGGACTGACTATGTGGTTGAAGAACACAGCGCGATACTGGAAGCCCTCAAGAACAATCAGACGCGCAAGGCGAAATCTGTTCTTCGGCGGCACATTTTCCGCGGAGTCGAAGTCTACGAGGAGCTGATCCCCGCATCAGAGCGCAAGGGAAACTGACTTGCATATTCATCTGGATTTAGTCGGCGGTCTTTCTGGAGATATGTTTGCCGGAGCTCTTTTGGACATGCGCCCGGGACTGGAACCTCTCGTTCAAAACGCAATCGCCTCTTTGCCTTTGAACAAACCTGGGAGGGTTTGGCGGGAAAGCCGGGGTGACGGCGTTCTGACCGGTTCTGGTCTCGGCATAGAGTGTCAAGACGCAGCATTGGGACACGCGCATACACATTTCAAAGACATCCGCTGCCTTTTGGAAACATCCGGGCTCGCCGCTAATGTCCATTCCCGGGCCTTGGACATCTTTTGCCTCTTGGCCAAAGCAGAAGCACAGGTCCATGGTGTCTCGGTTGACAAGGTCGCGTTCCATGAAGTTGGTGCACTGGATTCCATCATTGATATTGTCGCTGCAGCCGTTTTGATTGATGCTCTCAGCCCTGCAAGCTGGTCGTGTTCACCAGTTCCGGTCGGCTCTGGCCGGGTGAAGACCCAACATGGCATCTTGCCAATTCCCGCTCCGGCAACATTGATCCTCTTATCTGGATTGCCCGTGTTTGATGACGGAGTTCCGGGCGAACGGATTACCCCCACCGGAGCGGCTATCCTGGCCCACCTTCAACCGGGAACTGGCTGGCCTGAGAATCCAACTCATTTACAGCACTCCGGGACCGGCTTTGGCACACGGAAACTGGACACTATTCCCAACATTGTCAGGGCCATACAGCTTGGCAGTATGAACGCGCCTCAACGCGAAACGATAGTGCAGCTGGCCTTTGAAATCGACGATCAAACTCCTGAGGACCTTGCCGCCGGTTTGGACGAAATCCGTCAGACACAGGGAGTCCGAGACGTTATGAGCGTACCGATTGTCGGAAAAAAGGGGCGCCAGGCGTCTGGCATACGCATCCTGTGCGACTTGCCGGACGAACACATGGTCACCCAAGCATGTTTTGCACAAACAACCACTTTGGCTGTCCGCCGGCATATTCTGGAACGCACCACCCTAATGCGCAAAGAAGCCTTTTTCGATGGTATCGGTGTGAAACTCGCTGAACGTCCTGGCGGGGTTTTGACTGTCAAAGCGGAAATGGATGACCTGAAAGCAAACGGCAACAATCATGCTGAGCGCCAGGCTTTATCCGACAGCGCGCGCCTTAATGCCGTCAGAGACGTGGCAGGTCTAAACAAATGACGCCACTGCTCACTGGAATTCTTACAGAAATCGGTCCTGCTGCTTTGGCTGTCAGTGGCGGAATCGACAGCCTGACATTGGCTGCAATCGCTGTTCCGCAGTCGCCGGAAAGCAGGGTGTTTCATGCAGTGTCGCCTGCAGTCCCCCGTGCGGCGACAGAACGCGTCCGTCAACTTGCCATGCAGTTGGGTTGGCCTTTGACCATCCTGGACGCCAAGGAATTTTCAAACTCAAACTACCGGAGCAATCCGATAAATCGCTGTTTTTATTGTAAAAACAACCTCTACAACGCTTTGTCGAAGCACTCCAGCCTGCCTATTTTGTCGGGCACAAACCTGGATGACTTGCAAGATTTCCGGCCTGGTCTCAAAGCTGCCTCACTAAAAAATGTCCGGCACCCGTTCGTGGAAGCCGGTATCGGCAAAGACCAGATCCGCGAGCTGGCCCGCAAAGCTGGTCTTGGGGACCTGGCGGATCTTCCAGCTTCGCCTTGTTTGTCCAGCCGGATCACCACAGGTCTCCGGATAGAACCGGACCAGTTGAACCGTATCGAAAAGATAGAGGCGGCACTCCATGCGGTTTATCCGGGCATTGATGTTCGGTGCCGATTGAGGCCTGAAGGATATCAGATCGAGTTTGATGCAGAAGAATTGGCGACTATCTGCTCGTCCACCCTCTCGAGCCTGGCCCAGCCGTTTCTTGGTCCCGGAGACACGCTTCTGCCCACCATTCCTTATCAGCGCGGCAGCGCATTCTTGACGGAAACAGGATGACCCATTTCCCAGCCATCATCATGGATGAACAGCGCCGTGCCCGCACGGGTGTCGAAGAAGCTGTCTTGTGCGAGCAAAAGACGGTTGACCAGATCGGAGATATCATCCGGATGAGCCAAGCGGAGAACATTCGGCGGCTCTACACCCGTCTGTCGTTTGAGAAGTTTGACGCCATTCCTGCGCCCCAGAGAGATCTGCTGAGGTACCGCCGGGACGCCTGCATTGCTGTTCAAGGCGAGGTTGCGGATATACCCGGCCCACCTCAAACCGCCATTGTTTCCGGCGGCTCCTCGGATGCCCCCGTCGCCTTGGAGGTTCAAGAAACGCTGGCCTTTCACGGCCATTCCAGCCTGTTGATTCAGGATGTCGGCGTGGCAGGTCTCTGGCGTTTACTGGAACGGGTAAAGGATATTGCCGCCATGCCTGTTGTGATTGCCGTAGCCGGAATGGACGCAGCCCTGCCAACAGTCCTTTCGGGGCTTATTCCCTCAATCGTTATTGGCGTCCCCAGCTCAACAGGTTACGGCGCTGCACGCGGCGGCGAAACCGCACTGAACGCCATGCTGGCCAGCTGCTCTCCCGGATTGACGGTCACCAATATTGACAACGGCTATGGCGCGGCCTGCGCCGCAATGCGGGCTCTAAACATGCTGAACAATACCCCTGCGACCGCAGCAAAATTGGATAAGATTCGGATTACCAATCAAGAAACCGCTTACTAGCCGAGTGTCTGAGCGTAGCAATCCCGGGTCCGATTGAAGTGAGTTTTCAACACGTCCTGGAGCCGGTCCAAATCGCGATTTCTGCACACTTCGAGCAAATCACGATGCTCCTGCATTGATTTGATGGTGTGATCTGGAAGTGCCGCCATATGGGTACGCAGCGCCGCTATCTTGCCTTCATATCGCTCATAGCTCGAAGCGAGATACTCGTTGCCGCAGTACTTAAAGGCCAAGCGGTGAAATTCTGTGTCCAGATCCAAGTAGGATTCGACCTCACCCTTGGACAGTTCCTCGTGCATATCCGCTACAATTTTGCTCATATCCTCAACCAGCGCGTCCCGGTCGTTCCACAAGGCATGTTTGAATGCAGCCAGCTCAATGGTTAGCCGGAAATCACAGATCTGGTCGACTTCATCGCCCGTCAGTGTGAAGACCTTGGCTCCCTTTTGAGGCTCAATCTCAACGAGACCTTCTTCACGCAACTGGGCGAGTGCTTCTCTGACTGGCGTTTTGGACACTTGTAGATCGTCTGAGATCTTGCGTTCAGACAAGGCTTGCCCCATTGCCAGCTGCCCACTGACGATGCGACGGCGCAAATTATCCAAAACCAGATCTCGCAGTGATTTTGGGCGCTCAATCACCATTTCAAATGCCTCAAACCAATCCAACACAAGGTAACTGGCTATCTGGTATGCCAGATTCAGACTTTTGAAAAGGCACAAAGCACTTGCTATGTGGAAATGCAGCTCTCCCTGAAGCGTAGAATCAGTGTGACGCGAAACTTGTACAGCCGCATTCGATGGGTTTTACCAATCCGGAAACCGCGCCTTGAACCACGCGGGAAATGTTGTTGTTACCTGTTTCAAAAGCCAGGATTTTGCGGCCATCGCCGCCGGTACATCGGCTTTCCAACTGTCCATCGGAACATAACCAATAACGGCGCGCGTGGGTTCAAGATCCCAGCGCATACCGGCGTTGTCCGAGATTAAATTGAGGACAGCATAATTCACATCTTCGGCCTGAACGGCACATGTCATGCCGTTGAGATAATCCCGGTCGCTGAGCCACATTTCCTGGCCCCACCGTCCCATGGCCATATGCCGGCCAGGCCGGTTGCCGTGGGTCCACTGTGTCCAGCCAATCCGCATGCTTATGAAAGAAAGCCCATATTCACGCGAGAAATATTCGCCAAGGCGCTCTCCAAACAGCTTGGAGACGCCGTAGGCATTGACCGGTTTTGGCTCCAAATCCGGTGTCAGCAGCTCCTTTGAAAACCGGTATCCGCCATGCAGCCAGTTGGAACTCGCAAAAACAAATCGTTTTACGTCATGCTTGGCCGCAGCATGGAGAAGATTGAGAGTGGCATTCATGTTGTTTTCGATAGACGAGCCCCAACTGGCATCCGGGCTGCGATCGGCTGCCAAATGGACGATGACATCTGTACCGTCAAGAAGCTCGATCCAATCTCCAGGTGCAGAGAAATCCGCTACGTGGCAATCGGGCCTGTTGGTTTCGCGGATATCCAATCCAATTGGATGACAGTCGGTCTCTGTTTTCAGGTGATCAAAGAGCTTGCCTCCAAGGTGCCCTGACGCTCCGGTGATCATAACCCGCTTGCTCATGAAGCAAACTCCCTGATTGAATGGATGATACTGACAGCCACTGACTGACCAGGTGCCAATTCGGCCAAGGGGCTGTGCCATTCCAGTTCGGCGTAGTTGTAGTGCCCGGAATTGTAGACTTCGAGTGCATGGCCATGCGCATAGCAATCGGCGGATCTCAATTCCGATATCTGTGTCTCCAAGACGATGACGTTGCCGGAAACTGGAATATGAACTGCAGCGCGAGGAGACATGAGATGGACACCCAGTTTAAATTCTTGAGCGTTTTCGCAGCGGATTTCATCAAATTGCGTTGCGCTGGAAAGGAACAGCGCAGGATCCCCCATCATGGCCGTATACTCTTCCGCAGCCCGCGCCTGAAAGCGAATACTTACCGGCCTTTCGATCATCATCACAGACCAGATCCCGGTTGTTACAGAGGCATCGGAACGGTTGGTAAGCTGATGTTCAACGGTCCACGTTGTGCCGTATTCACCAATAGAAACGACTCGGGTCACTTGCAGTCCGCTCAAAGGACAAACTGCGCTCACCATCTTCACTTTTGATGATGACATGAACTCATGGGAATAAACGCCTGAGTCCAAGACTGGATGAGGGGCCTCTTGCGGCCAATTGGCTTGAGGCGCGACCCATGTTTTTTCTCCACCCCACAACGGGAACGGCAAGTGTTTTGCCCGGCTCGGGACCTTCTCCAGTGCGTCCAAGTCCGGCAAGATTTCTTTTGAATCAGGGTTTTCAAAAAGCAGGGACTGGCCGCGGTAACAGACATCCATCACCCGACCACCGATGCCAGGCAGCAGGCTGAGTTCAAGATCTCCGGCGGTCAACGGCAGGCGTTGCCAAAGGGAGCTGGAAGACATGACAATCCGGAAAGAAGTCGGCGCACAGGAGGGAGACTGTGCGCCTTTGGGTATGTTTAAACGTGTTTGAATTGGTTCACGTTGTCTTTGGTGATTGTCATCACACCGGTGACCACCTGCTCCGGCAACGGGTTGATGTTGGCCGATTTCCAATCCGGAACAACTTTGAGGCCTTCCGTGTTCTGCCAGTGCATCATGTGAACGGCGAGATAGGCTTCCAGGTAGGATTTTTGGGCGACCGCCCCATGGATGGTGCCATCTTCAATGTACGGCAGCATGTCGTCATTGCGGTCCATTGCGACGATCTTAATATCGCCAGCCCGGCCAGCCTCATGAACTGCGATTGCAGCCCCCTTGCCACTGTCGCCGTCCGTGCCGCCAATACCAACGATGTCCGGGTGGGCCTGGATGCCTTGAAGGTAGGCGGTCGGAGCATAGGACGGGTCGGCGCGGTCGTTGACCACGTCAACAACTTCGATGTCCGGATATTTTTCTTTGAAGACCGCTTTGTAGCCTTCCACACGTTCCAAAGTGGATGGCGCCGGGAATGTGCCCAGCAGTACCTTGCCCTTGCCGCCAATGGCTTCAGCCAGGAGCTCGCCGCCGACCTTGCCGGCTTCAAAGCCGTTGATACCAAGGAAGGACGAACGCGGACTTTGCGGCACATCGCCAATACATGTGGTGATCGGAATACCGGCCTCAACTGCCCGCTCAATGCCTGGCGCGAGTGTCGCCGGATCTCCCGGGAAAATCAGGATGCCGGCCGGACGGCGGGCGATCAGTTCATCAAGCTGGCGCGCTTGAGCAGCGGTATCGAAGTCCAGAGGACCGGTGAAGGTCGTTTTGATGTCGAGGACTTCCTCAAGGTCTTTAAGAGCCGCCCGGTGATCCGCCCAGAACGGCACCTGGGTTACGATGGACAGGAAAACATATTCCTTCCCTGCACCAGCGGCCAGCGCGTCACTGGAAATATGCGGTAGGCTCATACCGGCAAGGCTTAAGCCACCGGCACCTGCCAGAAGTTTTCTACGGTTCAGTATAATATTGGTCATGGGTTCCTCCCGAGTGATTGGACCAACTGAGATTTGGGATTAGGTGACTTTGCGCCGGACCAGCATGTCGAGGGCGACGGCGCAGACGAGCACGGCGCCAATGACGATCATCTGCCAGTAGATGGAGACAGCCAGCATGGTCATGGCGTTGTTGATCAACGCGACAAAGACGACCCCGAGGAACGCGCCGAGGATCGTGCCTTCACCGCCGCGCAAGGAGGCTCCGCCGATCACAGCTGCTGCCAATACCTGCAGCTCCAACGCGTTGCCCGCCGTCGGTGTCCCGCTCATCAAGCGGGACGCAAGGAGTACGCCGGCCAGTGCAGCAAGAATGCCGGTCAGGACATAAGCGATGATGCGCACCCGGTTGACGGCAATTCCCGACAGCATAGCGGCCTTCTCATTGGCCCCGATGAAGTAGATCTGGCGGAAGAAGCGGGTGTGCCGGACTGCCAGGTCAAAAAGGACAATCAGCGACAAGGTCAGAACAACCAGCAGCGGAATTCCGAAAACGCTGGCTTTGCCTGCATAACCGAAGGCTGCCGGCAGGCTGCTTACGGAAAAACCCTCGGTCAAGACAAGCGCAATGCCGCGGGCGATCGACATGGTGCCCAAGGTCGCGACCAGCGGGTTGATGCCCACCGCCGTGATCAGGATGCCGTTGACCAGCCCCGCAACCGCCCCGAGGACCAGTCCGAGAACAATGGCAACTGGAATTGGAACACCGGCCAGCAGAAGTAAAGCAACAACTGTACTCGACAAGGCCATTACCGAGCCCACCGACAAGTCGAAGCCGCCGGACGCCAGCAAGATGGCCATACCGATCACAATGATTGCAGTCGGCGTCATCCCAACCGCGACAGCGCGGAAATTACTGGCGCTCAGGAAGTACGGCGACACAAAGGACATCACGACGACGATCGCCAGGATCATTAGGATCAATGTCACTTCACGGGTGTGAAGACACGCTGAGAGGATACGGCCGGTCAGCGAAGGACTGGCAGTTTCATTTAAAGTTTGTAGGCTCATTGGAGTGCGGCCTCCGCATCTTGGGTAAAAGTGGTTGCCGAAGAGGCATCCACGCCCGCGGCTAGTCTGAGAATTGATTCATCTGTGGCGTTTTCCGCCCTGACTTCCCCGGCAAGCTTGCCCTCTCGGACAACAACAATCCGGTTGGTTAATGCGGCAAGTTCGGGAAAGTCAGAGGACACAACTAGGATCGCCATACCGTCCTCGGCCCGCTTGCGCAGTTCATCATGAATTTGGAACTTCGCACCGACATCAACGCCCTTCGTCGGTTCATCGATGATCAAAATATCCGGGTCCGTTTCCAGCCACTTAGCCAGCATGATTTTTTGCTGGTTGCCGCCGGACAAGTACCGAATTGCAGTGTCTTGATCCTTGGTTTTTACCGAGAACCTCTTGATCGCCTCGGACGTTGCCGTTCGCGCAGATGCGAGTTTGAATAAACCGTTTGATGTGTGCTTGCCGAGACTGGCCGCGATCAAGTTGTCGCGGACAGAGTGATCGAGAAACAAACCATCCGTTTTGCGTTCTTCCGGAACGTACCCAAGGCCCGCGGCCATAGCTTGGGGGAGGGACGAGAAATGAACGTCCTTGCCTTTCACGTTCAGCGATCCGCTTCTGGAAGAAAACAGGCCAGTCAATGCCTTGGCAATAACGCTGCGGCGGGAGCCCATCAATCCAGCGAGGCCGACAATTTCTCCCTTTCGCAGGGTCAAGGAGACATCTTCATAAACACCTGGAAACGAAAGGTTCTTGGCTTCCAAAACCACCTCACCCAATGCCGAGCCGGACGCTTCTCCGCCGGTCGGCATCTGCCCCCCGATCATTTCCGTGACAATCTCGTTTTCGCTCGTTTCGGAAGGTTTGCGCGTGCTGATTTTCCGGCCGTCCCGCAGCACCGTGATGCGGTCCGAGATTTCGAAAATCTCCGACATATGATGGCTAACATATACAATGCCGATACCGCGCTCGGTCAGCTTGCGCAAAATCGTAAAGAGCGAACTCACTTCATCCGGTGTCAGAGCGGATGTTGGCTCATCCAGCAGAATGACCTGAGAACTCAGTGATAAGGCCTTGGCGATTTCGACGACTTGGCGGGAGCTTATGGGCAGCCGGTCCACCGGCATCTTGACATCGATATCAAGATTGAATTCGGCCAAAAGATCGGCTGCACTCTTGCGCAGTTTCTTCCAGTCCACAATTCCACCGCGCGATGGCGCGTGGCCTGCATAGATGTTCTCAGCGACCGACAGGCCGCCCGCAAGGCTTAATTCCTGGAACACACAGCCAATACCAAGCCTTTGGGCATGCGCGGGATTTTCGATAATGGTCTGTTTGCCTGACAAATATACCGAACCGGCATCCGACTGGTGCAAGCCATACATCATGCCGAGGCAAGTCGATTTTCCAGCACCGTTTTCACCTACAAGCGCGTGAATTTCACCTGGCTGAAGGTCGAAATCGATGTGATGAATGACCTTGTTGGAGCCAAAACTCTTGGCAACGCCCTTCAATTCGATAAGAGGTTCTGTGGCGATCATCTAGCTGGCCTTCCCAACATCAACAAAATCCGCAGCTGCAATGTCATGCACTCCGACCGAATAGGTCACGCGGGTGCGGTCGATGTGATGACTGAGGATGTTAATGGTTTGTGTTATCGAGCCGCCGTCCAATGATTCCAGGATTTCTTCATGCTCCTGCATCGACAGCTTTGTGTGGAACGGCTTCACGGCAAGGTGCGTGCGTAACGCAGCGATTTTTCCGGCAAACCGCTTATAAGTATCAACCAAATAGGGATTGCCGCAGTGATTTAGGAACACGCTGTGGAAGGCGGTATCGAGATCGAGGTAAGCTCTCGTGTCCCCTCGTGAAAGCGCGTCGCGCATCTCACAAACAACTTTTGCAAGTTCATCGCGAACACCGTGAAGATCGCGCTGACATGCCAGCTTTGCCGCTGCGATTTCGATGGGAAGCCGGAAATCACAAAGCTTGGCAACCTCATCGCCTCCAAGCGTGAAAACAAAAGCACCTTTTTGCGGAAAGATCTGCACCAGACCTTCTGAGCGCAATTGCGCGAGAGCTTCTCGTACCGGCGTTTTGGACACTTGCAATCGCTCGGCGAGCTGCCGCTCAGAGATCGCCTCTCCGAGCTTAAGATCCCCTTGCACGATCAAATTGCGTAGGTGGTCCAGCACCGTTTGCGCAAGCAATTTCGGCCTTTTGAAACCAGTCATATTCCTCCCTCCTCTAAATCGAGGTGTGTCGAAATATGTAATCTGGTATATCAGATGTCAATCGAAAATATGTGAGCTCTTATGTAAAAACTTGAATGTTACTGATATTACTCCGTTTTTTCTCTGATGTCGCGGGCTATAAAACAATTGTTATTTGTAAACTTGTAATTTTTTCAAGGAAAGAAAAACTGATACAGTAACGCGGAAATATTATTCTTTTTACGGCGCAGTATATATTTATTTCTGAACAGGACTCAAACTGCGCCTCTAAACGTGGTGGCTATATTCAATAATTATTACAATTGTTTATTAGGAGTCGCCGCCTGTTGCGTTCGGATTTTCAAACATCAAATTACTTTGAATTATCCGCTGGAGAAAAATCGGAGCTTGCTCAAATACCAAATCTGGTATATCAGATGCCAAAGAAAATGGATGATGCTTGAGTAGGTGTCACCGCAGTTGCGAATTCTGGGAGGTAAATCGCAATGCAGGCCGAGTTGGTGCTCGATTGCAAAAACCATCACGGTGAGGGTGTTTTCTGGAACCCGCAGGACAAGCGTCTATGGTGGACAGACATCCATGGCGAAATGCTGTTGTCGTACGACCCGATTTCCGGAGATGCAAAGAACCACTCCATGCCAAGCCGCGTTGCCTGTTTTGCTCCTCGCAAAAACGGGGGGCTGATCGTGGCATTCGCTCAGTCCATAGTTTTGTTCGATCTGGACAAAGGCGCTCTGGACACCATCCATGATTTTGAGCCGGACAATCCCAACACCCGCTTGAACGATGGCCGAACGGACCGTCAGGGCAGGCTTATCGTAGGTGGCATGAACGAAGGCACAGGCGATGCCAATTCAACTGTTCTGCGCATTGATCACGATCTCACTGTCACCCCCATCATCGAAGGTGTGTCGTGCGCCAATTCGACCTGCTTCAGTGTCGATGGCAGCACCATGTACTTCACCGACACACCGGAAAAAACGATCCGAGCCTACCCGTACAATGTCACTGATGGTTCGCTTGGTCCAATGTCGCTTCACTGCGACATGAGCGGTGAGCCCGGTCTGCCGGACGGCTCTTGCGTCGATGCAGAGGGTGGGGTCTGGAATGCCGAATGGGAAGGGCGGCGGGTCATCCGCATTGCGCCGGATGGAACAATCGATCGCGTATTCGAAGTCCCGGTCTGGAAGCCGACCTGCTGCGCCTTTGGCGGCGAAAATCTCGACACGCTCTTTATCACAACTTCTCGCTTGGCAAGCCCGCAGGATGTCCTGGACCGCGAGCCGGCATCCGGCGGTCTTTTTGCCGTCAAACCCGGAGTGAATGGCGTTGAGGATGCGCCTTTTTCCGGATGAAACTACCTGGAGGAAAAGAAATGAAAACCAATTCCAAAATTCTATCTGCAACGCTTGCGCTAAGCATGTCAGCGTCCGTTGCATGGTCTGCGGCCTACAAAGATCCGGTCCCTATGAAAGACGGATCTCAGGCCTCAATCGCCGATCTGAAAAACGACGGTGACTTGCGTATTGCCTATATGCCGCCGGCAACAGAATTCAACTACTACATCGCCATCGGGGAAGGCATCAAAGCAGCCGCTGAAAGTGAAGACATCGAAGTGTTTATGCTGGCCCCACAATCAGGCGCAGACATCAACGGTCAGATGGGCATGATCCAGGATGTCATCACGCAAGATGTTGATGCCATCATCCTGTCGACGCACGATGAAGCCGCAGCAGCTCCGCTTGTTTCGCGTGCAGTGGAAAAAGGTATCGCAGTTGTCATTGTCAATTCCGATATCGCGGACTTCCCGACTCCCGTTCACGGCGTGGTCGGTTATTCGCAACGGGAAGGCACCCGCCAGATTGGCAAATATCTAAGTGAAATGTCCGGAGGCAGCCCGCTAAAAGTTGGGGTGATTGAGGGCCAGCCCGGCTATCACTCTACCGAGCGTGTCGGCGGCTTCCTTGACGGTATTGAAACCTCAAAAAACATTGAAGTTGTTGCCTCTATCGCAGGTGGGTGGAATGTTGAGGGCGGTAATATCGCCGGAATGGATTTGCTTCAGGCAAACCCGGATGTCGACGTTCTTTTTGCAGCTAATGACTACATGATCATGGGCGCGGCTCTTGCGTCCAAGGCGCTTGGAAAATCCGATCTTATCCTTCTCGGCAACGACGGCGATACAGCCGCTCTCGAAGAGATCAGCAACGGCAAGATCAAAGCAACCGTAAATACGCTGCCGTTCATCATGGGCGAGATCGCATTGGAAGTGACCCTCGATACCTTGAAGGGTGAATTCCCTGGCGGGTTCGTTCAGACCTCAACCATGATTACAGACGAGACCAATGTGCTGGATCTTTTGCAGGACCCGGACAGCCTCTACCCGAAACCGTCAAAAGAGTACTGAGACCTGCTCTGCCCGGTGGCGCTGATTGCGCCGCCGGTTCTCGACAGACAAGCGAAAGCCACCAAGACAGGCCAAAGCGATGACTGCTAAAGAACGAAAATCACAGCCTCTTTGGGAAGTGGTCGACCTGGTCAAACAATATCCAGGCGTCCTCGCCAATGACCGCATCTCGCTCAAACTCTTTGAAGGATCAATCCACGGCCTGCTTGGAGAAAACGGTTGTGGCAAGTCGACCTTGATCAAAATGCTGTCCGGCGTCCAGCAACCGGACACCGGCCGTATCCTGTGCAAAGGCAGCCAAGTCCAGTTGCACAGCCCCATCGACGCCCGGGCAAAAGGTATTGCCACCGTCTTTCAAGAATTCTCTATCGTTCCCTCACTGACGGTAGCCGAAAACATTTTCCTGGGGCGGCTCCCAAAAACAGCTCTAGGAACAGTCGATTGGCAAACCATGTACAGCGAGACACGAGCGGTCTTGGAGGACATGGATGTTAATCTCGATCCGGAGCAAATAACGGGCGACCTATCGGTTGCTCAGCAGCAGCTTGTAGAGATCGCAAAGGCATTGGCCTCCGACGCGAAGATGATCATTTTGGACGAGCCGACCGCCGCTCTTGGCTTGCCGGAAATCGATCACCTTCACAAGCTTTTACGCCGTATGCGCGAGCGTGGGTGTGCGATCCTTTATGTCTCCCACCGCCTAGATGAAGTTGAACGGATTGTCGATGAAGTCACCATTCTGCGTGGCGGCAAGGTCGTGCGCGCCAGCGGAGAAACAGAAGTAACCGTCGGCGATATTGTTGCAGCGATGATCGGCGAGGATGTCGAAGAACACTATCCGAAGATCAACAATTCCCGCGAGGAAATCATCCTCGAAGCCAAGGACCTTTCGACCGACCGCGGTGTAAACGGCGCAAGCTTTTCGGTGCGCGTTGGCGAAGTCTTGGGGCTGGGCGGAGTGCTAGGTTCCGGCCGGACGGAAATTGCGCTCGGCCTTTTCGGGGTTGACCGATTGACCGCCGGAGAAGTTCTGATTCACGGCAAAAGGGTCAAAATCAGGAGCCCGAAAGACGCCATCAAAGCAGGCATGGCCCTGGTTTCTGAAAATCGGAAATTCGACGGCCTCTTCCCGAACTTCTTTGCAGGTGGAAATGTCACGACCGCAGGGCTTGGAAAGATCACCAAGGCCGGGTTTCTTGACCTTCCACGCGAAGCTCAGGTCACCACAGACTACATTCGGGACCTGGAGATTTCAAAGCAAGCCGACAGCAAATCAATCGCTCTTCTGTCCGGCGGTAACCAGCAAAAAGTCATTCTCGCCCGCTGGCTGTTTTCGGACGCTGACATTTTGATCTTCGATGAACCAACTCAGGGCATCGACGTTGGTGCAAAGCTCGCCGTTTACCGGTTGATCAATGACCTCACTGCTCAAGGCAAGTCGATCATTTTGATCAGTTCCGACCATGACGAATTGCTCGCAATGAGCGACCGCATTGCAACGGTTCACCATGGACAAGTCACAGCTATCTCAGATGCCGCCAACTTGACGCACGCCGATCTCGTCAAGGCCTCATCTGACCAGAACTCTATTGAAATTCAGGAGACAGCGGCATGAAACGTATTTTCGACGCCCAGCTGCTCGGGCCTCTCTTCGCTCTGATAACCGTCGTCTTGCTTGTAGCCTTGACGACAGACCGCTTCCTAAATCCAGGGAACCTGTCGAACCTCGCCTTGCAGGTTAGCATCGTCGCTTTGATTGCGATCGGCGCAACTGTAGTCATCATCACCGCAGGCATCGACCTAAGCTCCGGCTCAATGGTGGCGCTTCTCACCTTGATCTTGGCGGAATTCTTGAAGTTTCTCGGGCTTCCGCTTCCAATCGCCATAGTGATGGTCCTGGGCTGCGGTGTTGCCTTCGGCCTTCTCAATGGTGTTTTGAGCGCTTACCTCAGAATTCCGTCGTTCATCACCACACTTGCCGGGTTAATAGCCTTCCGCGGTTTGGCTTTGATGTTCAACAATGGATCGCCCGTGTTTTCGCTCGATCCGAATCTGGAACCACTGTTTTACGGTTCGTTCCTGGGTATTCCACTGCCGTTCTATTATCTGGTGTTCTTCTTTGGCCTTGCCGCCATTCTCATGAATTACTCCAAGCTTGGCCGCGAGATATACGCCATTGGCGGCAATCCTTCGGCTGCTGCCCTTTCTGGGATCAACGTTAAACGCGTTCAGACCTACGCCTTTGCTATTGCAGGCTTCATGACGGCGGTTGGCGCCATCCTGATGGCTGCCCGCCTAAATTCCGGATCTCCCAACTACGGCCAGACCCTGGAGCTTCAGGCCATTGCGGCAGCCGTTGTTGGTGGCGCTTCTTTGGCAGGGGGGCGCGGCAATGTGCTGGCAACTTTGATCGGCGCCCTAACCATCGTAGTGGTTCAAAACGCCCTGAACCTCAATGCTGTTCCGACCTCCGTTCAGAACATCGTGCTCGGTGTGATTATTCTAGCGGCGGTCGGTGTCGACATGTGGCGCAATGAACTCTCCAGCCGGATCCGCTGCCTGTTCTCTTTTCCGCAAGTCAATCAGTAAGAGCCGGCCAATGGATCTCGATCTCAAAAACAAACGTATTCTTGTCACAGGTTCTGGTGCCGGTATCGGCAAAGCAACCGCCAAGGCGTTCTTGCAAGACGGGGCTGAAGTCATCGTCAATGGTCTGACGGAGGCGGAAGTTGCGTCCTGTGTTGCGGATTTGGAACCCTTTGGAAAAGTCAACGGCTTTGCTGCTGACCTTTCCAAAACGCCGGACGCCGAAGCCTTGTACGACTTTGCCACCGCGGAAGGTTCGATTGATGTTTTGGTCAATAATGTCGGGATCTTTTCGGTCAAACCATTCGAAGACCTGACCGACGATGAGTGGCTCTCCTACTTCAACATCAATGTGTTGAGCGCCGTTCGCCTGGCGCGGAGAGTCTTGCCGGATATGCTGTCCCGCAATGCCGGAGCAGTTGTGAACTTGGCCAGCGAAGCTGCAGTCAAACCTCTTCCCCAAATGGTTCACTACTCTGTCACCAAGACAGCGATGCTTGGCCTCACGCGCGGCCTTGCGGAATTGACCAAAGGGACAGGCGTCCGGGTGAACTCGGTCCTGCCTGGCCCAACCTGGACGGAAGGTGTTCAAAGCTATTTTGAAGGCCTTGCCGAACAAAAGTCTGAGCCGATCGACGAGATCGTCTCGAACTATTTCAAGAATGACGAACCGACATCCCTCATCCAGCGCTTTATCGAACCGGACGAAGTCGCCCGGATGATTGCTTTTGTCGCGTCCTCAAAAGCTGCAAACGGCGCGGGGTACCGCATCGAAGGCGGCATCATCAGAAGCATTCTCTAACACTGAAATAAACGGAGCAAACCATGCCTGCACTTACCTTCTCCCACATCGGCATCACCGTTCCCGACCTGGAAAAGGCCGTCGAATTCTATTCTAAAGCCTTTGGCCTTTACGTCATCATGCCACCAACCGAGATCAAGCACGATGAAAGCGCGATCGGTCAAATGTGCGACGACGTCTTTGGCGAAGGCTGGGGTTCTTTCCGGATCGCGCACCTTGCCATGGGTGACGGTGTCGGGATCGAGTTGTTCGAATTCCCCAACACGGTCGAGGAAGAGCGTCCCTTCGAATACTGGCGCCGCGGCCTGTTCCATTTCTGTGTTCAGGACGAGAATCTGGAAGAGCGTGTCAAGATCATCGAGGAACTTGGCGGCAAGCAGCGCATGAACCAGGTCCGCAAATACTACCCGGACGAAAAGCCGTACCGGATGGTCTACATGGAAGATCCATTCGGCAACATCTTCGAACTCTACAGCCATTCTTATGAACTGACTTACTCGGCTGGCGCGTATGTCTAATACGCTCGGCAAATTCTGGCGGGATGACCGGCCCAAAGTCGTAATCACCGACTATGATTTCGGTGACATCGACGTTGAGCGGGAAATCCTGGAAGCTGTGGGGGCCGAAGTCATCGGCCTCCAGAGCAAGAAAGAGGAAGACCTCTTTGAAGCCGCGCGCGACTGCGCTGCCATGATCAACCAGTATGCGCGGGTCGGACGTGACACGATTTCGCGCATGGAAAAATGCGAAGTGATCGCCCGCTACGGCGTTGGCGTCGACATTGTTGACGTCGAGGCGGCAACACAGCGCAACATTCTCGTGACCAACGTTCTGGACTATTGCACCGAAGAAGTTGCTGATCATGCCATCGCGCTCTGGCTCACGCTGGCCCGGAAGCTGCCGGATTATGATCGTGCAACCCATCAGGGCATTTGGCGCTGGCAGAGCGGGCAACCGGTGAACCGTGTCCGCGGCCGCACGATGGGTGTCGTGTCTTTTGGAAAAATAGGTCAGGCAATTGCACACCGGGCCCAGGCCTTCGGTGCGAAAGTCATTGCCTATGACCCGTTCCTTCCAGAAGCAATTGCAAAAGAGCATGGGGTCGAGCTGGTTTCCAAAGACGAGCTTTTGAAACGCAGCGACTACATCCTGATGCAGGCGCCGATGACGCCGGAAACGCGCCACTTCCTGTCTGATGCAGAGTTTACTGCCATGAAACCGGGGGCAATTCTGGTGAATACCGGCCGTGGTCCAACTGTCGACAATGCAGCGCTGTACCGTGCTCTAACGGATGGCGACCTCGCCGCAGCCGGTCTGGATGACCCGGAAGAAGAACCGGCAAAGCGGGTGAACTGGAACCCTGCTGACAATCCGCTCTTTACCCTGCCAAACGTCATGGTGACCCCGCATTCGGCTTACTACTCCGAGGAGTCAATCCTGGCGGCCCGCACCACCGCAGCAACACAAGTTGCCAAAGTTCTCACAAAACAAACGCCGGATTACCCGGTGAACGCAGACGCTCTCAAGCAATCTGCTTAACCCTAGGACTGACTAGTAATGCTTAAAGAATTCAACGACTTTGAACGCCGTCCAGACCTTCTGGAAAAATTCGACAAGGTCATCCAGGCTTACTCCGCAACGGCCATTTTCGCTGACGTTCAGTACCGAACTGGCGTCATGGACAGCGGCATCAAACCTGCTTTCAAGGCAAAAGTCACCGGACAGGCGATCACGGTTCAGTTGTCCAAGGGCGATCTCGTCGACCCGCTCAAGGCGCTTGAAATGGGGCACCCGGGCGATGTCATCGTGGTTGACGCTGGCGGCGACGTGAACACATCTGTGTGTGGTGGCCTGATGGGCGGTCTGGCCCAAAACCGCGGCATCCGCGCAATGATCGTTGACGGTGCGGGCCGCGACACGGACGAGCTGGAAGACATCAACTGGCCGATCTGGACCCGTGCGATCACCCCGCGTGGTACGCACACCATGTTCTCCGGCCGCAAAGAAGAACTGTCCATCAATGTGCCGATCGCTTGCGGCGGTGTTGTGGTCAACCCAGGCGACTTTATCGTTGCGGACCTGATGGGTGTCACCGTCATCCCGCTGGCCAAGGCCGAGGAAATCGTCAAGCTCGCTCAGGAGCAGGCTGACCGCGAAGAGGAAACCCGTAAGTGGGTTGCCCAAGGCAAAACCGTCGAGGACCTTCTCAATGAATTCGGCCGCATCTGATCCTGTCTTGATCGGCATGGATTGGGGAACCTCTTCACTCCGTGCCTTTCTGATCGGCTCTGATGGCGAAGTTTTGGATGTGATTTCCACCTCCCAGGGGATCATGCACGTGGAAGACCGGGATTTTGACTCGGTCTTCCACGACCTTATCCAGCCATGGACCGCCACCAGATCCTTGCCGGTCATCGCATCCGGTATGATCACTAGCCGCAACGGCTGGCTTGAGACGCCTTATGTAAATGTCCCCTCTGGGCCCGATGATCTCGCCAGCGCCCTGGTGCCGTTCGAAACGTCCAAAGGCGTCCAACTGTGTTTCGTTACCGGCATGACGACCGAGCACAATGGCGCTCCTGATGTCATGCGCGGCGAGGAAACTCAGATCGTCGGGGCGTCCGCCGCCGGACTTGGTGATGGCGTTTATGTCATGCCAGGCACCCACAACAAGTGGATCACGGTCACCGGTGACCGGATCGACGACTATATGACCTATATGACCGGGGAGCTCTTCGGCACGCTGAAGTCGCACACCATCCTCGGCACTCTGATGGAAGACGGCCCTTTCAATGAGGTCGGTTTCCGCTTGGGTGTTCAGGCGGGCCTGACATCAGGGGACAATCTGCTGCATGAACTTTTCCATGTGCGGACCATGCCGCTTTTTGGAAAGATCTCCGAGGACATGTCGGCCGATTACCTTTCCGGCATGCTGATTGGTGCTGAAGTCAAATATGCAGCAAGAGAAGTCGATGCCGATCAGCAGGTGACGATTGTGGGCAGAGGTGATCTGGCGGACCGTTATGAGATCGCACTGGCCGTCGCTGGCATCAGCAGCCGCAGGGCACCGGACAATATTGTCGCTCGCGGTCATTTCTTGATCGCAAAATCTGCAGGATTGATTTCATGAATTTGTGGGAAGAGGCCATATCCGACAATCCAATGATCGCGATCCTGCGCGGCCTGGCGCCCGAACAGGCGCTGGATGTTGCCGACGCGCTCGTTGATGCGGGGTTCCGGATCATTGAGGTTCCGCTCAATTCTCCGGATCCGCTTACGTCAATTTCGCTGATCGCCAAGAAATATGGCGACCGGATTGTCATTGGAGCAGGGACTGTACTGACACCGGGCAACGTGGATGCGGTCGTTGATGCCGGCGGGAAAATCATTGTTGCTCCGAACATGAAGCCCACCGTTGGAGAAAGAGCCGTGGAGCTGGGTGCCAAATGGTGTCCGGGCGTCTTGTCTCCGACCGAGGCCTTCGATGCCTTGGAAATTGGCGCATCCGTCTTGAAATTTTTTCCAGCTGAACTGGTTCCACCCAAGGCAATTGCAGCCATGCGCGCTGTTCTTCCAAAAGACGCAATCGTTGCTGCGGTCGGGGGCATAACGCCGGAAACAATGGAGAGCTATTTCAAAGCAGGTTCCAACAGTTTCGGCCTCGGCTCAGCACTATATAAGCCAAGCTACTCGGTGAATAATATTGCCAAGCGTGCGCAAGCCTTTGTGGCAGCCTACCGGGAGATGGCATTAACATGACCAAAACTGTTTTGATCACGGGCGGGACGCGGGGTATCGGCGCTGGTATCGCAGAAGTTCTCGTGCGGGCCGGCTGGAAAGTCATAGCGGCTGGCGTCTCGGAAACGGAGATTGCCGAGTTTAAGGGGAGCCCGGACATCGACTTGCGTCTGCTTGACGTCACCGATGACAGCTCTGTTGCGCAGGTGTTTTCCTCGATCGATAAGCTGGACGCCCTAGTCAACTGCGCCGGCATCCTGGTCCGTGACAGAGAGTACGAACTCGACGTCTTTCAAAAGGTCCTTGAGGTAAACCTGACCGGCACCATGCGCTGTTGTCTGGCCGCCCATCCGCTTTTGGGCAAATCAGGCGGTGCCATTGTCAACACCGCGTCCATGCTCAGCACCTTTGGTGGCCCTTTGGTTCCAGCCTATTCGGCTTCCAAGGGCGGTGTCGCGCAGCTGACAAAGGCACTTGCCGCCAAATGGGCCGCAGACAACATTCGTGTCAACGCGATTGCACCGGGCTGGATCGAAACGGAAATGACACAAGGCCTGCGTGACAATTCGGATCGCAATTCGGCGATCATGAACCGAACACCGCTAAACCGCTGGGGACAGCCGGAAGAAGTTGGCAACCTGGTGAAATGGTTGCTGTCATCGGAAGCAAGTTTTGTCACCGGTGCGGTTTACCCGGTCGATGGCGGTTATCTTGCCGTTTGAGGAGAAAGCAATTGCCAATAGAAAAAGATACAGATCCGCGCACACCCTACCAGCTGCCGTTTCCCAAGGACGCCTTGCAGGAAATCGTCATTCCCGACGCCATACCGGAAGATGACCGGCTCTGGGTGCCGCAGGCGGAAAACGTCTGGTTCCGCCCTCTGTGCCTCAACAGATCCCAAGGCTATTGGATGAACCTTTTGAAGGTGCGCAAGGCCGGGGTTCTGTCCCGCCATCGGCACCCGCAACCGGTTCATGGTTTCGTCTTGAAAGGCCGCTGGCATTATCTGGAACATGATTGGGTGGCTGAGGCGGGCGGTTATGTCTACGAACCGCCAGGAGAAACCCACACGCTTGTTGTTCCCGAAGACGTCGAAGAAATGATCACCTTCTTCCAGGTGAACGGTGTCATGTGTTACGTCGACCCCTACGGTGAAGTTCTCGGTTATGAAGACGTCTTCACCAAGATCGACATGTGCCGCAAACACTTTGCGGAGGTTGGTCTCGGCGAAGATTATGTCGAGCACTTCCTAAGATAGGTGCAAGAAAATGGCGACCTTAAGAGACAAATAGATTTCTGCTGCTCTCCTTTTGGTGAGCGTATGCAAGCAAACTTGATGCTATGAACATCTGAAAAATAAACATAATCAACATCCTAACGTGCTCGGAAAACACCACGTATGTCCATGTCCCGCGGTCGCGAATATACCCGTGGGATGGAGAGCCTCTGAAAGGACCCGCGCAGTTTTTGGTGAAGTCCAAGAGCTGGAAGACAGAGGTTCGTTGTTGTGAACATGACCTTGACAATGATCCTGACACACATTCCTGCAGCGCGCAGGTCCGTGTCTTGCGGTCGCGAATAGCCCCGTAAGACAGGGCCTTTCTAAAAGGATCCTGGTCAGGCGCTGATTTGTTGACTACCCATTTCACTGAGGATGAATTCCAACCCGCCTCCCGGTTTGGTCAACTCAGCTTCGGTTGCCCGCTCTATTGTTTCAGTCGTAAGCCAATCCATGACCACCTTGGCTCGCTCTATGCCTAGTCTCATGAGGTCATTCTCCCAACGTTGTTGCGCTTTCTTTCTAAAAACTTCAAACCGGGATTGAGATCGTCCACCTTTAAGAGGAAGTAGAAAGGATTGCTGTCTTTGTTGGTTTGTTCCCTTCAAGAGCCGGTTGGTGCCTGTCCGCTTGTTCAGTTTGACGTGCTGAAATGGAGGCATTTCAGAACGGTCAGCTTCGATGGGTTTGGATCTCATTATTGCGACCTTCAAGATCGCAAGATTGAGACTTTAAAGGTCGCAGATCTGGGACCGTTTCAAGCTCGCATGCAGGTCCCTCTCCAGACTTCATACCTTCATCCCAATCTTTGACAAAAGCCCGAAATTTCGACCAATTCGGCAAGTAAGCCGTACGGTGGGATTTACCGCCATGGCTTTTCTTTTCGATCAGCCCGAGTTCATCAAGCTCATTCGTTGCCCGGATCACAGCGGCGCGGCTGATCTTCAGAAGTTTAATGAGCCTCCCAATGCTCGGGTCACATTGACCGGTGCATTTGTTGAAATGATCGATGATAATTACGCCTGGTACTAGCCCCTCCCACCCCCGCATAAAACAAAAAGGGGGTGTAGATTAGTGGATCAAGGGAGGTTTGAGGTTACACATCCCCCAATAAGCAATTTCTTTAATCAGACCGCCATCCAATCACATTCAGCCTTGCACTTTGGAATATTGAAACGGCTATACCTGCCGCGAGAAGGACGGTGAGACATAGGGCTCAAAAATATGAGCTGTCTGATGGCCACCTGTACTACCCGTTCAAATCAGGGCAGTATTGTCGATGGTTCGGCGCAGCCAGACCAGGCCTGGGTCCTGCCCGGCAGCAGCCGTTCGCTCGCCTTCAGTCCGCATTTCAAGAATGCCGCCCTCGAAGCGGAGGTCGAAACCATGCATTGAATGGGCACGCACCACAGCCGGTCGCCCGCTTTGCCGGTAAGGTCGGGAGGGCGGCTGATCGTGCCCGTAATGTGGCGAGCAGGCCGCATTTGCATCCTGGATTTGCATACCGGCCATGCGGGCTGGTTGCGTAAGGCCTCATCCGGCTTGGCGGATGATATCACCGTGACGCTGGCACGCGGGCTTTCAGACAGGCGCATCCCTGCATGTCTCCGGCGCACAGCGCATCCAGCCAGGCGTCGAGCGCATCGGACAGGATGCGCTGCTGACTGTGCCCGCTCTGTACGGCGACAGTCAGAAGCCGGCGCTTCTGTTCCGCCGTCAGCCGCGCTTCGACCCGGTGCAGGCGGTCCATGCCGGCATGGGGATCGGCGGGCCATGTCACCTCAGCGCCTTGACAACAGCCGCCGTCGGCGGCGTCCGCGGGGAGGGGCTCCGCAACCGGTGTGGCTTGTGCGGGTTCACGGGCTTGGGCTCTGGCCGCATCGATTGCGGGAGCTTTTCGCAGCAGGACGGCCCGGGCCGGCAGGTCGGCACCGGTGGCGTCGCGGCGTTCGCCCGGACCCGATGGTTCCGGCGCGGGTGCATCGACATAGTTGGCACCGGCAAAGGCCGAGGGCAGAGCGGGCGAGGCCTCGCCCTTGCGGGCCAGAAGCCCGGCATGAAGACTGGCGTAGCGGCTCATAGTATCGGTCTCCTTATGCAAGATGCCGGCGGCCGAAGGGTTGATGGGAGCGGCGGCGATCGGGCTGGCCGCGCGGCGGACCCGTATCGGCGCGCCGACGCTCCACCCCGTCCCAGTTGGAATTCACCGCCTCGGCGGGCGGACCGGGCTCGGTGACTGCGACACCGGCGCCGGTGCCTAAGCGCGGCGCCAGGCCCGGCAGGGCATAGCCGGGCCGGTCTTCCAGCGGGATCTCGTCCTCATCCTCGGCATGGGACGACATTCCCGCCGTGGCCGGGCTGAGAATATCATCCTCGAAGGTGCGCCGTGGCGGCCGGCCGATCAGGTCCAGCCGGTCGCCCTGCATCCGCATCAGCCGGTCCTGGAAATAGGCCCACAACCGGGCGGTCTCCACCGCTGAACGGCTATCGGGATTGACCTCGCCCACGGTGCGGCCATCGATCATCGAGGCGGCGAAATCGACCCGGTGGTGCAGGGTGACCGGCGCTACGGTGCCGTGCTGGGACAGGGCCACCGCCGTCTCGCCGGTAATCCGGGCTCGGGCCGTGGCCGAATTGACAACAAATACCAGCGGCTTGCTTTGCATCTGCACGATATCCACCGTCGGGCCCACCGCCCGCAGATCGTGCGGGCTGGGCCGGGTCGGGATCACCACCAGATCGGCATGGGTGATCACTTCAGCGATGGTCGAGGTCACCGCCGGCGGCGTATCGATAACGATCAGCCGGTAGCCGGCCTCCTCCAGCACCGCGATGTCGCGGGCCAGATCGGGTACGGAAATCTGGGCAAAGGCCGGGGTGGCGCTGGCCCGGGCATTCCACCATTTGGCCATCGAGCCCTGCGGGTCGGTATCGATCAGCGCCACCGGACCATAGCCGGCCCGTTCGGCTTCCAGCGCCATGTGGGCCGAGACCGTGGTCTTGCCCGATCCGCCCTTTTGCGAAGCAAAAACCACCACTTGTGCGGCTGGTCCTGCCCTGTCGTCACTGGACATGTTTCACCTCTCCTGCCGGCGCCCATTGCAGCCGGTCCTCTGGTGCATCCATGGGCAATGAAAGCAGGGATGTCTTGCCAGTCCGATAAACTAGAAGTGTGGTTTTGAGGCGAATTCGACCCAGATTTTAATCAATTACGCAGGAGACGCGGCGGATTGGGCCGCTGAGGGAGCGGGCAGTTAGTGATAATGGGGAGGGTGTCGTATAGCTTCGCGCTAACCGCCCTTTCGATCGGGACCCCGGCCTCCGCCGGGATGACGTCGAACGTCCTTCTCCCTTGGGGAGTAGGTGTCGCGAAGCGGCGGATGAGGGGGAAAGCCCGGTGCGAGCCGTAAGGGCGAAAGACGGCGTTGCCCCCCTCTCCCCGACCCTAGGGAGTGGGAGGTTCGGCCAAGCCGCGTCGAGCCACCCCGCCATGACATGGGGAGGAAAGGCGTCCAGCCCCACCCCTTCCACGGGGTGTTTGCCCTGAAGTTATGAGAGGTGTGCGGGACGCCGGCAAAGGCCGGTGTTTGGTAGTTTTGAGTGAGGCGTCTGTGACATCCCGCACGCGGAAATTTTCACACCGTCCTTGCGGGCGATGGTTCCGATACCGGCGAGGGAGAACCCGGTCGAACCTGGTGCCGGATGTCCCCATCGGTAGCCCAGCCGGAGCTAAAGCTGTTGCCCTTCAGTGCGGATGCGCTCTTCGTCACACAGCACCCGCATGTTGAAACCCCGGATGGTTGCAAACTGGGTTGTCCAAAGTCGGACATGCCGAAATTGATCTATCATTAGATAGGCAAGTTTTGCTGTCTTATATAATGCCATCCCCACATACAACAGCTTCTAAATCTAAGGGACTCAAGTTCGAATTCTGTCGAAATCATCAATAATTTCAATGCTCTATAGCGAATCTCAGTGAATTTTTCGATTCAAAACGGCGCTCTGGCAAGCATGGGATTAACGAACTGGATCGTTAATGGCCGATCTCCAAAGTCCTCACGGTGTCCTATAGTGATGACAAATTCCTGATTCATGACTGCGTGACCGACATGTTTGATAAGCTCATTCTGCTTTCCTGGAGACCCAGCAGAATGTGGCCAACATCGGAGGGATGATTGCGCCGCGCATGTTCGGAATCACGGCAAAAGTCTCGATATACTATGTGCTATTCGCCCAAAAAACCGGCGGTACGGAGTGATCCGTACCGCCGGTTTTTTCGTTTAATCTCAAGCCCGCGCTTAAAACTCGATTGCGCGGTCGCCGTTTGAGTCCTTGATCCGGGTTGGCAAGCCGATCCGGTTCAATATGCCGAGGAACGGATGTGGCGGCAGCTCTTCCACATTGACCATCTTCTTCACGTCCCACTCGCCCGTCGCGATCAGCATGGCCGCGGCGACCGGCGGCACACCTGCGGTATAGGAAATGCCCTGGCTGCCGACTTCTGCATAAGCTTCAGCATGATCGGCAACATTATAGATGAAGACTTCGTGGTCCTTGCCGTCTTTGATGCCCTTCACAAAGTCACCGATACACGTCTTGCCTTCGTATTCCGGCGCCAGTGAGGACGGATCCGGCAAGCAGGCCTTCACCACCTTAAGCGGCACGACTTCGAGCCCCTCAGCTGTGGTGACCGGCTGTTCTGACAACAGGCCAATGTTTTTCAAAACGGTGAAGACGTTGATGTAATGCTCGCCAAAGCCCATCCAAAAACGGACATCGGCGCCGTCCATGTTTTTGGCCAGCGAATGCACTTCGTCGTGGCCGCAGAGATAGGCCATGCGCTTGCCGACAACCGGTAGGTCATACTCTTTGCCGATCTCGAACATCTTGTTCGACTGCCACGCGCCTTTCTGCCAGGAATATACCGTGCCGGTGAACTCGCGGAAATTGATTTCCGGATCGAAGTTGGTGGCGAAATACTGCTGGTGGCTGCCCGCATTGATGTCGACGATATCGACCTCGGTCACCTTGTCGAGATAGTCGTCTTTTGCAAGCCGGGCATAGGCGTTGACGACACCTGGATCAAACCCGGCCCCGAGGACGGCGGTCACACCAGCCTTTTCGCACTCTTCTGCCCGCTTCCACTCGTAATTTCCGTACCAGGGCGGTGTTTCACAAATCTTGCCCGGCTCTTCGTGAATGGCGGTGTCGATGTAGGCCGCACCCGTTTTCAAACACGCGCTCAAGACGGACATGTTCAAGAACGCTGTTCCGACGTTGATAACGATTTCTGACTTCGTCTTGCGGATCAGGTCAGCCGTCGCCTCAATATCAAGCGCGTTGAGCTCATGACCTTCTAGCACCCCCGGCTGTTTCAAGGCATTCTTTTCATTCACAGAGGCAATGATGTCATCGCATTTGGATTTGGTCCGCGATGCGATGTTTATGTCGCCCAAAACATCGTTGTTCTGCGCGCATTTATGCGCCACGACCTGGGCAACGCCGCCGGCGCCGACGATGAGAACATTCTTTTTCATGTGTTCCTCTACCTTCCTTGGAACGTGAGCTGTGTGCGTGTCAGGTCTCAAGAGAGACTTTGTTCGTAATCTTGATAGGTGAATTCGCGGACCGGGACGACCGTGCCATCCAGTTCCTTCATGGCAATCGCAGGCATTTTCACGCCGTTGAACCAGTTCTTCTTGACCATCGTGTATCCGGCTGCGTCCTGAATGGAAACACGGTCACCGGCTTTCAGTGCGTTTGGAAACCGGAATTCGCCAAAAATGTCGCCGGCGAGACAGGATTTGCCGCAAATCATGTAAGGGTGATCTCCTTGATCCGGCGCCACTTTCGCGTTTTCCCGGTAGATCAGCAGATCCAGCATATGCGCTTCAATGGATGCGTCGACAATGGCGAGGTTTTTGCCATTGAACAGCGTGTCGAGCACGGTGGTTTCAAGTGTGGTCGAGTTCGTGATCGATGCTTCTCCCGGCTCCAGATAAACCTGAACACCGTATTTTTCGGAAAAGGCCTTGAGACGGTCGGAGAAGAGGTCAAGCGGATAGTTTTCGCCGGTAAAATGGATACCACCTCCAAGGCTGACCCACTCCACGCGCGCAAGCAGCGTACCGAATTTCTCTTCGATCTCGCCAAGCATGCGATCAAACAGCGAGAAATCACTGTTTTCGCAGTTGTTGTGGATCATGAAGCCGCTGATCCGGTCCATGACCTTTTCAACCTTCGCAACGTCCCATTCGCCAAGCCGCGAAAACGGGCGGGCCGGATCGGCAAGATCGAAACTGGACGAGGAGGTCTGCGGATTGAGGCGCAGTCCGCGAACGATGCCCGAGGCTTTATCGGCAAATCGCTCCAGCTGACTGATCGAATTGAAAATAATCTTGTCCGCGTGGGAAATCACTTCGTCGATCTCGTAATCGGCATAAGCCACCGAATAGGCATGTGTCTCCTTGCCGAAGCGTTCATGCCCCAGACGAACCTCATTCAGCGATGACGACGTCGTGCCATCCATATAGTCGCGCATGAAATCAAAGACGCACCATGTGGCGAAGCATTTCAGCGCAAGCAGTGCCTTGGCTCCCGAGCGCTCCCTGACGTAGGCGATTTTTTCCAGATTGCGGAGCAGACCCGCTTTGTCGATCAGGTAATAGGGTGTCTCGATCATGGTCATCCATTTCCAGCATCTCGGCAGCCGAAACACCGGCCATTCGTTCAGATTTTTATGAGTATGCCTCAGTTTCCTGGTCTCATGAGACCTGCTTGCAAGCCGGTATCAAATCTTCAGCCGGATTTCCAGGATGTTAGAACCTATCGCAACCAATAAGGCTTGCCGTTTGCATGACAGATACCGTCTCAATGCCGGATGCGGCAAGAAGCCATTTTAATTCTTTTACGGTCCGATCACGGCCGCTTCAAACCAGTGCTGGATTGGCGTGCGATCAGTTCAACATCATAGCGCTGGGTATCGGGCGGGCGTGTGCCGTCCACGATCCAGGCAAGCATAGCCTCGGCAGCTTTTTTGCCGAAGGACGCGGTATCACAGCGCACGGAGCTCAAGCCCGGATAGGCCAAGCAACTTTCTTCAATGTCATCAAATCCGACAATCCGGATGTCCTCTCCAGTCCGGATGTCAGCCTCCGCAAAGCCCGACATCATTCCAAGTGCCACCAGATCGCTGAAACAGACCGCTCCGTCAATGCCAGGATGTTCGGCGGCGATGTGTAGAGCGATCTCCCGCCCAAAAGCTCGCGACGGGCGGTCATGAAATGCGGTTACCTGCAATCCCCGGGCTGCCATCACCTCTGAATATCCGGTCATGCGCTCCAAAGTGATCGGGCGATTTTCCAAACCACCGACAAATGCGATCTTCCGGCACCCAAGACCAATCAAGTGTTCTGTCGCCAGAACACCACCAGCGGCATAATTGTGGGACGCAAAGGGAAAGAGATCCGTTCTTTTATCGGTCTGACGCAACACTTGCATCGTTGGAATATTAGCGCGCTGGATCCGGTCGAAGGCAGAGGTATCCTCGCCATAGGTTGGCGAAATAACAAAAGCCGAAACCCCATGTTCGATCATGGATTCAATGACTTGAGCCTGAACATCCGGATCTTCATCGGTGTTCGCGATCACCGTGGCATAGCCTTTGCGGGCAAATTCCATCTGGGCGCTCGCGGCGAATTCGGTGAAGAACGGGTTGCGCAGATCATTGATGATCAGGCCAATTAGACCAGAAGCCGCCCCGCGCAGTCCGGCAGCGGATCGGTTGTAGACATACCCGAGGTCTTTAATCGCCTCGTTGACCGTGTCCCGCGTGGCTATTTTGACCGACGGGGAATTCTGGAGAACGAGCGACACCGTTGACTTGGACACGCCAGCCTTCTTGGCCACATCCAGTATAGTCGGTCTCTTCTTCATTCTCTCCCCGATCCAGCTCACCCCAGGCCGTGCAACCGCAACAACAACGTCATGCGTTCAACGGCAATGTCTGGCTTTGACAACAATCGCGCCTGATCTGCAAGCCTGAAAACTTCCGCGTAATGCACGATCTCGCGCGACGACTGAAACCCGCCGGGCATGATGAAGTGGCTTTGCGCATCATTGAGCCAGGCCAGGAAAGCAATGCCGGCCTTATAAAACCGGGTCGGCGCCTTAAAAATCTCCCGGCTAAGCGGCACAGTCGGTGCAAAGAGTTCGTGGTAGGTATCAAGATCGTTTTCGGCCAGTGCTTCCAGCGCGTGGCTGGCAACCGGCGCTATTGCCGCAAATGCTCCCAGAAGTGCGTGAGAATACCGGGTTCCGTCGCCTTCGATCAAATCCGCATAATTGAAATCATCACCGGTGTAGAGCCGGACACTCTCCGGAAGCCGGGCGCGGAAGTGTTCTTCGTGAGTTTTGTCGAGCAGTGAAATCTTGATGCCATCAATCTTGGTTTCATGGGCATTGATGATGGCCAGCACCGCATCAGTCGCTTCGCCAACATCGGCCGAGCCCCAGTAGCCTGCCAGAGCCGGATCAAACATGTCGCCAAGCCAATGCAGGATGACAGGGTCTGCCGCCTGCTCCAGCAGCTTGCCATGGGCCCAAGCATAGTCATCAGCCGCCGCACCAATGGCCGGAAACGCCTTCGATGCCATCAAGATTACCTGGCCGCCTGCGGCCTCAATCGCCTCCATCTGTTCCGAATAGGCGCTGACAATGTCTGCCGGGGTTTTAAGGTCGGAGAGAGCTTTCTGGTCGGTCCCAGCTCCACAAGCGACACGTGGCTTTAAAGGATGGGCTTTTGCCTCAGCCATGGTCCGCTCAATGAGTTCCTTGGCTGTCAGCCAATCAACCCCCATGCCCCGTTGAGCGGTGTCCATGGCTTCGGCCAGACCGAGCCCCTGGTCCCAAAGCCAGTGTCGAAACCGGAGCGTGTTCTCCCAATCAACAGCCGGCCGGCCCTCCCAGGGATCCCGCTCTGCAAGCGGGTCGGAAACCACATGGGCCGCAGCGAAGGCTGTCCGTGTCAGGGGCGTGCGCGGAGCACGCGGTGTCAGCGCATTTCCGGAAAGGCTGTAGTCCTTAAGCGTGTTCGAGTAGGTCGGCAGTTTCAACATGAACAACTCCAGAAAAGCGTAGAGCGCTTAAACGGTTACAGGAATATCGAGAACCAGAATGCCGTCGAGACCGCCGATGGCGTTGGCGACCAGCTGGGCACCAAGCGCCTTGTGCGCTGGGTGCTGCTGGTAGGCCTCTAGCGCGGCCCAATTCTGAAAATCGACCGTAAACCCATGCATATAGCCGCGTTCAATTCTTTCCGGGCTTTCGCTGCGGCCGGATTTGATATCGAGAATGCCCGGAACGTGCGCTTCGATCTCACGAAGTTCTTCAAAGAGCGCGCTGATGGTGCCTTCCGAAACGCTTGGTTCGAATTTGACCAAAACAATGTGGCGGATCATGATTTTTTCCCATGGTCTTCGCGGATCATGTCGGAGGCTTTTTCGCCGATCATGATGGCCGCGGCATTGGTGTTGGAGGAGATGACATTCGGCATGATGGAGGCATCAACGATACGCAGGCCATCAATCCCGTTGAAACGGAGCCGCGGGTCGACAACAGCGCCCTCATCCACGCCCATCCGGCAGGTGCCCGCCGGATGGTGGGATGTCTTGGAGTGCTCGCAGATGAACTGGAAGTAGTCTTCGTCTGTTTGGACATCCGGCCCGGGCAATCGCTGCGCTTTGATGAAAGGCTTCAAGGGCGCTTGCGCCATGATTTCCTGGGTCAGCTTCAGACCACGGATCGACATTTCCTTATCGCGCGGGTCCTGCAGGTAGTTCGGATCGATCAACGGCGCTACGGACGGGTCGGCACTTTGCAAGCGTACGGACCCACGTGAGCGCGGGCGCAAATAACAGGAATTGAGGGTCACGCCACCATCCGGCATCGCAGCCACACCGGATTCAATCCCGGTGCCAAGTCCCAAATGAAACTGCAAGTCCGGCGACCTGGCGTCCGGATCGGCATACCAGAAGCCGCCTGTTTCAAAGAGGCTGGAAGAGACCGGACCCCGGCGGGTGAAGATGTATTGCAAACCAGCTAACACCGACAAATGCGGTTTGGCAAAGCGGTCATAGGTGTGTGGTCCGCTGACTTCACAAATGCAATAAAGATCCAGATGGTCCTGCAAGTTGGCGCCGACATTCGGTTGGTCCAAAACCACATCAATGCCAAGCTTTTGCAGTTCTTCGCCCGGGCCGATCCCGGAGAGTTGCAAAAGGCGCGGTGAGCCAATTGAACCAGATGACAGAATGACTTCAGTGGTTGCCGTCAGGCGTTCGCCATTCATCAGCTCAACGCCCGTAGCCTTGCCATTTTCAACGGTGATCCTGCGGACATTGGCTCCGGTTCTAACGTGGAGGTTTGGCCGCGACCGGTTGGGCGCCAAATAGGCCATGGCGGCTGACGAGCGGCGCGCGTTGCGCTGGGTCAGCTGATAATAGGCAACGCCATCTTGTTTCTCACCAGTGACATCCTCGTTTTTCGGAATGCCGAGCACCGCAGCAGCTTCGAAATAGGCCTCACAGATCGGCAATGGCGCACACGGTTTGGAGACGCCCATCGGGCCGCCCTTTCCATGATATCTATTGTCATACGTGTCGTTGTCCTCAGCCTTTCTGTAGTAAGGCAGGACATCTTCATAGCCCCAGCCTTCACAGCCGAGCTGACGCCATTCATCATAGTCTTGGGCATTGCCGCGTGTATAAATCTGCGCATTGATCGCCGACCCACCGCCGATCACCTTGGCTTGGGTGTAACGGAAAACGCGGTCCTGCATGTGCTTTTGCGGAACGGTATGCCAACCCCAGGAGCCGATGCCCTTGGTCATCTTCGCAAAGCCGGCAGGCAGATGGTAAAACGGGTGCCAATCACGACCGCCGGCTTCCAAAAGCAAAACCTGGATATCCGGGTTCTCGCTCAACCGGGCCGCAACCACTGAACCGGCACTGCCGCCACCGATAATGATGAAATCATAGCCTTGGGTCATAACAGTCTCTCAAAGACGCGAAATCGACAGGCCGCCGTCGACGGCAAGGGTTGAGCCGGTAGCAAACGCCATCTTGCCTTCGGCCAGCGGAACCAGTGTGTCCGCAATATCGCCGGGCAGGCCCCAACGTTCAGCCGGGACAAGCCCACCCGCAATCCGTTGCGTGTATTGATCTTTCACTCCGGCCGTCAGCGGCGTTTCAATGATGCCCGGCTGGATTTCAAAAACGCCAATGCCGTGGGGCGCCAGACGCACGGTGAAGAGCTTTGCCATCATCGCCGCCCCCGCCTTCGACATGCAGTATTCCGCGCGCTCGATGGACACCATCTCCGCACTGACCGAGGTGATGAAAATCAGCGACCGGTAATCAGTGCATTCCGGGCGGGACAACATGCGGCGGGCGACATCTTGAGCCAGGAAAAACGCGCCACGCAGATTAACACCCATGACGAAGTCGAAGCTGCCAGGATGAAGATCGAGCATGTCACCGCGGATTTTTGCCGGAACGCCCGCATTGGACACAAACGTCGTAATTGGGCCGAGATCCTGTTCGATCCGGTCCAGCACCTCAGCGTGGTCGTCGATATTCTGAAGGTCATGGCGATAATAAACCGCGTCATCTCCCAGAGCCTCCAGTGCTCCGGCGACCTCCGGTTCGGTTGGGTCGAGCTGGGCAACGATGGCAACCTTGTAACCAGCTGCAATCAGCGCTTGGGAAATGCCAAACCCAATCCCCCTCTGGCCACCCGTGACAAGGGCGATCTTGCTCATTGGGCCAACTCCTTGCGAATAGTATCTGCTGTTCTTAGGGCAAGCGCTGCGACTGTCAGCGCAGGATTTACCGCGGCCGATGTCGGCAGGGCTGCGGCATCGCTTACGTATAGATTGGGATGGTCCCAAGACCGGCAATCCGGGTCGAGCACCGAGGTCTTGGGGTCACCGCCCATGCGGACCGTACCGCATTGATGTGATGGCACCCGGCCATCAAAGAGCCGGGATAGGACTATCGGAAATCCGGCCTTGCGGAGCGTGCGTTTGGTTTTGCTAACCAGCTTTTGATGCGCAGTCATGTTCGACCGCTGCCAGCGGAGCTGGATCTGGCCATTTTTTAGAACCACCCGACTTTCGGGATCAGGCAAATCCTCAGAAATCAGATAAAGATCCAGCGCATGATCCGACAACCACTTGGCAAGGAATTTGGGCAGCTGCGGCACCTGGATTTTCAAGATGTCCGGGGTCACCCGGCCAAGAAGCTGGACATTGCCCAGCGGTTTGCCGCCGTTTCCGTCTGACAAGTACCAGTCGTTAATCCCAAAAGTCTTTTGGTAGATGGAATCGTTGTGAAACCGGGGATCAATGGCAATGACTGCGGTTGCGTTGTGGTTCATGAAACAGCGGCCAACATAGTCCGAGCTGTTGGCAAGACCCGACCGCAACAGCAGTGCCGCTGATTGGACGGCCCCGGCACAGACAACGACAACAGCCGGTTTGAGCTGGTGCTCTTCGCCGCCCTTTTTATAGGTGACGGATGTGATACGCCGGGTTTTGGGATCAGCCTGAAGCGTTTGGACTTCTGCGCTTGTGATCAAGTCGACGTTGTCATGTTGCAAGGCTGCCGCGAGGCCGCAGGTCTCAGCATCCATCTTGCCGCAGCGCTGGTCCGGATATCCATCCCAGCCCGTTTGCCCGGCGGCCAGCCATCTTTCGATATCGACACCCAAAGGAAGAGAAAACGGTTGAACACCGGCGTCTTCAAGACGTTGCCGGGCGACCTTTAAGGCAGGTTCATCCGGAACCGGTGGAAACGGATAAGGTCCGTCGTGCGGCGGCTCACAGACGTCAGATGTCACGTCACCCCGGACGTTGTAGAGGTGTTCGGCTTTTTCATACCAGGTAGCGAGGTCTTTATAACTGATTGGCCAGGCCGGGGAGATCCCGTCTTCATGTTCCAACTCGCCGAAATCTTCTTCCCGGTAGCGGATCAGCACAGCGCCGTAGAGCTTCGAGTTGCCACCGACATTGTAGTAGTTGCCCGGCTCAAACTCCGTGCCAGTCCCATCCAGCCAGGTCTCTTTGGAGCGGAAGGCGCTGTTGGTGTAAATCCGCCAGGGATCACGGGCCGGCGCATCATCCGGAATTTGAGTGCCCCGCTCCAAAATCGTGATCCGTGCACCGGACGGCGCAAGGCCCGCCGCCAGGCTCGCTCCCCCCATACCGCTGCCAATGATCACCACATCCGGAGACATTTTCTACCCACCCAATTCGCTCAACTTCAGTTTATGGAACGTTCCAATTTTGTGTCAAAAGAAAAGCGCGGACGCATTGCCGCGCTTTCCAAAGGTATTATCGGATTCGGTCTTCCGTTTGCGGATCGAACGCAACCGCCTTGTCCATGTTGAAGGCAAAGGGGAAGCTTTCTCCCGCACTAACGGAGACATCAGCCCGGAAACGACCGGTGACATCTTTGCCGCCGATCTGCGTGACAACAAACGTGTCAGATCCGGCAGGTTCGGTGACCTCGACAGGTGCTTCAACCAGGTGAACGGCCTTAGAATTACGGTCGGCGCCATCCTTGTCTGTGATCGCCTCGGGGCGAAGACCAAGCACAATGTCGCGGCCAATACTTGACGCCAAAGTGTCGTTGGCAAAAGGAAGCGCCGCCGTCTTGCCATTGGCGAGCGCAATCTCCGCTGCCGGTTTGCCATCGGCCGACACAACCTTGGCCGGGAACAGGTTCATGGACGGGGATCCCATGAACCCGGCGACGAACATGTTCGCCGGATCATCATAGATCTCCTTGGGTGTGCCGAGCTGCTGGACATACCCGCCGAACATGACCGCGATCCGTGTCGACAGCGTCAGCGCCTCGATCTGGTCATGGGTCACGTAGACAATCGTTGTGCCGAGCTTTTGGTGCAGCTTCTTGATTTCCGTCCGCATGTCGACGCGCAATTTGGCATCGAGGTTCGACAACGGCTCATCAAATAGGAACACATCCGGCTCCCGGACCAGAGCCCGGCCCATGGCAACACGCTGCCGCTGACCGCCAGACAATTGGCCTGGTTTGCGGTCGAGCAAATGGCTGATCTGAAGGAGATCTGCAACTTGCGAGATCCGTTTTTCCCGCTCAGGCTTTTCAATGCCGTGCATTTCCATGCCGAAGGAGATGTTCCCTTTGACAGTCATGTTCGGATAAAGCGCGTAGGACTGGAACACCATGGCGATGTTCCGGTCGGCCGGCTTGACCCCATTCATACTGCGGTCGCGGATTGCGATCTCACCGGTGGTGATATCTTCGAGGCCGGCGATCATGTTGAGAAGCGTGGACTTGCCACAGCCGGACGGGCCGACCAGCACCAGGAACTCGCCTTCTTCAATGGAGATGTCCGTCTCTTGCAGAACCTGAACGGCACCATAGGACTTGGTCGCCTGTTTGATGTCGAGAAAGCCCATGGGATTATCCTTTTACTGAGCCAGCCATCAGGCCGCGGACGAAGTAGCGACCGGCGACGATGTACACAAAGAGCGTTGGCAGGGCGGCCATGATCGCGCCCGCAAAGTGAACGTTGTATTCCTTCACCCCAGTCGAGGATTGCACCAGGTTGTTGAGTGCGACCGTCATCGGCTGACTGTCGAAATCCGAGAAGGAAGCCCCGAACAGGAAGTCGTTCCAGATGTTGGTGAACTGCCAGATGATGCAGACCACAGCGATCGGTCCGGAGGACGGCAGCAGAATGCGCCAGAAGATCCGGAAGAAACCGGCTCCGTCGATTTGGGCGGCACGGACGAGTTCCGTCGGGAAGGCCGCATAGTAGTTGCGGAAATAAAGCGTTGAGAAGCCGATACCGTAAACGAAGTGAACGAAGATCAATCCGGGCACGGATCCGGCGAGACCCATCAGGCCCAGCATGCGCGCCATCGGGATCAGCACCATTTGGAACGGGATGAAGCAGCCGAACAGCAGCAAGCCGAACAAAACGGTCGACCCGCGAAACGCCCACTTGGTCAGAACATACCCATTCAATGCCCCAACCAAGGTCGACAGAGCGACGGCCGGGACGACCATGATGATGGAATTGAGGAAGTAGGGCCGCAGACCCGTTGCTTCGACACCCACCTGGGCACTCGACCAGGCACTCGACCACGGAGCAATTGTCCACTCACCAGGCAGCGCCATCATGCCGCCGGCCGTGATTTCAGACAGCGGTTTCAGCGAGTTCACCACCATCACATAGAGCGGCAGCAGGTAATAGAGACAGAACAGGACCAGCAGCGCATATAGGACAATGCGGCCCAGGTTGAGAGAAGAGGATTTGGTCGCGCTCGCCATCACTTTTTCTCCCTCAGTTCGGACCACAGATACGGCACAATGATCGCGGCAATGGTCATCAGCATGATCACGGCCGAAGCGGCACCAATCCCCATCTGATTTCGGGTGAACGTATAGGAATACATGAAGGTCGCAGGCAATTCGGTTGCTGTTCCAGGGCCGCCACCGGTCAGGGCGATGACCAAGTCGTAGGACTTGATCGCCATATGTGCGAGTACAACAAAGGCGGACATGAAGGCCGGGCGCAGCTGCGGAATGACAATCCGGCGGTAGAGCGCGAAGGTGGATGCGCCATCGATCTGCGCTGCCTTCATCATCTCGCTGTCGATCCCGCGCAAACCGGCCAAAAACATGGCCATAACGAACCCGGACGTCTGCCAGACCGCAGCAATGACGATGGTGTAGATCGCCATCTCCCGGTCTTTGATCCAGTTGAAGGTAAAGGTTTCCCAGCCCCAGCCGCGAACCACCGCTTCAATGCCGATGCCCGGATCCAGAAACCACTTCCAGGCGATCCCGGTGACGATAAAGCTGAGCGCCATCGGATAGAGGTAGATTGTGCGGATAAAACCTTCGGCCCGGATCCGCTGGTCCAAAAGGATCGCCAGGAGCAGGCCGAGCGCGCAGCAGATGGTTATGTAGAGAAAGCCGAAGACCACCAAGTTGGAAACGGCAATGTCCCACGCGCGGATCTTGAACAGGTTTTCAAAGTTCTGCCAGCCAACCCATCCGAAGGAGGGCAGGATGCGGCTGTCGGTAAAGGACAGATACAGCGTGAAGAAGATAAAGCCGTAGACGAAGATCGCGACAATGGCGACCGTCGGACTCAACACGAGTTTGGGCAAGGCATCACGCAATCTGTCAACAACAGAACCGCGCGGGCTCGCCGTTTCAGAGATAGACATATTCTGTCGCCAGGAGTTGGGGGAACGGCGGCAGCCGCCGCTCCCTTGGTGGATTACTTGTTGATCTGAACAGCCGTCACCAGCTCATCGACAGCAGTCGCGCTGTCGTATTCTCCGTTGAAGTGCGCGGTAATGACATCATACATGGCGTTTTTGACCGATGCCGGATTGGCATGACCATGTGCCATGGAGCCATAGAGGTTGCCGCTTCCTGCAGCCTTCTTCAGATCAGCCATACCCTTTTTGCCACACGCATCGAATGCTTCGTCGGACACATCCGTACGTGCCGGCACAGAACCTTTGACCACGTTGAACGCGGACTGGAATGTTGGTGACAGGATCGCGGTCGCCAGCGCGGCCTGCTCCTTGCCGACTTCAGAGCCCTGCGAGAACATTGCGAACTGGTCGGCATTGAAGGTCACCTGGTCCTGTGTGCCCGGGAAACGGAAGCACAGGAAGTCCTGATCCGGAACCTTGTCAGCATTCAGGAATTCGCCCTTCGCCCAGTCCCCCATCATCTGGAAAGCGGCATCGCCGTTGATGACCATAGCCGTTGCCAGGTTCCAGTCACGGCCGGAGAAATTGTCGTCCACATGGGAGCGGATGACAGCCATACGATCGAAGGCTTCCTTCATCGTGTCGGAGCCGAGCGCGTCTTCATCAAGATCGATGAAGGCAGCCTTATAGAAGTCCGGCCCGCCGGTTGACATGGCAACGGCGTCAAAAACAGTGGCGTCCTGCCAAGCCTGACCACCATGTGCGATCGGGGTCTTACCTGCGGCCTTCACTTTTTCCAGTGCAGCCACGAACTCATCCCAAGTCGTCGGTACGGCAATGCCGAGCTCATCCAGAACTGCCTTGTTCGCCCAGACCCAGTTGGTGGAGTGCACATTCACCGGTGCAGAGACCCACTTGCCGTCATGCTTTGCGAATGCCTGCAGCGCTTCCGGCACCACATCGTCCCAGCCTTCCAGGCCAGCCTGAATGTTCAGATCCGCCAGAGCGCCCTCTTTCGCCCAGTCGAGAATATCGAACCCAAGCATCTGCACCGCGGTCGGTGGGTTACCTGAGGTAACACGGGCACGCAGCACGGTCATGGCTTGGGTACCGCCGCCACCGGCCACCGGCATGTCCTGCCAGCCGATGCCTTGACCTTCAAGGTCTTGCTTCAGCACGTTCAATGCTGCCGCCTCACCACCGGATGTCCACCAGTGCAAGACCTCCACCTCGCTGGCAGCCGCCAGGCTCGTGCTCATCGCCAGGGCTGCGACGCCCAGCTTCAAAGACTTCAATGACATCGATATTCCTCCCGTTTAGTGCCTATTGGCGCCTCGAGCGCCCAAAGCGGGCTCCCGATAATTAGACAGCGTCTATTGTAACGTTACAAACCTGATTGATGTCAATGTTTTTTGCAAAAAACTTCGACCTAGCTTTCCATCTGTTTTTTCAAAGCTTTCCAGAAATCTCCACTCGCCGCACTGCAGCATATTTTTTTGTTGTAACGTTTTAAAAGTGCTGATTAGACTAAAACTGGAATTTGGATTACAAGGCAGCAACTGAAACAGACGGGCATGTCTCGAAAGACTTTGGACACAGCAGAAGACAACGCGATCGACAGACCGGGGCGCCCGACTTTGCGGACCGTGGCCGCTGAGGCCGGTTTTGCGGTTACAACAGTGTCGCGTGCTCTGGCTAACGATCCGCAGATTGCGGAAGGTACGCGTAAGCGCGTTGCGGATGTTGCCCGTAAACAAGGCTATGTTCCCAACAGGGCTGCCCAAAGGTTGCGTACCGGTCAGACCAAGGTGATCAGCCTTCTGCTCAACCCGAAACATGAGTTTCTCAGCTTCACATCCGAGTTTCTCACCGGCATGAGTGAAGGGCTTTCGGGAACCGGTTATGCGATCAACATCACCGCCGACAGCCTGAACGACGACCGCCTCGAACAGATCCGGCACATCCGCAAACACTCGCTCGCCGATGCCATCGTCTTCACCCGGACCGAATGTTTCGATGAGCGGGTTCGTTACCTGCTCGAGCACGACTTTCCGTTTGCGACCCACGGACGGACGGACTTCACCACGCCGCATCCCTTTGTCGACTTCGACAACGAGATGTTCGTTCACATGGCCATTGAGCGCCTCACCCAAAAGGACCGGCGGCATGTCTGCATTATCATGCCGAATGAACGGTACACCTTTGGTCAGCACCTGCGTTTTGGCGCCCGCCAGGCGGCGATTGCGCACGGGATCGAGTTGACTATTCCGGGCGATGTCGACCTGGACAGTGATCCGGATGAAATTGCTGCGAAACTTCGAGAGCTTCACACCGGACCCAATCCGCCGGACGGCTATGTGTGTGTTGGTGAAGTCAACACTCTGGTGACTCTTGCCTATCTGCACGACATGGGATTGACGCCGGGCACGGACATTGACGTTGTTGCCAAATGGGCGTCGCCGATTTCCAAGCACTTCCGCCCGCGGATCGAGACCATTCGTGAAGACCTGCGCGCCACGGGCAGGGCCATGGCCAAAGTTCTTCTGGCCAGGATTTCCGGCGCCCCGATGTCCGAGATGCAAATTCTCCTGAAACCCGAAGGGCAGTTCTCGATTTCGGACTAAGCCAGGCATCACGCCACCCAAGGCGATCGGGTTTTGCCGATCCGCATGGTCACGGTTTTGGCTTCCAAGAACTCGTCCAGACCGTATTTTCCAAGCTCCCGGCCTTGGCCGCTCTCTTTCAAGCCGCCGAACGGCAGTTCGGCAAAACCATCCATCCAGGTGTTCGTCCAAACAGTGCCGGCCTGCGCCCGGCGCGCAAACTCCAAACAGGTGTGGACGTTTTCGCTCCAAACCCCGGCGGAGAGGCCATAGTCTGCATCGTTTACGAGTGCGATAGCTTCATCCAGCGTCTTGAAGGTCAGGACTGAAAGCACCGGCCCGAACACCTCGTCGCGGGCAATCGGCATCTCTCCCGTCACGTTGGAAATCACCGTTGGCTGGTAAAATTGGCCTTTCAACCCAGGAACATCCAGGGCCGCGCCGCCGAGCCGGATGTCTCCACCATGATTGGCGGCCTGCTGCACATAGGTGTCGATTTTCTTTTGATGGTCCGGCGTTATGATCGCCCCGACTTTGGTCGATGGGTCCAGTGGATCGCCAAAGGGCACGTCCCGAGACAAGGCAACTGTCCGCGAAACAACTTCTTCAGCAATATCCTCGTGCACAATTATTCTGGAGCCGGAATTGCAGCATTCGCCCGCGTTAAAATAGACGCCGAACACAATCGCATCGATCGCGCTATCCAGATCCGCATCCGGGAAGAGGACCTGCGGATTTTTTCCGCCGAGCTCAAGCGAAACCTTCTTCAATGTTTCGGACGCGGCCTTGACGATCCCCTTGCCGACCGCGGTCGACCCGGTGAAGGTCACCATGTCGACCCGCTTGTCGGTGGTCATAGCGATCCCGACCGGATCGCCATATCCCAGCACAATGTTGACCACACCGGCCGGACAACCAGCTTCGATCAGCAATTCGCCGAGAATGACGGTGGTAGCCGGGGTCATTTCGGAGGGTTTGATCACGGCGGTGCAGCCGGCAGCAAGCGCAAAGGGAAGTTTCTGGGAAACGATCAGGAATGGAAAATTCCAGGGGGTGATGATCGACACCACGCCAACCGGTTCTTTCAGAACCACCCCAAGAAAATCGTTGCCCAGAGTGTTATGGCTTTCCCCGTGGATGGTTCGGGCCAATGAGGCCGCAAAACGCCATATATCCGCAGCGCCTTCGATTTCGGCACGGGCCTGGCTGATCGGTTTGCCGGACTCCAGGGTCTCCAGCAACGCAATCCGATCCCGTTCACGATCAATCAGATCTGCGACTTTCAGCAACAAAGTTGCCCGGTCCTTGCCGGTGGTGGCTCGCCAAGCTCCCGCATCATATGCCTTGCGCGCTGCGGAAATGGCCGCATCCACATCTGCACCGTTTCCTTGTGCCGCCCGGGTCACCACCGTACCATGGGAGGGAGATACCCGTTCGAAAGTTTCGCCTTCAGCGCTGTCTTTCCACGCCCCGTCGATCAGGTGACGAGCGACAAAAGGGTCGTCTGGGAGCTTTGCATTTGAAATGGCAACGACGTTCAATTCACTCATGGTCTCGTTCCAGGAAAATTCGGTTTGCGTTTTTCGCGAAAGGCTGTGACGCCTTCATCCCGATCGGCGGTTGGGCCGATCATGCCCGCGCCCAGCGCTTCAATCATCGCGCCGCGGTCTTCGCCAGCGGCCGCATGGATCATGTATTTGGCAACTTCGATCGAGCAGGGCGACTTGGCCATCAGCGCTTCTGCGATTTCGAACGCCGTTTGTTTGGGATCGTCAGAGATTTCTGCGACAAACCCGGCCGCATGGGCACGATCAGCGGAGATCCTGCGGCCGAACAAAGCCATCTCTTTGACAAGAGGCTCCCCCATCAGGCGGATCAGCCGCTGCGTACCCGACCAACCGGGGACGATCCCGACAGCAGCTTCCGGGAGAGCGAGGGTCGCCTGTGGCGCCATCACCCGAATGTCCGCCGTGGCCGCAAATTCCAGGCCGCCGCCAAAGGCATGCCCGTTCAGCGCAGCGATGCTCGGCTTTGAAAGCCGTGCCAATCGATCAAAAATGCGATGGCCATAACGAACCCAATTGCGTGCAAATTCCCAGGGCTCCAATTGCGACCAAGCCAGGATGTCCGCACCGGCGCAAAAGGCCTTGCTGTCTGCAGCTGTCACAACAACAGCCTGAACGGCAGCATCCCTTTCGATTTCGGCACAAGCCGGTTCAACCGCTTCCAGCATTTCTACCGTGAAGGCATTCAGCTTGGAGGGATTGTCCAACTGCAATTCGGCAATGCTGCCGTGGCGTATCAAATGAAGTCCGCTCACAGCTGCAACTCCATGGCTTCTTTTTTAAGGAGCGCTACCGGCATTTCGGTCAAGGTGTTTGCCAGCCGAACCCGGCCTTTGGAAGCATCAACGATGTCGCGCTGCGCATCAACTCCCGGCATGATTTCCGTTGCCATCAGGCCGGTTTCGGTCAGTTTGATCACACAGCGTTCGGTAACGTAGAGCACCTCCTGACCGAGCTCCCGTGCGCGGCGGCCGGAAAACGTCACGTGCTCGACATTGTCGACCATCTTAGTGAACTTGCCAGGCGCCTTCACCCGCAAGGCTTCATCGGTCAGCTCAAGACCAGCACCCGCCTCAAAGAGGCCGGAAAAGACGATCTTTTTGGCATTGGCTGTAATGTCGACAAACCCGCCGCAGCCTGCTGTCAGATAGGGTTTCTTGCCGAGTTTGGAAACGTTGACGTTGCCTTCAAGATCAATCTCCAGGAAGGACAGGAACGAGACGTCAAAACCTCCGCCCTGGAAATAGGTAAACTGCTGAGGCGACGGCATATAGGCATCGGCGTTGGATGCACAACCGAAGGCAAAACCGGTCAGCGGCATGCCACCGGTCGCACCCTGCTCAATGGCCCAGGTGACGGCCTGTTCCTGCCCGGCTTCCAGAAGGACCCGTGGCACCATCGCCGACACACCAAAGCCGAGATTGGCTGTCTGGCCAGCACTCAGTTCCATGGCCGCGCGGCGCGCGACAATTTTCTCAACGCTGTGGTCGGCAAGCGAAAAACTATCCCACGGCCGCATGATTTCGCCTGAGATGGCCGGATCATAGTCGGTTTCCGTGGTCTGCCGCTGGCCAGGATCAACAACGATCAGATCAACCAGGTGCCCCGGGACCCGGACATCGTGCGGCCGAAGCGAACCGGAAGCCGTGATCCGTTTGACCTGGGCAATCACCAGACCGCCGTGGTTGCGAACTGCAATCGCCTGTTCCAGACCGCCCAAATAGGCGCCTTCATGCTCGTAAGTAAGATTTCCGCGTTCATCCGCCGTGGTTGCCCGGATAATGGCCACATCCGGAATGATGTTCGGGAAATGCAGCCAGGTTTCTCCGCCAAGGTCGATCCTGGAGACAATCGGTTTTTCAGCTGCAACCTCGTTCATGGCGCAGCCCTGGAGAACCGGATCAACAAAGGTCTCCAGACCCACTTTGGTCATCACACCCGGACGGCGGGCGGCCACATCTCGGTGCATGTCGAACAGGATGCCGGAAGGGACGTTGTAGGCCGCAACACGGTTTTCAACGAGCATCTTCCAAATATCCGGCATCGGCATCGAAGACGGACCGGAGGGATAGGATCCGGCGATGATGGTCGAAAGCAGACCATCCTTGGCGATGTGGTCGATGCCTTTGATGCCGTACATATCGCCCGCTGCGATCGGATGCAGCGTGGTCAGGTTCCTCGGATGCCCTTCTTTGTCGAACCGGTCGCCAATGGCTTCCAGCACCTTGTCCGGGCATCCGAGGCCGGAGGAAGAAGAAACGGTGACAACCGCGCCATCCTTTATTCGGGCGGCAGCATCTTCCATGGAAACGATCTTGGAGGTCATGGCTCAAAGCCCTCCATAGTCGACGTGCGTTGCCTGGCCCGAACGGGCCGCCTCGCGTACGGCGAGCGCAACCGCCAAAGACTTCACGCCATCAACACCATCCGCTGACGGTGCACCTTTGCCCGCAGCAGCTCCGGCAAAAAGGCCTATCGCGCGGTGATAGAGATTGTGCGTCTCGTAAGGGACTTGGCTTTCTCCTGACGCATCGACCAGCCGAATCTCGCCGACAGGCTCCTGGGTCATGACATTGCGTGCAAAGATCGACCCTTCGGTTCCGTGGAATTCGACCCCGGTACCGGCGTATCCATGGGTAAAACTCTCGTGGGACTGAACCATCACGCCAGATGGCATGGACCAGACCGACATGACACTGTCTTCAACACCCTCACCCATGCCGGATACGCCAGCCTTGGCAACCACATCGACCGGGTCTTCAGCCAGATGAAACCGAACAGTATCAGCATCGTGAACCGTGATATCCGGAATAACGCCACCGCCAGCAGAGGCATCATTGATCCGCCAACCGCGTAGGTGCTCCGGCAGATTGACTGCATGAAACACCCGGGCGCTCAAAACCTTGCCGATCCGGCCTGAGGCAATCAGATCGCGAATGGCAAGGTGGGAACCGGCATTGCGAAGATGGTGATTGGTCGCAAAGGTCACGTCTTTGTCCGCCGCAGCCCTCACCATCTCAACAGCTTCGCCTAAGGTCATCGCGAGCGGTTTTTCGCACAGGACATGTTTACCGGCGGCAATCGCTGCCATGGCCTGCGGGTGGTGTTTTTCATTTGTGGTCGAGATGTAAACCGCGTCGACGCTGTCATCGGCGAGCAGGGCATCCAGATCAGTATAGCTGTCCGGGATCTGGTGATCCTGCGCGTAGGCTTGGCCACGCGCCTCATCGGAGCTCAGAACGGATTGGATTTCCGATCCCGCCTGCGCCCGGATGGCGTCAATGACATAACTGGACGCAATCCGGCTCGCGCCTATCAGTCCCCAACGCATGCATTCCTCCAAACCAATAATTGGAACGTTCCAAATTTTGATCCATAAAAACTGGAACGTTCCATTTTGTCAAGACGTAGATGACATTTTCCGACCGACGACAAGACGCAATAGGATAGATTCCGGTCAGGCGCTTTCTAAATACTTCTGCTTTTTCTGAGACTTATCATCCTGATCACAGTCTGCATTTTTGGCCCAGGCAGATCGGACAGCCTGGGTGATCGCGGTGACCGTGGTGGATTTTCGGTTGTCGCGGGCGGTGAACAGATAAAACTGGGCCGAATAGCTGAATTCCGGCACTTCAAATCGTCGCAATTCCCCGTTGGCGCACCAGCGCGCTGCATAATGATCCGGCAGATACCCGACATAATGACCTGAGCGGATCAACAAGAGCTGCGGTTCGATCTGCAGGACTGTCGCAGCCACATTTCGAAAAACATTCTGCCGGGATTTTTCCGTGCACCAGTAACCGCGTTTAACAAAAGGCAACGCCAGCAGTTCTTCACGCACCAAATCCGCCACCGGCATGTGAAACAACGGGTGGCCGCGGCCACAATAAAGACTGTGCATTTCCGTATTCAGCAGCACTTGGTCAAGGCCCTCGACCGGGGTCAGATCAACACCAATGCCACAATGGTAGGTGCCGTCCCGCACTTTCTGCTGGAGATCTTGCGCCGCTTCCTGCGCAAGCAATACCTTGGCATCGCCGGCAAGTTCATGAAAAGCGCCAAGCGCTTCCGGCAAACGGTTCTGCGGATCATCGCAAATTGCATCCAACACACCGATACGCAACTCACCACTGATCTTGCCCTGCACAGAGCCGACGTCGGCGGAAAAGTCGTGCAAGGCCGCATTCAGGCGGGTAGCGGCCTCATGAACCGACCGCCCCTCTTCTGTGAGCTGAAAACCTCCCCGCCCCCGCCGGCACAAGACAACCCCCAAACGCTCTTCCAGCGCGGCCATGTGATTGGAAATCGTCGACTGGCTGAGATTGAGCTCTCCTTCAGCTGCCGAAAAGCCGCCATGACGGACAACAGCATCAAACACCTGCAGCAGGCGGAGGTCACTTCCAGACGGGCGCATGCACCCTCCCTTACATTTGATATTCTCAATGTATTGATTGAAACTATCCTATTTTACAAGCTTTCGAAATTTCTATGATCATTTTTTGCGCGTGCCCAATCGGTGTGCGAGCGATCATTGAAGTGGATGCAAGCGTGACGGCCTTCAGCCTGAACCAAAACCTAATTGATACGGCGACACCGCCCATTCCGGAGGCCGCAAACTGGCTACCCGCCTATCAAGGTCAGCACGGCCCAGCGCTGAACCTTGCCCAGGCAGTGCCCGGCGATCCGCCCCCAGCCGAGTTTTTGGAACACATTGCAAACGCGGCTAAATCTGCGGAAGCGACCCGCTATGGAAATATCTTTGGGGACGGCGCTTTGCGTGCTGCTTTTGCAACAGAATGCGCAAGTGTCTACCAAGCCCCTATTGGCTTCGACGAAGTCGCGATCACAGCCGGCTGTAATCAGGCCTTCTTTGTATCTGTTTTGGCTTTGGCAGCTGCCGGCGACGCGGTCCTTTTGCCGACGCCCTGGTATTTCAATCACAAAATGACACTGGACATGCTGGGCATCGAAGCCCGGCCATTGCCACTTTCCGCCAAGGCCGGCTTCATTCCAGACGTTGAACATGCGGCCGCGTTGATTGATGACAAGGTCAAGGCAATTGTTCTGGTGACGCCCAACAATCCGACCGGCGCGATCTATCCGCCGGACGTGATCAAAGCCTTTCTGGACTTGGCCCATGAAAATAACGTCACACTGATCATCGATGAAACCTACCGGGATTTTCGGCCAGACGGCGCAGCACCGCATGGGCTGTTCAGCGACCCACGCTGGCGGGATAGAGTGATCAGCCTCTACAGCTTTTCAAAAAGCTTCGCCATTCCCGGCCACCGACTTGGCGCATTGATCGCCGGCGCGCCGATCCTTGAAGAAATTGGTAAAGTCCTGGACTGCATCCAGATTTGCCCGGCGCGGGCCACGCAGATCGCACTTCCCAACGCAATCACAACGCTTGGTGATTGGCGCAAGGGCGTTACCGCAGAGATCAACGGACGGGCCGAAGCATTTCAAACCGCAATGGTGCAGGCGCCCAACTGGCAGGTCGATCAGATCGGCGTCTACTTTGCCTATGTACGGCATCCATTCCCGGGAATAGCGGCAACGGAAGTTGCCGAACGGCTGGCAAAGGACTGCGGCCTCCTGGCTCTGCCCGGCAGCTATTTCGGCCCTAACCAGGATCAGCATCTGCGGCTCGCCTTTGCCAATGTCAGCCGCAAGGAAATCGAACGGATCCCCGAGAGGCTGGCAGCCCTTTCAAGATCGGCATTTGCTGCCGACGTTCAGTGGAAAGAGGAGTGATATGGATAAGGATAAGCTGGCAGCCATTCGCGCCAAATTCGGCGGCGACAATGAAAGCACGATCTATGATCCGACGTTCAAGGCGGTGGCGGACAAGCTTTTTGACCCGTCCGGCACACGGGTTGCGCCATATGCCGGCATTCCGACCTTTCTTGACCTTCCCTTTCGCACCGTTGATTGGTCGGATCCGGATTTCTCAGATCTCGATGTGGCGCTGATCGGGGCGCCGATGGATCTTGGCATCACCAACCGCAATGGCTGCCGCTTTGGCCCGCGCGCGATCCGGGCCATCGAACGGGTCGGCCCGTTCAACCATGTGCTGGAGTGCATGCCGGGTTCGGACTTGCGGGCCGAAGACATCGGTGACGTGCCGTTCCGCAGCCGCTTTGACTTGGTGAAATCCCATGAAGACATTGAGGCGGCGATTGCAAAACTCGTGACCGCTGGCGTCGTACCGCTCTCAATTGGCGGCGATCATTCGATATCCCTGCCAATCTTAAAAGCGCTCGGCCGCGATGAACCGGTCGGCATGATCCATATCGATGCCCACTGCGATACCTCAGGCCCCTTCGACGGCAGCCGTTTCCATCATGGCGGCCCGTTCCGTCAGGCTGTGCTGGAGGGTGTGCTGGACCCAGACCGCACAATCCAAATCGGCATCCGGGGCTCTTCCGACTATCTCTGGGAGTTTTCCAAAGACACTGGCATGAGCGTGATCCACGCCGAAGAGATCTCCAAGCTCGGCTGCGAAAAAATCGCGGAACTTGCCCGTGAAAAGGTCGGCGACGGTCCGGTGTATCTCTCCTTCGACATCGATAGCCTGGATCCAGCCTATGCGCCAGGCACCGGCACACCGGAAATCGGCGGCCTGACAACACGCGAAGCCCAGGAAATCCTACGGGCACTAAAAGGCATTAATCTGATCGGCGGCGATGTTGTGGAGGTCGCGCCGCAATATGACTCAACCACAAACACCGCACATGCCGGCGCACAGATGCTGTTCGAAATTCTGTCGCTGATGGTGTTCAGCCCATCCGTGGCCACCGGAACTTAAAGCTCACACGGCCGGCAAGCCCGCATAGAACGGGCTGTCCGCCTTGTCCCTGACCGCAGCAAACGGTCAACCAACGAGGGGAATTGAAAATGACTGACACAACGAAGTTCAAACTCTCAAGGCGCTCAGTTTTGGCCACTGGCCTTGCAGGCGTCTCCACCTTGGCCATGCCATCGATTTTGCAGGCCGCAGATCGCTCTTTGAAAGTCGGCGTTTATGGCGGCTACTTCAAAGACAGCTTTGACAAGCACATCTTTCCGGAATTCACAAAGGCGACCGGCATTGCCGTTGAGTCCATTGCAGAGCCGACCGGCGAAGCTTGGCTGGTCCAGCTGGAACAGGCCGCCCGTGCCGGCGCAGCTCCAGCGGATCTTTCCATGATGTCCCAGGTTGCCATGCTGAAAGGCCAATCGACCAACCTTTGGGCGCCTTTGGATCTCGCCAAGATCGCCGATGCCGACAAGGTGCTGCCGCAGTTCATCAACCGCTATGACGACGGCAAGGTCGCAGGTGTTGGTGCGGTGGCCTGGTACATCACCCTGGTTTCCAACACCGAGAGCTACCCGCAAGCGCCGGAGAGCTGGGCGTTCATGTGGGATCCGTCAAACGCCGACAAACTCGGTCTTCTGGCGCTCGTCTCCAACTCCTTCCTTCTGGAAGTCACCGCCAAAACCTTCTTCGGCGGCACAGAGATCCTCGACACGGATGAGGGCATTTTGAAGGTGATGGACAAGCTGGCGGAGCTGAAGCCAAACGTCCGGCTGTGGTACCGGGACGAGGCCCAGTTCGAACAGGCTCTGAAGTCCGGTGAAATTCCGATGGGCCAGTATTATCACGACGTAACAGGCCTTGCCGCTGCGGACGGTTTCCCGGTCCGCTCCACTTTCCCGAAAGAAGGCGGCATCCTGGATTCGGGTTGCTGGGCCCTGTCCCGTGCGTCGAAGAAGAGCGACGAAGCCCATGAATTCATCAACTTCATGACCCAGCCGTCGATGCAGAAGCTGATGTCCTTGAAAGTCGGCACCGCCCCGACCTTGAAGCGGGACACGCTCGACATGACCGACGCAGAATTTGCATCTGTTTCCTCCGATATTGATCCGGTCATCCCGCGCTATGATCTTTATTCCACTAAGTCCGACTGGTTGAACCAGAAGTGGACGGAACTAATCGTCGGCTAAGCCCTTTATCCGGACCGGAGGCGATCCCGTTTCCGGTCCGGAGTTTTTAAACGTTTCGGGAAGAACATATGTCCGGTCTTCAACTCGCCGACATCACCAAACGCTTTGGCGCGGTGACCGCTGTCGATGGTATCTCGCTCAATGTCGACGACGGCACGTTCGTGTGTCTTCTCGGTCCGTCCGGCTGCGGAAAAACAACGCTCTTGCGCATGATCGCAGGTCTGGAAGACCCGACCTCCGGCGACATCCGCCTGCAGGGCGACCGGATCAACGACACGCCAGCACACAAGCGCAATCTTGGCATGGTGTTCCAGTCCCTGGCATTGTTCCCACATCTCACCATAGGCGAAAACATCGCCTATCCCTTAAGAATCCGCGGCGCAAACCGCGCTGACTGCGAAGCCCGGGTGCGTGAGTTGCTCGATATGGTGCAGTTGCCCGGCATCGAAAACCGGGCGATCACTCAGCTCTCAGGCGGCCAACGCCAACGGGTGGCCATTGCCCGGGCCCTTGCGGTCTCACCGCAGCTTTTCCTGCTTGACGAGCCCCTGTCTGCACTAGACGCCAAACTTCGCGAAGCCATGCAGGTGGAACTCAGGCAGCTACAGCAACGCCTTGGCATCACCACCATCGTCGTCACCCACGACCAGCGTGAAGCCATGTCCATGTCCGACCAGATCGTCGTTATGTCCAACGGCAAGGTTGAGCAGATGGCGTCCCCAATCGAGGCTTACAAAAGACCGGCCAGCCCTTTTGTTGCGGACTTTCTGGGCCAGGCGAATTTGATCAAGGTGACAAAGGCAGACGGCGGCGCAGCCTTTTCAGGCGGCCTTATCCCCGGCCTGGATATTCCTTCGAGCGGCCAGGCATTGATTTCCGTTCGGCCAGAAGATGTCGTCGTGGCCGAGGGTGAAGATGGTCCTGTCAAAGCCGACATCGTCTTCATCCGGGAAATGGGATCGACCATAGAAATCCATCTGAATGCCGGCAGCGACCGGGTCATTGCGCTGGCGCCGCCCAAATCGCACTGTGACTTTCATGTCGGGACATCTGTATCCCTGACACTACCGCCGGAAGCGTGTGTGGTTTTTGGTCCTGAAGGGGCACACTGATGCGCCGCAGCCCCCCCCAGAAACTCAGCGATTATCTGCCGATCGCTTTTCCTGCCGCCATGCTGGGGATGTTCTTTGTCGTCCCCTTCGGCATCATGGTCGCCATCTCCGTCTTCAAGCGGGTTCAAGGCGGCTTTTATGAACCGGCCTTTAACTTTGCCAATTACGCCCGGTTTCTGACACCGTTTTTCGGCGAAGTCCTGGCTTTTTCCCTCGGTTTGGCAGCGCTCGTCTCGGCTTTTTGCTTATTGATCGGAGTTCCCTTCACTTACCTGCTGACCAAACTTCGCCGCCGGGATCAGGTGCTGTGGCTGATCGCGCTTTTAGGGGTTCTTTCCCTCTCAGAAGTAATCATCGGCTTTGCCTGGTCGACGCTGTTGAGCCGCACGGCCGGCATCAGCAATTTCTTTGTCTGGCTCGGCCTGATGGAAAAACCGGAAGCCTGGGCGCCCGGCTTTGGCGCTGTCCTGACAGGTCTCATCTATCAAGCCTTTCCCTATACGGTTCTGGTACTCTATCCCGCGTTCTCGCGGCTAGACCCGTCCCTGATGGAAGCCGCCCGCACACTTGGCTGTTCGCCGGTCCGGTCCTTCATGAACGTCGTCCTGCCGGTCATGCGCAAAACCCTGCTGGCGACTTTCATTATCGTTTTCATTTTTGCGCTCGGCGCCTATTTGCTGCCGCAGATATTGGGACGGCCGCAGCATTGGACATTGTCGGTCCTGGTCACAGATCAGGCAATTTACCAGTCCAACATGCCGTTCGCCGCAGCCATGGCCGTCTTCCTGGTAATCGCCAGCCTGCTTCTGGTTGGTTTGTCCGTGATGATTTCGGGCCGGAAAGGAGCGGGAGAGCTATGAGCAAAGCAGCCGGAAAACTGTTCTTTGCCGCCATGGCGCTTTTCATGGCGCTTCCAGTCATTGTTATTGCCGGGGTGGCGCTCAACGCCAAAAAGACACTGGCCTTCCCGCCACAAGGCCTGTCCGCCGACTGGTATTTGAGTGTTTTGACAGATCCGGCCTGGCGGTCCGCCTTGCTGAATTCGGTGATGGTGGCCGCAACGGCTTCCGCAATCAGCGTTGCAATTGCATTGCCGCTCTCCTGGTTTTTGTGGCGCCGGGTCGCGCCCTGGGCACGGTTTGTTCAAATGCTCGGGTTCTCACCTTTCATATTGCCGCCGGTCATCACCGCGCTCGGCGCGCTCAGCTTCTGGGCAACCACCGGGTTTTACGGCCAGCCTTGGACTGTCGTTATCAGCCACGGCATCTTCTTTGTCAGCCTGCCACTGGTCACAATCACGCTTGGTTTTGCCACCATCGACCGGGAGATCATCGAGGCCGGTATGACCATGGGTGCCGATGACAAGACACTCATGAAAACGGTGATCTTTCCGCTGATCCGGCCGTATGTGATCTCCGGCTTTGCCTTTGCCTTTGTCTTGTCGCTGAACGAATACATTGTGGCTTACATGACCGTCGGCTTCACTTTGGAGACGATCCCAATCAAGGTCTTCAATGCGTTGCGCTACGGCTATACGCCAACCATGGCCGCTGTTTCGGTGTTCTTCATTCTGGTTGCCGTTGTTGTCTTTGGTCTGGTTGCCCGCTTTGGCGATCTACCGAAACTGCTCGGCGCCTGGAGCAAGGGGGAATAGCTATGAAAATCGCCATTGCCCAGCTGAACGCCGCGGTTACTTCGATTGAGGAGCGGAAATCCGCCATCGAGACAGCCGTTCGGGAAGCTGCAGCCCAGGGCAGCCGGATCACCGTTCTCCCGGAGCTGGCGCTCACCGGATATGGTGCTGGTTCGACGATCACAGATCATGCGAATGAGGCAGATGACGCGGACGCAATTTGGCTAAACGAGCTGTCGACAGACACCGGCTCTGCTCTGGTTGCCGGATTGGCAATGCAGCGTGACGCACAAGTCTTCAATTCGGCCCTGTTTGTCACGCCGGAGGCCATATCCGCCACCTACGATAAGATCCATCTTTACGGCGATTACGAAAAATCGCTGTTTTCGCGCGGAACCAAGCATTCTCCAATTTTTGAATTCGAAGGCCTGAAATTTGGACTTCTGGTTTGTTTTGATGTGGAATTTCCCGAAAGGGTCCGAGATCTAGCGCTCCGCGGCGCGGAAGCTGTGCTCGTGCCAACGGCATTGCCAAAAAGTGACGGCGGCGCCTTCATTGCACAGAATGTCATTCCGGTACGCGCCTTTGAAAACCAGGTTTTTGTCGCCTATGCCAACCACGCCGGTAAAGACGCCCGGTTTGCCTATCAAGGCCAATCTTGCATCGCCGCACCGGACGGCACCTTTTTAGCGCAGGCTTCCGCGGTCACTTCTGAGCTGATTTTCGCTGATATTATGCCAGGTAATTTTGAGGCCTGCCGAGCCCAGAATCCTTACCTGGAAGAAACAAGAATGTTTCCGGGGCGCCCAGACTGAGCAGCCGACCGAACGGCTTTCAAGGTCACTGGAAACGCATAGCGCTCGGGCAATCCCAAAACGCTGTGTCTCGAAGAACGGTCAATCGACCGAAGCCGGGCCGGTTCTCCGAGACAGTAGCTGAGTTACTTCAAACAGAAGCACCTATGGCTTGACCTTAGCCATTGGCGACGTATTGGCCACCGTTGATGGTCATGACGGCACCGGTCATGAAACCAGCGGCATCAGATGCCAGGTAAACAACGGTCTGTGCGATTTCTTCCGGTTTGCCGAGGCGACCGACAGGAATACCGGAAACGATGGATTCCAAAACTTTTTCCGGCATCGCGGCGACCATGTCGGTGTTGATGTAGCCTGGGCACACGCAGTTGACGGTAATACCTTTGAAGGCATTTTCCTGGGCAAGTGCTTTGGTGAAACCGATCACACCGGCCTTGGCGGCCGAATAGTTGGTCTGACCCATCTGACCCTTTTGGCCATTGATCGAAGAAATGTTGATGATACGGCCAGAGCCACGGCTGCGCATGCCGTTGATCACTGGATGAGTCATCGTGAACATGGAGTCGAGGTTGGTGGACATCACGGCGCGCCACTGATCGAAATCCATTTTGTGGAACATGCCGTCGCGGGTGATACCGGCGTTGTTGACCAGAACTTCAACCGGGCCGAGTTCACTTTCAACTTGGGCAATGCCAGCCGCACATGCTTCAGGATCGGAAACATCCCATTTGTAGACGTGAATGCCGGTCTCAGCCTTAAACGCTTCCGCTTTTTCAGTGTTGCCAGCGTATGTGGCCGCCACGGTATAACCCGCGTCTTTCAAACCGCGGGAGATTGCTTCGCCAATTCCGCGGGTGCCCCCAGTTACCAATGCGACCTTACTCATTCCACATTCCTCCTGACTTCCAACTCCGGGCCCTTCGGGCTCTTTGTGGGTACTTCAAGTTCCAACCGGACTTTGATGTCCGCTGCGGCCGATCCTCCTCAGGTCCGGCCGCAGTAATTCCCGAGTGCCTTCGACTTAGCGCTCCAGGCACATGGCAACGCCCATGCCGCCGCCGATGCAGAGCGTGGCGAGACCTTTTTTGGCGTCGCGGCGGTTCATTTCATGCAAAAGCGTGCACAAAATGCGGGCACCGGACGCGCCGATCGGATGACCGATCGCAATCGCACCGCCGTTGACGTTGACGATGTCCGGGTTCCAGCCCATGTCCTTGTTGACAGCGCAGGCTTGGGCCGCGAAGGCTTCGTTGGCTTCCACCAGGTCCAGCTCTTCAGCAGTCCAGCCGGCCTTTTCCAGTGCCTTTTGTGAGGCTGGGATCGGACCAGAGCCCATGATGGTTGGGTCAACACCAGCTGTTGCCCAGGAAGCGATGCGCGCCAGCGGCTTGAGCCCGCGCTTTTCGGCTTCTTCAGCACTCATGACAACAAGGGCCGCGGCACCGTCGTTAATGCCAGAGGCGTTGGCGGCCGTGACGCTGCCCTCTTTGGTGAACGCAGGGCGCAGCTTGGCCATGCTCTCCAGCGTGGCACCATGGCGGATGTATTCATCATCCTCGACCACAATGTCGCCCTTGCGGGTTTTCACAGTGAACGGTGTGATTTCGTCCTTGAATTTGCCAGCCTTTTGCGCAGCTTCGGCTTTGTTCTGAGAGGCAACAGCAAATTCGTCCTGCTGTTCGCGGGTGATTTGCCATTTCTCAGCAACATTCTCAGCAGTCTGACCCATGTGGTAGCCGTTGAAGGCATCCCAAAGGCCGTCCTTGATCATGGTGTCGACCATTTTGTAGTCGCCCATTTTGTAGCCAGTGCGCATCGGTGCGCAGTGCGGTGACAAGGACATGCTTTCCTGGCCACCAGCGACCATAATGGACGCGTCACCGGTCTGAATCTGCTGCGCTGCGATAGCAACGGTACGCAGGCCTGAACCGCACACCTGATTGAGCCCCCAAGCGGTGGCGCTATCGGGAATGCCGGCGTTGATGGCTGCCTGACGGGCGGGGTTCTGACCCTGGCCTGCGGTCAACACCTGACCGAACACGACCTCGTCGACGTCTGCGCCATCGACCTTGGCCTGGTCAAGAGCGGCTTTGATAACGTGGGCGCCGAGCTCATGAGCTGGCGTATTTGCAAAGGAACCGTTGAAGGAACCGACCGGTGTGCGGGTCGCACTGACAATAACGACGTCGGTGGAAGCGCTCATATTACTCTCCAAACTTCTGGCCGTCGGGCCCAGGATGGGTGACACCTTTCACGGCATTCACGTGAACCGTGACAATGAAGGGACTAGAACTTGCGCCGCCAAATGTGTCAACCGCGATAATCCGTATGACGGTCTTGTTTTCGCTATTGCGGCATTATCCTTTCGTCACTGCACATAAAAAGGCTGGCACGAAGCAATACGATTGGCTTAGTCTCATAGTTGGAGGAGATGACAGGTCTGCAAAGTCTTGTCGTCAAATGATAAACAGCCACTGCAGATAGGCAGCTGCGGAACGAAAGGCGGATACATCTGATGGCCAAGACCAATGAGCCGACAATCATCAAGAAATACGCCAACCGGCGGCTCTATAATACCGGCACCAGCACCTATGTGACCTTGGAAGATCTGGCGGTGATGGTGAAGGGAGAGGAAGACTTCGTTGTTTATGACGCCAAGTCTGGCGACGACATCACCCGGTCCGTACTCACACAGATCATTTTCGAGCAGGAAAGCAAGGGCCAGAACCTCCTTCCCGTTTCCTTCTTGCGCCAGCTGATCGGGTTTTATGGCGACAGCATGCAAGGCCTGGTGCCGAGTTTCCTGGAATACTCCATGACCTCGCTGACCAAGGAACAGGAAAAACTACGTTCTCAAATGAGCGAAGCTTTTGGCGCCACCGCGTTCGATGCCATCGAAGACCAGGTCAAGCGCAATTCGGAAATGTTCGAACGGGCGATGAAGATGTTCATGCCGTTCCCGGCCGGCGAAAGCGGCTCAACGCCGCAAGCCAGCGAACCGAAAAAGGCTCAAACAACAGATACCAGCGATCTGGACGAGATGAAACGTCAGCTTGAAGAGATGCAAAAGACCATCAACAAGCTGACGGACAAATCCTAACTGGATGAAAAACCGGCCGTATGCGGCAGTCTTTAAGGCTGCCGCATTAATTCAAAGCGGATTAGCCGCAGTCGGCGACCAGTTTTACAGCTTCAATGCCAGCAACGGCGCAAGCCTCGTCGTTTTCTGAAGTGTCGCCGGTGATACCGACCGCGCCGAGTGTTTCACCTTCATCGTTTTTCACCAGAACGCCACCGGGAACTGGAATGATCGCACCACCGGACGCGCCGTTCAAAGCGTTGACGAAGTGCGGGCGCGTTTCCGCATTGGCGTTGAGCCAGCGAGTGCCGGTGCCAACGGCCAAGGCACCAACGGCTTTGCCAGTGGCGATTTGAGGACGCATGATGGAAGAACCATCCTGGCGTTTCAGTGCGATGGCATGGCCGCCGGCATCCAGAACCACAACGGTCAACGGCTTGAGATTGAGCTCTTTCGCTTTTTCTTGTGCGGCAGAAATGATGGTCTCTGCGGTTGAAAGTGTGAGTTTGCGCATTTCGCCACTTCTCCTTAATGTGCTGGCCAGAACTGCCCGCTTGCTAACAGAGCGGCGGTAAGAGGAATAGGGTGTTTCTTCAACAAGCATTTGCGGCCAGGAGGAAACAATCAAATGGCCGCCATGGGGGGAATTCAGTGAAGCGAGACTTTCAAGCGCCAGGCAGATCACCGGTATTTGCACGAGAAGCTGCCGTGGCAACCTCGCACCCCCTTGCGACCAGCGCGGCAATAGAAGTTCTTCAGGACGGCGGCAATGCGGTTGATGCAGCAATCGCAGCGGTTGCCGTCCAATGTGTTGTTGAACCGCATATGACCGGAATTGGCGGCGATTGTTTCGCCATCGTGACAGAACCCGACGGCCGGCTCACGGGTTTCAATGGGTCGGGCGCAGCCCCCCGTGCCGCAACACCGGAAAAACTCGCGGAACTCGGTGTTTCTGAAATCACGGACACCTCCCCGCATGCGGTAACCGTCCCTGGCGCTGTCAGAGCTTGGGAAACCTTGCTGAAAGCGCATGGCACGCAAGACTTCAAGACCTTGCTGAAACGCGCGGTTAATTATGCTCGGGACGGTTTTCCAGTCGCACCGCGTGTCGCGGCTGACTGGGCCAATAACATTGACAAGCTCAATGAAGATCCAGTGTCTGCAGCCAGATATTTAATCAACGGGTCATCTCCTGAAACCGGTGCAGTCCTCAAGTTTCCGCATCTTGCAGAAACGCTGGAAGCGATCGGAGCAGAAGGTGCGGATGCAATTTATTCCGGACCGATTGCAGAAGATATCGTTGCCGCTGTCACCGCCAAGGGCGGGGTAATGACCACGGACGATCTGGCGGCCTGCCACACGACAGCAGTTTCACCGGTAGTCCGCGACTACAAGGGCCATACGATTGCTGAATTGCCACCAAATGGGCAAGGCGTAATCGCCCTCATCATACTCGGTATTCTTGAGCGTTTCGGTCTTGAAAACCTTGATCCCTTCGGGGCCGAACGCTTCCACCTGGAAATGGAAGCTGCCCGCATCGCTTACGCTGTGCGCGACAAGTTCGTGACCGATCCGGGGTATATGAACGTCTGCCATACGCGCCTGATCGGCGAAGATTACATTGACCAGCTGGCGCAGATGATCTCGGTCGACAAACGTTTGGACACCATCCCGGATGCCAGCCTCGCGCCACAGACCGATACGGTCTATCTCAGCATTGTCGACAAGGACGGACTGGCGGTCTCCTTCATCAACTCGCTCTTCAGTGATTTCGGCAGCGGCATCGTGGCGCCGGAAAGCGGTGTCCTGCTGCATTGCCGCGGGCGGTCCTTTAAGGCGCAAGCCGGATTTGCCAATTCGATCGATGGCGGCAAACGGCCGATGCACACGATCATTCCGGCGATGGCCTTGAAAAACGGTGCGCCGTGGCTCTCGTTCGGCGTCATGGGTGGTCACTATCAAGCCTGCGGTCATGCGCATCTTCTCACCAACATTATTGATTATGGCATGGATGTGCAGGCGGCTATCGATTTCCCGCGCATGTTCTTCGATTTAGAAACCCACGCCTTGCAGGCCGAACGGCTTGTGCCTCCCGCAACCGTCGAGGGCCTCAAAAAACTGGGCCATTCCGTGGTCGCAGCTCCGGGAGCCATCGGTGGCAGCCAGGCGATCATGATCGATAAGGCCCGTCACGTGTTGACGGCTGGATCGGATCCACGCAAGGACGGCCACGCGGCGGGCTACTAACCCAACCCTATCCTGTACCACCTGGATTGACTCATCTTTAGATTGAGATGAATCATAAGGACCAACTTTGCCCGGATGACCTGTCCGGGCAAAAATGGAGCGGCACGGGAGGGAATGGCATGTCCGGTATCGTCTTGATCGTTTCAATTATGGTTGTCTGCGGCGGATTAGGGGGATTTGGAGCCTGGCTCTTGTCTCCTGGCTTTGAAAACGAAGGGAACGACATCCGTTACAAAGGCTTCGGCTATATCGTCGTCGGGATCATTGCAGCCGTGGCCGTGCCGTTGTTCCTGTCAATGGCAGAATCCAATCTGATCGATACGTCTGGCGGGTTTGCCAATCTCCGTGATGGCTTCGTGTTTGCCGGGTTTTGCCTTGTCGCTGGTTTTTCCTCGCGGGCCTTCCTCAGCTCCATCTCGGAAAAAGTTCTGAATGAACTGAAGGAGAAAACGCGGGAAGCCGAACAGATCGCCGAAGACAGCAGTGAAGAAGTTGAAGAGCTGCGCCGGGTCATTGCCGAAGAAGCAACCCCAGTCGCTCCGGACGCAAATATTCAAGGTGAGGTGCTGAACACGATTGTATCGGACCTCAACGATGACCAGAAGAAAGTTCTGCAGGCCACCGGCGGCCTGACGATGCGGACCGCGACTGGGATCGCCAGAAGTGCAGAAATGCCGCGCACCGAAGCTGCCAAAGTGGTGGACGATCTGATTTCCAAGGGTCTGGCGGAAAGAACCACATCTCCAAAAACCGGAAACCTGCGTTTCAAGGTGACGTCCAAAGGCGTTTCTGTCTTAAACGCCTTGCCCTCCTCCAAATTATGATCGCTTGCATAAACAGCCGCCTTACCAGCTGTCTCGGATCCGCACATTTAGTCTTGAAGAGAATAGAACTCAGGTGCAAATGTGCGCGCGGACGCGCTTAAGAAATCTTGGAGCAAAAAAGTATGGTGGGAGTGTCCCGGCGCGAGCTGCTGATCGGATCAGCGGCAACAGGATCGGCATTTGCCGTTGGCGGCCTTGCAGCCCGTGCAGCCAATGCAGCAAATCATGAATTGGTCATGTCGGCATATGATCACAGCTTCCTGCCCGGCACCGTTACACAGAATATGATGAGTTTTTTGCCCGATGGTCCGCCGCCGGTTTTGCGGATGAAACGCGGAGAAAAAACCGCCATCGATGTCAAAAATCATTTGGACGAGGCAAGCGTGGTTCATTGGCATGGCCTCAGGATCGCCAATGCCATGGATGGCGTGCCTTATCTCACTCAGCATCCAATCGAGGCGGGCCAATCCTACCGCTATGAATTCACCCCTCCCGATGCCGGCACCTTCTGGTACCACCCCCACTGCAATACACTGGAGCAAATGGCGCGCGGCCTGACTGGGGTCTTGATTGTCGATGAAGACGAAGACCCGGGATTCGATCTAGATTTGCCTCTGAACATCCGGGATTTCCGCCTGGGTGGCGATGGCCAGTTCATCGAACTGTTTAAAGCGCGCAATGCCGCCCGTGGCGGCACTTACGGAACAGTTTCGACGGTCAACTGGGACGTAAATCCGGTCTATGAAGTTCCGGCAGGAGGACTTGTGCGGTTGCGTTTGGCGATTACCGACGTCACCCGGGTCGGCACTTTTGGTGTCGAGGATGCAGAAGCGCAAGTCATCGCGCTCGATTCCAATCCGCTACCTCATTCGATGCCCGCCGACACTATCCTCTTGTCACCGGGCCAACGCGCCGATGTCGCGGTGCGTGTACCTGATGACGAGGGGCAAGAAGTAACGCTTTTGCTGCGGCGTCCGAATGGCGACAAATCGCTGGCACGGTTCCGGGCAATCGGACCAAGTGCCCGGCGCAGCTTGACGGAATTGAAACCCCTGCCGGTCAATCCGGTTCCCATGCCTGATCTTGCCAATGCGGAGGTGATTGATTTTGTCTTTGGCTGGTCACCGGAAGGCGATGCACCGCAAGCCAGCATTTGTGGGTCTCTCGGTTATACCTTCTGGTCGATCAACCGGGAGGCTTGGCCAGGCGATGTGCCCGGACCCTTGGATCCACTGGCTCGAATGAAGCTCGGCAAATCCTATATCCTGCGGCTACGCAATGAATCGCCGAACGACCATCCGATCCATTTGCACGGGGTCTCGTTTAAACTGCTTAGATCCAACAAACGCAGACTGCCGCCACTCGTCACCGACACGGCCCTCTTATTGGAAGAAGAAACTCTGGAAGTGGCTCTGGTGGCCGACAATCCGGGGGATTGGGCGTTCCATTGCCATGTCATTGAGCACCAGAAAACTGGTCTTGCCGGGTTTCTTCGAATTGAGAGCTGAGGGCAAGAAAACTCAGACAGACAAGGAAATCTGCGGCTGTACCGGTATGGCTCCGGTCTTGGTAGCATATCGCGCCATTTGTGCCGTTCGATCCATGACAGTCTGTGTTGCGGTTTGATGAGTGATCAGCAAGTGCGCCGTATAATCTGAAACCGCATGCCGGGACTTGTCAGTCTGCTCAGCATCTGATGTCTGCGGGTCGTTGTTGGCAGTTGGGATAAATTCAGGGTGCGGCCGCGCGTCCCGCTCGTAAACCTCTGGGACCTCTCCCACCGGTTTGGGTTGAATTTTTATCGGCCGTATGGCCGCAATCGGTTGAACTTGCATCAGTCTGATCTCCGGTGTGGGCCAGTCCATGGCCAATCTTTTCGGAGGTCCGGAAAGGCACCGGATCCGGAATCAAACTAGAAAATGCTCCGGTTTGGAA